>NZ_JAVDUS010000007.1:0-377571 GCF_031456485.1 Bacillus sp. 3255
GCACAGCAAGATAACAAGAAGCACGGATGAGTCGGAAAGGCACTAAACTTACGGACAAAGATCCTGTCGGGCAGCATATCTGACCTCCACCTCATGGACAGGTTGAATGAAGGAATGAGGGAGCGTAGACTCTGCGAGATGTGGGAGGGTTGACCACCATGAGTACATGTGGAGATCCAAAAGTGCAACCATACATTACCATACCATCCGTTTTTTACAACAGATGGTTTAGGTAGAGAGTCTTTTGCCCTTCAGCATATCCATAAATTTCTTCCTCTACAACTTCATACCATTGAATGTTGTCTGCTAAAAAGTATTTAAAGGTCAAAAGCTGAGAAAACGAGAGTATTTGAGAGCAAAGCGTTTCTCTATAGAGGGAGTTTAGTTCCAATATATGGTACAATAATTTTCAATCAACGAGCAACACGAATAGAAAGCTTTTGCAATCGTCCTATTCTTACTAATGTCTTGAATTTTGGAGGGAAAACTTGAAAAAAGAAAATATCTTATTGCTAATTTCAATTATTATTCTCGGAGGATGCTTAATTTTATCAGGTTGGGTAGTATCTAATGGATTGAAAAGCCAAGAACATTTAGAAAAACCACTAAAAACCACTACTCAAACAAAAGCACTAATGACTTCTGATGATGCAGCACAATACATGGGAATTTCTTTAGAAGATTTTGATTACCTTATTAAGAGTCAAACCGAGTTAAAATCAGGAATTAGCACTTACGACACATATAGGTTCATTCCTTTTATCGACATAGGTAATCAAAAATACTTTAATAAAGTCGAGATAGATAAATGGATTGAATACAATATGCTTAATAAATAAAGTCTTAAGAGACCTGCCAATAAAATAACCGCATTTTGGACAATGCGGTTATTTTATTGTCCAGAATCAACACTGTACTATAAACATAGATAGTTTTGTAAAAAAGATATTTTTTAAAAGGGGCGTATCCATTGAATGAACAATTATACAAAAGTGTGATTGAGCTATCGGGAGACGATAGTGCAAATACAAGGGACAGATCGCCGCGACAGGCTTCTTGCGGCCTGATGCTTGGCGATCCGACGAGCCCGGATTGGGTACTACGGGTCGATCACGTTTATCGACCACCAGCTTGGCCGGCTGTTCGGCACTTTGAAGAAGCAACGATTATTTGACTCCACGCTGTTCGTCTTTCTATCTGAGGTGATATGCTGGGAGATCATCACCTGTGGCGCAAAACCTATGCTTACGAAGGTTCGGCACGGATTCCGCTAATCATCAAGCCGCCTGCGCAGGACGGACGCCCTGTGAAGACCGTCTCGAGGGCAGTGGCCATCCAGGATATCATGCCGACGATCCTCGATATGCTGGGGCTGGCTATTCCCGCCACCGTAGACGGCATCAGTATGAAAGGTTTATTGCAAGGAAAGCCCGCGAACACGCGCGAATTCGTTCACGGTGAACATTCGACGTGTTACTCGGAGGAGCAGGAGATGCAGTACATTACGGACGGAAGGTTCAAATACATCTGGTTCCCGCTCCTCGGGACGGAACAGTTCTTTGATCTGCGCACCGATCTCAGCGAAAGCGCTGATCTGGCAGACCACCCTGAATGGCAGGAGGAAGTAGCTGTGTGGCGTCGACTTCTCGTCGAGGTGTTGGAGCAGCGAAATCTAGGGCTGACCGACGGCGGCAAGCTAGTGTCTCAGGCAGGCAAGCCATTCATCATTTCACCGCACTATCAGACGCGGCTGGAGTCATCCTCTTTTGACTGGCATCGTTGGGAAAGTCGATAGTTCTCTACAATTGTCGCAAAGCTAAGGCATGATCGAACAACAGTCTATAAAACATATTAATCCCACTTGTATAATTGGTATAATTCATGTAAGATGTGAGAATACATGATGTCGGCCAATTGGATATCCAAAGGCTCCCAAACACAAGTTTACCGTACTCGTTTCGCGTGCGATATCTCTTGTTTCGGGAGCCTTTTCTAATTTCAACAAACGGGGAGGTATCGCTATGAGCAATGCACATCGTCAACTTCATTTAAATTTGTTCGTTTCCCCGATGGGGCATCACGAAGCAGCATGGAGACACCCGGAGACGAATCTAGATCAGTTGCTTGATTTCACTTTTTACCAACGCTTAGCTGCTAAAGCGGAGGCAGCGAAGCTTGATTCACTGTTCTTTGCGGATCGCGTAGCGACCAGTCCGAATGCCGTCCGATACGGGGCAATCGGCGGATACGAACCGCTGACGCTCCTCTCCGCACTTGCTGTGGTCACCAAGCGAATCGGTTTGATAGCGACTGTGTCCACGAGCTTCAATGAGCCGTTCAATCTGGCTCGAAGATTTGCTTCACTCGACCATCTCAGCCGTGGCCGTGCCGGCTGGAACATCATTACGTCAGGAACAGATGCGGAAGCGCAAAATTTCAACTATGAGCAAATCCCGGAACACGCTGCGCGCTATGATCGGGCACGGGAGTTTCTGGACGTAGCAACCCTATTATGGGATAGTTGGGAAGACGATGCCCTTATCGGAGACAAGGAAACCGGTATATATGCGGATAGCTCCAAGGTTCATGAGCTTAATCATAAAGGTGAACATTTCTCCGTGAAGGGGCCGCTCAACATATCCCGTGGACCTCAGGGGCGACCGCTGCTTGTTCAAGCTGGTTCTTCGCAGAATGGCAGACAGTTCGCTGCGGAATATGCGGAAGCGATATTCACGGCTCAGCAAACCTTCGAAGAAGCGGAGTCCTTCTATAGAGATATGAAACAACGGGCGGTTCAATTGAAGCGGTTACCGGAGCACATTGTCATCTTGCCGGGAATTTGCCCAATTATCGGACGCACGGAAGATGAAGCCAGAGAGAAGGAAGCGAAGCTCGTGGAGCTTTCCAATCCTGCCTACAGCTTAATGATGCTATCCAATCGGGTCGGCTTTGATCTGACCGGTTATCCACTAGACGGCCCGGTGCCGCAATTGCCGGTTCAAGAAGTGAGAGGCCATCAGAGTCGCGCGAATTTGATTGTCGAGATGGCACATCGTGAGAATCTGACACTTCGTCAGTTACTGCAGCGTCTGGCCGGAGGTCGCGGTCACCAGACGATAGCCGGTACACCACAGCAAATTGCCGATATCATAGAGCATTGGTTTCAGAACGGGGCTGCTGACGGCTTCAATATTATGCCGCAGCTGATGGCCGGAGGACTAGAGGAATTCCTGGATCTAGTTGTTCCTGAACTCCAGCGCAGAGGACTGTTCCGAACGGAGTACAGGGGAACCACCCTTCGCGAACACTACGAGCTTCCTTATCCTAATAATCGGTTTGCCAAGGAACCGCATTCAACGATAGAAACGGAATGGTATAGCGCATGAACGAAAGCACCCTAGTTGGGTGCTTTTTGATTTATACCCACATGGATTGGATAAGTTTTAACGATGGCAGCTGTTATTTTTGATAACGGAAAAATAACCTTGATAAATTTTATAATTCCAATTGATTAACTATGAATTGTCCTTTATGATAACATATAACAAATTCAAGACAAGGAACATAATTCCAGTAAATGTCCGATATCGGACATTATCGGTCAAAATGTCAAGTATTCTGTGTGAAAGGGGAGATGTACATGAATGTTATACGATCAGATCGACGCATTCATAAGACAAGACAACATATTACCCGTGCCTTCTTGTCGCTTTGTGAGAAGAAGGAGTTCGAGGCCATTGTCGTGAGGGATATTACAGATGCTGCGGATGTTAGCCGATCCACCTTTTATACTCATTTTCAAGACAAGTACGATCTGCTTGAACAAATCATGAAAGATAAGCTTGCTGAAATTTCAGATTTGTACGAAAGCAATAAATCGCAAATACTGGGCTATAAGCCGCATCACGAAGTTCCCGATCCCTACTTCCTGCTGCTGTTCGAGCACATGTCCGTGCATGCACACATGTATCGCGTGCTGTTATTTCATTTGCCGGATTCGCGCTTTGGCGATCGCATGATGGAAGCGGTCCAGCATACGATAGGTCAGCGGATCGACAGCAATCGAATGGATCAGAAGCAGCCTATTCCATTGGATATTTTATTGGGAAGCATGGCTATCTGGATCGTTGGGATTGTCCTGAGTTGGTTCAAACAAGGGATGATGTATTCTCCCAATTATATGGCCATTCAGTTAAGCAGAATAGCTTCAATAGGCTTTTATCAAGCGATGAGCTTAAAAGTACACAATTGAATGAATTTTGTTTGTTATGCTGAAATAACTGGTCAATCACATCCAATTTGTCCGAAAAGCTTCATTCTACTTCTTTTTGTATGTTGACCCCGCTTTGCCCAATGGATAAGATTAAACCAATACCTGAGTTAATTCATCGGAATTATTGAAATTCAGCGAAGGTAGGAGTGAGCACGTGAGAGGCGAAAGATTTATTAAAAGTTTACAAGATGGTCGAACGGTATGGCTAAATGGCAGTAAAGTCACCCAGCTCGACACGCACCCGGCTTTTCGCGGAACATTACTGACGATACGCAGTCTATTTGATTCACTTGACGATCCCCAACTTCGAGATCAGGCAGGTTATCGGATCAAGGGGAGGGATGCTTACGTTCATAGTTCCTTTCTTGTTCCTTATACATCGGAACAACTCGCGCAGAGAAGTCAATCCTTCGCCTTTTGGTCCAAAGCATGCAATGGTATGATGAGCAGGCTCTCTGATTATGCCCGTTCCTTCATAACCGGCTGGTATGCTGCGCGCAACCAGCTGGATCGATTGGAGCCTGGATTTACGCAAAAAATTACAGCCTACTATGAAACGGCCAGAGACAACGATCTATTTTTGACGACAGCCATTATTGATCCTCAGATCGACAGATCGAGCGGATTAGACGATAGCCGAATCGCATCGCGTTTCCTGCATGTGATTAAGGAGACTAGCGAGGGCATTGTCGTCAGAGGAGCCAAGATGATTGCGACGGGTGCTCCGTATACGCATGACTTCGTTATTTTCTCTTTCCTCAAATTGGAACAAGCTCATCGCGAGCATGCCCATGTCCTCATTGTGCCCGCGAATTCTGCAGGTCTTCATATCGTTTGCCGGCAGTCTTATGCGAGCGATAAAGCGCATGATTATCCGCTCAGCGCCAGATATGACGAGATGGATGCCGTTCTGTTCTTCGACGATGTCTTGATCCCGTGGGAACGAGTGCTCATGTTTGGTGACGCCGAAAAGGTGATGGCATTAAGGGCGAACACGACGGCAAACGCACTGGCTTTTCATCAAAATGTCGTGCGTTATATCGCGAAGCTTGAATTTATTACGGGTGTAACGTTTGCAGTTGCAGAAGCGATTGGTGTAGGCGGATTTCTCCACATACAAGAAAAGCTAGGAGAATTGTTAACGCAAATCGATACGATTAAAGCGCTTGTCATTGCCTCAGAAACGCAAGCCAAATTCGATGAGAACGGTGTGCTGGTTCCGGAGTTGTCTTACATAAACACAGCCAGAAATATTGGAACAAGGTTCTATCCACGTGCTGTTGAAATCTTACAACAGATTGGCGGAGGCGGATTTGTTCAAGTACCCTCCAGTATCGAAGATTTCTATGGCACAATTTCTGAGCTAATGAGCGAATATTTTGAGGGAGCGACTGTCAGCGCCGAGAAAAAGGTTCAATTGTTCAAACTCGCATGGGATTTGGTGGGAAGCCCGCTTGGATCCAGACATGAGCTGTATGAGCGATTTTATGCAGGCGACCCTGTGCGGGGATTTGCCAATCAGTATTTGACGCACGACAAAGAAAGTTTGACCGCTCCGATTTGGCAGCTGATTAAAGATTCCGCGAAGCGGGGAGCTGTAAACGGAAGTTAATGTATGCCTAACCGTCAGCCGGACAACCGGAGACCTTTTGCCTTATGGGGCTATAGGTCTCCTTTTTATTTATAAGAAAGGATGGATTCGAAAATGGAAGTTTTTTGGTTTATACCGACACATGGAGATGGACGCTATTTGGGAACAGGTGAGGGAGCGAGAGAGGTGGATTTGGATTATGCCACCCAGATTGCCAAGGCGGCTGATACGCTTGGATTCAGCGGTGTTTTGCTGCCAACCGGAAGATCGTGCGAGGATGCTTGGGTAACAGCTTCAGCGCTAATCCCGGCTACTAAGCGGTTAAAGTTTCTCGTAGCCCTGCGGCCAGGACTTATGTCACCGACGCTATCGGCCAGGATGGCGGCCACTTTCGACAGGCTGTCCCAAGGAAGATTGCTTATTAATATCGTCTCCGGCGGAGATACCTCAGAGTCAAGAGGAGATGGGCTTTTGCTTGACCATGATACTCGCTATGAGCTTACCGACGAATACTTGACGATCTGGAGAAAGCTTATGCAGGGACAGCAAGTTAACTTTGATGGGGATCATATCACGGTAGAGCAGGCGAAAATCTTATATCCGCCGGTTCAAGCGCCGTATCCGCCGCTTTATTTTGGAGGCTCATCGCCGATTGCTCAACAAATCGCTGCGGATCATGTTGATGTCTATCTAACATGGGGAGAGACTCCCCAACAAGTCAAAGAGAAGGTGGAGACTGTTCGAGAACTTGCTGCGAAGCAAGGAAGGAAAGTTCGCTTCGGGATAAGGCTTCATGTCATTGTTCGGGAAACGGAAGCAGAAGCTTGGGCTGCCGCAGACCGCTTAATTTCCAACTTGGATGACGCAACAATTGCCAAAGCGCAAGCGGCTTTCGCAAAAATGGATTCTGTCGGACAACGGCGGATGTCAGAGCTTCATCGAGGAGATCGCAGTAAGCTGGAAATCAGCCCTAATCTCTGGGCGGGTGTCGGTCTCGTCAGAGGGGGAGCAGGAACGGCATTGGTCGGTGATCCTGATACCGTTGCCGAGCGCATGTTGGAGTATCGCGAGCTGGGCATTGAAACGTTCATTATGTCCGGATATCCTCACTTGGAAGAAGCCTTCCGGGTCGAAGAACTGCTATTTCCGAAGCTTCCGCTTAGTAACAGAGAAGCACCGAAAGAAAAGTATGCGTTCGTAAGTCCATTCGGCGAGATGGTGGCAAATGATATTTTGCCTATTGCGGAGAACCGGTCACTTGCATCCTCTTGAATGCTTCAGGTACCGCAAAGGTCAGGAATAAGGAGGAGCAGTATGGGAATTACCGAAGGATTGTGGGGCAGCGGCCCATCGGATAACTATACGAGTCTGGCTCAGCATTTCCGGCCGGCCTTTCAACGAATTCGCGAAGGGGCTGTTCATCGGGAGCTGGACCGTAAACTTCTTTTTGAAGAAATTGGGTGGCTAAGGGAATGTGGATTCGGGACACTCCGCTTATCGCAGGAGGAAGGCGGGTTCGGTGCTAAGCTTCCGGAATTGTTTAATCTGCTGATTGAATTGTCAGAAGCGGATTCCAATGTGACGCAAGCGCTGCGGATTCATTTCGGGTTCGTGGAAAGGATATTGCACTTGCCGGATGGAGAACGAAAGCAGCGATGGTTAAGACGCATCGCGAACGGTGCGATCGTTGGGAATGCCTTAACAGAGACCGGAGATAACAAGGTGGGCAGCTACGCAACCACCTTATCCGAGACAGAGGATCGCTTGCTTTTGAACGGAACCAAATTTTATTCCACGGGAACACTTTATGCCGATTGGATCGTCGTAAGTGCGACGTTTGGTGAAGACGACATTGTGTCGGCCATGGTGCCGGCAGCAGCGGAAGGGGTCGACATCGTCGATGATTGGGCAGGCTTCGGACAAACGCTGACCGGCAGCGGCACGACGAGGTTCGTGAATACACCGGTCGAGAGAGAGGATGTATTTCCCCGGGAAACATATACGAAGTACGGCACGGCCTTCGCTCAAATGGTTCATCTTTCCACACTGGCAGGCATAGCGAGGGCGGCGGCAAGGGATGTTGCGGCAGCGGTCGCCGAACGGCGGAGAACATATTCGCACGCATCAGCGGCCAGGGCAGGCGATGATCCACAGGTGCTGCAAGTTGCGGGGCGCGTGCACAGTCAGGCGTACGCTGTTGGCGCGATCGTACTGAAGGCGGCTGAGGCCGTGCAGCGAGCATGCGATGCTCAGTCGTTGGATGATACCGGGTACGCCGATCATGCGAACGTCGAAGCGGAGGTGGAAGTGGCTCAAGCGCAGACGGTCGTCGCGAAGCTGACACTTGAGGCCACGGCAGCCATTTTCGATGCGCTTGGCGCCTCGGCCACAGCTCGATCGAAGGGGCTTGATCGTTATTGGCGGAACGCCCGGACGATCGCTTCACATAATCCCTTGATTTATAAAGAACGAATTGTCGGCGATTACGCTGTTAACGGGACGCGCCCGCCATTCGCATGGCAAACCGGAATAGGTGTACCCTTGAGCACCGACCAGACAACTGTGGACAACGACGTTCGGCTGATGCCGCAGTCCTAGTCTCTTTTTCAACATACAAATTTCAGATCAAAGGAGTGGTAAAAACAAGATGAAAAAACTAAGCCTACTCACCACAATGTTCGTTATCCTTGCCCTCACGTTCCTTCTTGCAGCTTGCTCGAAGACGGACACGGCCGGCACGAACACTGCGGCTCAGCCTGATGCAGGCTCGAAAGCTGCTGCAACAGCGAATCCAGAGGATAAAGTGATTCACCATGTCATGAGTGATGCCGGGTTCAACGGCGAGATTGTCAAAATTTTAAAAGCCGAATTAGCGAAGGACGGCTATACGCTTGACCACGTTATCGTGAATGACATTATTCAACCTAATAAAATTGTTAACGACGGCCAAGCCGATACGAATTCGTTCCAGCATGAGGCGTATTTTGATCAATTCGTGAAAGACCAAGGTCTCAAGAACGTCTCGAGAGCTTTTTACACAACCTTCACCCCTTCAGGCTTGTACTCGAAGAAATACAAGTCTTTCAAAGAGGTTCCAGACGGCGCCCTTATCGGTATTCCCGTCGATCCTGCCAACAACGGACGTGCGCTATTCATGCTTCGCGATCTGGGGCTCTTGAAATTGAAAGACGGCGTGGATGTCATTCATGCGACGCTTAAAGATATTACGGATAATCCCCATAAGTATAAATTTAAGGAAGTCGATCAATTGATGCTGCAGAGGACGCTAGACGACGTAGATGTAGGCTTCCTGTTTGCCGGTACCGCGGTTCAGATTGGTTATAAACCGAAACAGGACGCTCTGGCATTGGAGACGGGGAAAGACCTGCCTTATAAAGGCATTGTGGCAGTGAATAACAAGCTGATAGGCACTCCTAAAGTCAAAGCGCTGCAAAAAGCTTATGAGAGCCAGGCTGTCAAAGATTTTTATAAGGAAAAATACGGAGACGCCATTGAATTATTGGATGGTTTGAACAAATAACGAAGGGGAGTGCGTGTCATGATCACCCTGCAAAATATAAGCAAAACGTTCACAACGGCCGGAGGACCGCTACATGCGGTATCCTCCGCTTCACTCCAAATTGAGCAAGGCGATATTTATGGATTGATCGGGTTCAGCGGAGCGGGCAAATCGACGCTGCTGCGAACGATTAACCTGCTGGAGCGGCCGGACGAAGGCAGTGTCCTTGTCGACGGCGAGGAATTGACGAAGCTGACGCTGCGGGAGCTGCGAAAGAAAAGGCTTTCGATCGGCATGATCTTTCAGCATTTCAATTTGCTTAACAATCTGACTGTGTATGACAATGTGAGCTTCCCGCTTGAAATTGCCAAGGTGCCAAAGGCCGAACGGCAGAAACGCATCGAGAGCTGCCTCGAAACCGTCGGCTTATCCGACAAGGCCAAGGCGTACCCGGCCAAGCTGAGCGGAGGGCAGAAGCAACGGGTCGCGATCGCGAGAGCGCTGGCTAACAATCCGAAGATTTTGTTGTGCGACGAGCCGACTTCTTCCGTCGATCCGCAGACGACAGGCAGCATTTTGGCAGCGCTGAAGGAAATTAACCGCAAGCTCGGCATTACTATCGTCATCGTCACGCATGAGATGAACGTTGTGAAAGCAATTTGCAGTAAAGTGGCGGTCATGGAGCATGGGAAAATTGTGGAGAAATTTGATTTGAGCGAGAAAAATATCGTGCCGCAATCCAACATCGCACAGTATTTGTTCAACAACGAGATTTCGTTGGAAAGGGAACTGGAGGCCCACTATGTTTGATAACATCGCGACTGCTTGGCCTGAGCTTATTCAAGCGTTGCTTGAGACGCTTTACATGCTGATTTTGACCATTCCAATTGCCGTCGCCATCGGCACGCCGCTTGGGACGATTTTGTTCCTGACTCGGCCGGATTCCTTCCTGAAATGGCCGAAATTCTACCTCATTCTTAACGGATTCGTTAACCTGATACGTTCGTTTCCTTTTCTTATTCTAATGATCGCCATCATTCCGTTTACTCGGCTTGTCGTCGGTACGGCGCTTGGCACCACAGCAGCCACCGTGCCAATGATTATTAATGCTGTACCCTATTTTGCCAGATTTATTGAGCAAATTTTGCTCGATGTCAATCGAGGTGTGGTTGAAGCAGCTGAGTCGATGGGGGCAAACAAATTCCAGATCGTTTGGAAGGTTTTATACACGGAAGCCCGTTCCGGTATTGCGAACGCCGTTACGATTGTCACCGTGAGCTTCCTTTCCTATTCAACGGTTGCAGGACTTGTCGGTGGCGGGGGGATCGGTGACTTCGCCATCCGCTACGGATATTACCGGTATCAAACCGATGTGATGTTCGTTACGATCGTCATTATGGTGTTGTTTGTACAGGTTTTTCAATTCACAGGAAATTATATTGTACGCAAATTGGATAAACGATTGTAAGCAAGGGGGAATCAGCATGCCTAAGAAAATCCACCTGAATGCCTTCGAAATGAACTGCGTCGGGCATATTGCGCACGGCTTATGGCGGCATCCCGATAGCAACCGGCATCGCTACACAGATATCCGTTATTGGACGGAGCTGGCGGAATTGCTGGAACGAGGGAAGTTTGACGCCTTATTTTTGGCTGATGTCGTCGGGGTATACGATGTCTATAAACAAGGACCGGAGACGGCGATTCGTGAGGCCGTGCAAATTCCTTGCAACGACCCGTTCCTTGTCATCCCGCCAATGGCGCTTGCCACCAAGCATCTGGCCTTCGCTGTCACCTTTTCTACAACCTACGAGAAGCCATTCGGTCATGCGAGACGGATGTCGACGCTAGATCACTTAACGAAGGGCAGAATCGCTTGGAACGTCGTGACTTCTTACTTGCCTAGCGCTGCCCGTAATTTCGGTTTGGATCAGATGATCAAACATGATGACCGTTACGAGATTGCGGAGGAGTATTTGGATGTTTCCTATAAGCTTTGGGAAGGCAGCTGGGAAGATGATGCGGTCATTCGTGATGTCGAAAACGGCGTCTACACGGACCCGGACAAAGTGCATCTCATTAATCATGAAGGCAAATTTTTTAAAGTTCCCGGACCGCACTTAAGCGAACCTTCCATCCAGCGGACGCCCGTTATTTATCAGGCGGGCAGCTCATCTCGCGGTCGCACGTTTGCAGCGAAGCATGCGGAAGCCGTCTTTCTTGGCGGGGGGAACATTCAGGCGCTGAAACGGTATGCCCAGGATATTCGTGCACAAGCAGCGGCCTTTGGCCGTAACCCGGAACATATTAAACTGATGACCGGTTTACTGGCTATTGTAGGACGTACACAAGAGGAAGCGTGGACGAAGTTCGAAAGCTTTCAAAAGCTGTATAGTTTGGAAGGCGTGCTGGCTCATTACGGCGGGGGAAGCGGTTTCGATTTATCTGCGTACGACCCGGAAGACGTACTGGCTTACACAGAAACGGATCATGGGCAGACGGCTGCCGCACAATTCACGAAGGATAGCCCGCGTCCGAAGAAAGTCCGTGAAGTCATGGAAACGTTAGGGACGTTTGGCGGACGGGGACTGTTCGTCGTCGGGACGCCGGAAGAGGTAGCCGATAAGATGCAATTCTGGATAGAAGAGACGGGGATCGACGGGTTTAACGTCACGCAGATCGTCTCGCCGGACACACTACGGGATTTTGTGGAGCTTGTCATTCCTGAACTGCAGCGCAGAGGATTGTTTCGGGAAGAATATGAGGAATCGACGCTTCGTGAACGTTTGTTTGGGTCCGGCGTTCAGAGATTGCCTGAAGATCATCCGGGCGCCGTCTACCGTAAACAGCCTACTTTGACCTAATAGGAGGATAAGTATGTCAATAAATATAGATGCTATACGCCAGGCGGCGCCTGCCGTTCCGAGTGCCATTGAGCTTGCCTATGCGCTAGGAGAGCTGCCATTCGATTTGCGGCGAAGAGGCATCCCGGTCCTGCGGGACTCTGGATCCGGCAGTCTTCGCCTAAAGTTGGAGGCAGAGAACGCATATGATCTCCGAATGGAGCAAGCGGCGGTTGTGCTTCAGAGGTTCGCCTTAGGCGATGACATCCGCATGATCGGACTTCAGCTTCAGGAACGGCGCCATGTCATTCTCGTGCCTTCGGCATCGCCGCTGCGAACAATAGCCGATTTAAAGGGGGTCAAACTAGGGATTGCTGTGAACCATAACCCAGATAACAGCATTCGGACACTCGATGCGGCAAAGACTGTAAACGTTGCGCTGCATAAGGCGGGAATCCCGACAGGAGGTCCGAAGTGGGTGGAAATTCATCACGACCGTGCATCGGACGGACTCCCCGCCGGGAGGAGAGATCTCACTGCTCTGCTGAACAAAGAAGTGGCTGCCGTATATACCGATGAGATCCTATCCGCAGAGTCTCGACAATTGCTGGGGATTCGTGAGCTGGAAGGCTTCTTCTCCCATTCTGCTGAACTGTCCGTTCTGACTGTCTCAGCAGGATGGATTCGAGAGCGTCCTCAGGAGGTCGAGCGCTTGCTCGCCCATTTATCCTTGGCCTCTGTCTGGGCAGTCGAGAATCGCACCGAAGCGCATCGTTTCGCAGCTAGGCAGCTTGGCGTGTCCGAGAATGCGATCCCTTTTATTTTCTCCGAGCGGCTGCATCTGCAGTTCGGAATAAGCGTTACGGACGATAAGTGGAGCAGGCTCGTTAATCTCAAGAAGGAGATGCAAGAGAATGGAAGTCTGAAAGGCGAGTTCTCTCTGGATGAAACGCTGGCTTTGACAACCATACATAACGCGCAATTACTAGCAGATAACGGAGAAGTGGAGCCTCCACAGAGGGAGCCGCTTTCGCAATTTGCGGAGCGCGATCTGCCGCGCTCCTTTTTCGATGAGAGACGCCCGGCTCACTTGCTTCAAGGCGACGAGGATGCATTGGCTGCGGCACGCTTGTTCGCGGAGGAAATCCGGCCCGGAGCCTCAGCTCGGGACCGCGGACGCAAGCTGCCTCTGCAAGAGGTGCAGCGTTTGGCGGAGCTTGGCTTGCTTGGACTCGTCGTGCCGAAGGCGTATGGCGGACCGGGTGTATCCACCCGAACGCTCGTGGATATCTTTAAAATCATTTCACACGCAGACGGCTCCATTGGTCAAATTCCGCAAAACCACCACTTTTTTGTGAAAACGATAGAGTTGATTGGAAGTGAGGAGCAGAAAAACTTTTTCTTTCGAGAGGTTTTGAATGGCGCCCAGTTTGGGAACGGTTTAGCGGAACGCAGCAGCAAGGGGGCCAGAAAGATTGCGACAACCATTCGCAAACGGGAAGGAGAGGATGGCTTCGAATTAAACGGCAATAAGTATTATTCGACGGGGGCGCTCTATTCGCACTGGATTCCTGTTACTGCACTAAATGAGGACGAACAAAGGATGACCGCTTTCGTCCCGAGACATGCGCCAGGAGTTACTGTGCTTGACGATTGGTCCGGGATCGGCCAGCGGACGACGGCGAGCGGCAGTGTTGTGCTTCGCAATGTGAGAGTGCCGGACAACTATTTGCTGCCCCACTACCAAATATTCGAGGGTCCCCAATATTTCTCTCCATTCGGGCAGATCATGCATGCCGCGATTGACATCGGGATTGCGCAGGCAGCTTTGGAGGACGCAGCCTCTTTCGTTCGCGATCATACGCGTCCGACTTACGGGAGCGGCTTGGCGCGCGCAAGCGAGGAACCTGACCTCATCCGCCGGTTTGGCGAGCTCGGCATTCGCCTTCAAGCGGCGGAAGCCTTGCTGGACCGGGCCGCGGATGCAATCGATCATGCGCGCGAGGTGTTGAATACGGAAACCGCCGGCCGGGCTGCATTGACGGTTGATTCAGCCAAATGGCTCATAACGGAAACCGCGATCGAGATCACCAACGCACTTTTCGAAGTTGCGGGTACTTCTTCCATGGATCGCAAATATAATTACGACCGCCATTGGCGCAACATTCGCATTCATACGCTGCACGATCCGGCTCGACTAAAACTGCATCACGTCGGAAAGTGGTTTCTTCATGGGGTTTACCATGAATACAAAATATAATGGTGACGGAGCAAGGAGGGAAACCGCGGGCTATGGGAAAGCGAATCATTATGAACGCATTCGATATGAACAGCGCGATGCACAATTCACACGGGTTATGGAAACATCCGGACAATGAAAGACATCGCTATACGGACTTGGCATACTGGGCGGAGATGGCCCGTCTGCTTGAACGCGGAAAGTTTGACGCGCTGTTTCTTGCAGATGTCGTCGGCATCTATGATGTTTATAAGACGAGCCGCGATCCGGCGATCAGAGATGCCGTTCAAGTGCCGTTAAACGATCCGGCACTCATTGTTCCGGCGATGGCGAGTGTCACGGAGAATCTGAGCTTTGCCGTAACGGTGACGACAACGTATGAGCATCCATATGCACATGCCAGACGATTCACTACACTCGATCATCTGACTCGTGGCAGGATCGCTTGGAATATCGTGACTTCCTATCTGCCGAATGCAGCTTTGAATCACGGTCTGGATAAAATGATTATGCACGACGACCGGTATGAGTTGGCCGATGAATTTCTGGAAGTCGCCTATAAGCTGTGGGAAGGCAGCTGGGAAGATGACGCAGTGGTGCGAGATACGGAACGGGGCGTATACTCGGAACCTGGCAAGGTACACCTTATTAATCACGAAGGCCGGTTCTTTCGTGTACCGGGGCCTCATCTAAGCGAGCCCTCCTTGCAGCGTACCCCTGTGCTTTATCAAGCGGGAAGCTCAGAAAGAGGGCGGGCGTTCGCAGCTAAGCATGCGGAATGCGTTTTTGTAGGCGGCAACTCAAAGGAATCGCTTAAAGCCAACATTCAAGACATAAGGAACCAAACAGAGCAACTAGGCAGGGATCCGCAGCGTATCAAAATGTTTACCGGTTTGAACGTCATCGTCGGAGACACACAGGAGGAAGCCGAAGCGAAGCTGCAGGAATACGCCGGCTTGTGGAGCCCGGAAGCGGCTCTTGCACAATTCGGCGGTTCTAGCGGATATGACTTATCCGCCTATGATCCTGATTCATATTTGGCATACAGAGCGACGGACCATGGCCAGAGTCGGGCTGCCCAATTTACCAAGCATGTCCAGAATCGTCTTACCGTTAAGGAAGTAATGGAACGTATCGGGACGTTGGATAACCGGCAAGGGCGGTTGCTCGTGGGAACGCCAGGTCAAATCGCCGATTACATGCAAGAGCAGGTCGAGGAGACGGGACTGGACGGTTTTAATCTCGCGCATCTGATTACGCCAGGGAGCTTGCGAGAATTTGTTGATCAAGTCGTACCCGAGCTGCAGCGCCGGGGCGTCTACCAATCCGAGTATGAACAGGGTACACTGAGGGAGAAGCTGTTCGGAGCGGGAAACCGCTCGCTCCCGGCTGATCACCCTGCAGCGCAGTACAGGAAAAGCATTGAACATACGAATTAGCACGAAGGAGGCAAGCGGATTAGATGAGGTATAAAACGGTTGGAAAAACGGGTATACAAGTTTCGGAACTTTGCTTCGGAACGATGTCCTTTGGCGGCAACGCTGACAGGGAAACCTCCAAACAATTGTTCCACCGCTGTTTGGATAAAGGCATTAACTTCTTCGATACGGCCGACGTCTACAGCGGCGGGGCGGCAGAGCAAATCTTGGGGGAGCTCATCGAAGGTAAGCGTGACGAGTTGGTTCTTACGTCCAAGGTGGGCTTCCCGTTCGGCACCGACCCCAATGCACGCGGAGCTTCGCGGAGACATTTGTTCCTATCGGTAGAACAAAGCTTGAAGCGGCTCCGTACGGACCGCATTGAATTTTATTTCATTCACCGATTTGATTCGCTGACCTCGATCGAGGAAACTGTGCGAGCTTTGGACGACTTGCGCCGTCAAGGGAAAATCTTGTATCCCGCCGTCAGTAATTGGGCTGCTTGGCAGATTGCGAAGGCGCTCGGCATTTCAGCCAAAGAAGGGTTGGCGGGCTTTGAACTGATTCAGCCTATGTACAATCTCGTCAAGCGGCAAGCCGAAGTCGAGATTTTGCCGTTGGCGGAAGCCGAGAAGCTTGGGGTTATCAGTTACAGCCCGCTTGGCGGGGGACTGTTGACAGGAAAGTACGGAATAGGCAAAAGGCCATCTTCCGGCAGGCTTGTGGAACAGAGCAACTATACGAAGCGTTACGGTGACGATACTTATTATGATATTGCTGATAGATTCGCAGTCTATTCCCGTGAGAAGGGTGTTCATCCTGCTACATTGGCTGTTGCTTGGGTTCTTAGCAACCCGGCGATTACGTCGCCGATTATAGGTGCACGCAGCGTGGAACAGTTAGAGCCATCTCTGGCTGCGGTGGATCTGGACTTCACGAAGGAATGGCGGAATGAAATTACAGCGTTATCGATCGATCCTCCACTAGCAACCGATCGAAGCGAAGAGGCATCAGGAGGCAGGTAAATCGCAGCGCGCTTTACTACGAACGATTAACGCAGGAAAATGGAAACAAACAAATACACATTTGAGCAGATTCAAAGGAATTTGGATGCGCTGCCCGCATCTTTTGCATGAATTCAGTGAAAAACTATCCTCAAGAGGATAGTTTTTTTCTCATAAAAGATGATTAATAATAAATCTATTGAAAATCTTATTATTCCAAGTATAATACTAGGTATAAGAGTTGATTTTGTATTTTGGCTTGAAATAAGTTGTGGAACAATCCGGATAGCTTTGATATGATGAATGAAAAGCTTTTCATGACTTATTTGACAGGTGAATGAGATGAAATCAACGATTAAAGATGTAGCCAGAATGGCGAACGTCTCTATAAGTACTGTTTCCAGAGTTTTAAATAATCCTGATATTGTGGCGAAAGACAAGCGCGATAACATTCTGGATGCGATCAAACAATTGAATTACACACCAAATGCCTTGGCTCGCGGATTAATTCACAAGCGTACTCAGACTTTAGGTGTCCTGATTCCTGATATCTCCAATTTGTTTTATGCTGAGCTAATCAAAGGGATGGAAGATGCCGCGCATCAGAGCGGCAATAATTTGATTATCTGCAACACCGATAATAATCAGGATCGGAAGAACTCCAGCTTCAAGGTATTAAGCGAGAAACAGATCGACGGTATCGTCTTAACCAGTGAGCCGGTCTATCCAGACAGCTATGAGATGTTCAAGCAACTAGGTGTACCGATTGTTCTGGCGGCTACCCATAGCTTGGAGTATGAGATACCTTCCGTGAAGGTCAACGATGAGCTGGCGGCATTTGATGCAGCTGAATATCTGATCCGCAGAGGGCACCGTCAGATTGGCATGATCAGCGGTTCAATGCTGGATCCAATCTCAGGACTTCCAAGGATTCAAGGATTTCTCAGGGCCTTGCGGGCACATGGCATTGATCTTGATCCGGAGAAATGTATTGAGCATGGAAACTATCATTTTAATGACGGGTACGAGGCTATGAAGAGATTACATAAGAAATTTCCAGGAATGACCGCTGTATTCGCAACTAGTGATGAGCGTGCTATCGGGTGTATCTCTTATCTGCATGAAAACAAAATCAAAGTGCCTGACGACATATCGGTTATCGGGTTTGATAACACCAGGATAGCCGGGATGTCTTTTCCGAAATTGACGGCTGTTGCTCAGCCTCTGCATGAAATGGGACAATTCGTTATCCGTAAGCTGGATCGTTTAATTAATGGAGAGTCCTTGGAAGAGCTGAGAACCTATATGGCACATTGGATTGTAGAACGGGAAACCGTATGTGATTTAAAGAAGTAAATCATGATTTTCAGGTTGGGGATTCAGTTTGAACTGAATCTCAGCATTTTCTGAAAAGCTTTTCAGAGATTTGGAAGGCAAGTAACTTATTCATTAGGAGGTTATAAATATGTTGAAAAAAGTAACGAATACGGTTCTTTTATTGTCGCTCAGTGTGGCCATTAGCGCCTGCGGAAGCAGCACACCTGGCAATCAATCCGATTCCTCCAAAGATCAACCGAAGGAAACTAATAAAGCGGCAGAATCGCAAACACCTACGAATGAAAAAGTGAAAATCATTTTTAGCCAAGGTGCTGATCAAACAGAGGGCACCAAGAAGCTGATCGCCGCATTCCAAGCGAAGCACCCGAATATTGAGGTAGAGGTTCGAGAGTTTCCGAATGATTCCTCGCAAATGCATGATCAGCTTGTCACGATATTGGGTGGAAAATCTGCCGAGGTGGATGTAGTCAATCTTGACGTCGTGTGGCCTGCGGAATTTGCACAGGCAGGGTTTCTACTGCCGCTCGATCGCTTCATTCAAGAAGATAAAATTGAAACGAGCAAATATTTAAAAGGCGGCATTGATGCGGGATATTTTAACGGCCAGCAGTGGGCGCTCCCTCGATATAATAACGCAGGGTTATTATACTACCGGAAAGATATCGTGAAAGAAGTGCCCAAAACATGGGACGACTTGTTAAAGCAGGCCGATCAGCTCAAAGGTCAAGGCGGCACGAAATATGGCTTTGTCACTCAGGGGAAGCAATATGAAGGTTTAGCTGTAGGCTTCACCGAGCTTGTAGCTGCATATGGCGGGAAAATTATTGATGAGAAAGGTAATGTAGCAGTGAATAGTCCGGAGACGCTCAAAGGATTGAAAAAACTTGTTGAAATTGCCAAGTCACCTACAGTTCCCTCGAACCTGAATACGTTCACTGAAAAAGAAACCTTAAATGCCTTCATTGAGGGCAGTGCGGTGTTTGCCCGCCATTGGCCGGCCTTGTATGCACAGGCAAACGATCCGAAGGTTTCTAAAGTAGTAGGAAACGTAGGGATTGCTCCACTGCCCGCGGGTGATGCCAAATCTGCAGCTGCACTAGGCGGATGGCTGGCTGCAATTAACAAGTATTCCAAGCATCCTAAGGAAGCATGGGAATTTTTGAAATTCGCTGTCAGCGCCGAAGGGGAGAAGATCATTGCGGTAAACAGCACGCAAACGCCAACCTATTTGCCCCTGTTTGATGATGCCGACGTGCAAAAGGCAAGCCCGTTATTTGCCAATCGTGATTTCGTCAATGGTCTAGGAAGTGCGATCCCGCGTACGATAACACCTCAATACGCCAAAATCTCTGGTGTGATTCAAGTAGAGGTATCTAAGGCTATCGCGGGCGAGCAGACGCCGGAACAGACGCTTGCCAATTTGGAAACCCAAATTAAACAAGCCGTTGGGAAATAACACACACGGAAGAGTGGGGTCTTACTGTATAGGTCGGCCCCTTCTTATCCTTTCGTTACCGCACGATGTGACTAAGGCAGGTGAGAACCCGGATGTTCAACAGCAGCAAAAACAGTAAAAAAACAAAAGAAGCCCGACTTGCTTATGTATTGATCTTGCCAGCTGCCTTATTGATAGCGGCAATCGCGATATGGCCTGTGCTGCGCTCTGTGTGGATCAGTTTATACGATATCCGCTTGAATGACCCAACGCGAAGTGAAATTCATACCACATATGCACTAGATATGGAGAAGTATACGCAGACCTTTCCCATTTTGCTAAGAACGATCGACAAAGAAGCCGAAGCAAGTACTGAAATACATACGCAGCTGGAGCCGCTAAAGCAGAAAGTGAACCAGATTAGAGAGGAACTTGAGGCGGATCCAGAGCTAAAAGCCAAGTATGAGCAAATTGACAGGCTTTTGTTTGATTTCAAGCCGGTTCCGGATGAATTGAAATACGTAGATCTGAATAATCAAAAGGCAGAGCGGATTCAAGCAGAGCTGGTCGATTTGCACGATCGTTTGGCACAACTTAAGGAAACTGGTGCGCTTCAACGCCCTGATGACCCCATTGGTTTAACCAATGCCCTTCAAGACGCATTCATGAAGCCGAACTTTGTTGGCTTGGCACATTACAAACGTTTCATGACAGATTCACGGCTCTGGCATGCGCTTGGAAATACTTCGCTTTTCACTGTATATGCGGTATCGATGGAGATGCTTTTCGGCCTGCTGATTGCTCTTCTCATCAATCGGTCGTTCCGCGGGAGAGGACTTGTACGGGCAGCTGTCTTAATTCCATGGGCGACACCAACCGCTATATCAGCGATGATCTGGCATTTCCTCTATGATGGACAGAATGGCGTCGTAGCTAAATTTTTTGCCGAAATCGGTGTGATTTCGGATATGAGTACGCTGCTTTCCACCAAACAAGGAGCACTTTTCTCTATTGTACTGGCTGATACATGGAAAACGGCACCTTTCGTTGCTTTACTGCTGCTTGCAGGCCTTCAGACGATCTCAAGCTCATTATACGAAGCTGCACAAATGGACGGGGCGAATAAGTGGGGGCAGTTCGTTCATATTACGTTACCCTCCCTTAAAACGACGTTCCTTGTCGCGCTCATGTTCCGTACGCTGGATGCGTTCCGTGTCTTTGACCTCATCTATGTGTTAACCGGAGGCGGACCGGCCAATGCTACGGAGTCGTTATCCATTTATGCCTACAAAACGATGTTTTCCGAGTTAGACTTTGGTGCAGGATCCGCACTGGCCGTCATTGTATTCATATGCATCGCTGTCATCTGTACCATTTATGTGAAAATATTGGGCGGTGACGTAGTTAGCAAACGCGGGGGGTAGAGCTAAATGACTAGAAGAGCGGGCCTGCCTTTTTACGCGGGCTTAATGGTTTTTGTAGGTATCGTTATTTTTCCATTTTTGTGGGTTTTTATCGCTTCTGTGAAACAGCCTCAGTTTTTATATGGTGTACATGCTTTCGATATATTTGTACCGGGTTATACGTTAGACAACTATATTCGAGTCTTTGTCAATCACCCGTTTGGGCGATTTTTGTTGAATAGCTTTGCTGTTGCCGGATTGAGCATGCTGTTTAGTTTATGCATCGCTTCGTTCGCCGCATATGCCATTGCTCGGCTTCATTTTTTCGGAAAATCCGTGTTTCTCGGCTTGTTATTAGCGGTATCCATGTTTCCTCAAATAGCAACCATCTCGCCTATATTTTTATTCATGCAAGCTACGGGCTTACGCAACACGTACTTAGGCTTAATTATCCCCTATACGACTTTTGCGCTGCCGTTATCTATTTGGTATATGACATCCTTTTTCACTAAAATTCCCTATGAGCTCGATGAAGCTGCTAAGGTGGACGGGGCCTCCATCCTGCAAACCTTTTGGAGAATCCTGCTTCCCTTGGCGTCTCCGGGACTTTTCACGACTGCTATCATTGTGTTCGTAGATGCTTGGCACGAATTCTTCTTTTCGTTAACGATCAATACGAAGGAAAGTATGATGACTGTGCCCGTCGGTATTGCCATGTTTCAGGGGGAGTTCACCTTCCCATGGGGAGAAATCTCAGCAGCTGCGATTGTCGTAACCGTACCGATTGTCCTCATGGTCCTGCTATTCCAGCGGCGCATCATCTCGGGTTTAACATCGGGCGCAGTAAAAGAATAACGACCCACAAAAAACAAAACACATGAAGGAGAGTAATCATGGAAAAACCGAATATTTTATTGATGATTTCACATGATACAGGCAGATACTTAGGCTGTTACGGTAAAACGGTAGAGACGCCAAATTTGGATGAACTGGCGAAAAAAGGCGTGCGCTTCGACCAATATTTTTGCCCGGCACCTCAGTGCAGTCCTAGTAGGGGAAGTATCATTACCGGATTGTACCCGCATAACCACGGGATGATTGGCTTGGCTCACCTTGGGTTTTCTATGAATCCTGATGTGGCTACGCTGCCCAAAGAGCTTCACAAACACGGATACGAAACCGCATTAATCGGCTTCAGCCATGAAACGATTGATGAACCGGATAGCAGACTCACTTCCTCGACCTATAAATTAGGATACGAACATGTATTGCCGGTTCCGGGTGATAGAGGGCCTGATGTGGCAAAGCGAGTGGTCCAATATTTAGAGGAAAAAGCAGCGTGTCAGGATATGCAACCTTTCTTTGCATCCGTCGGATTTTTTGAAACACACCGGGATTTCGATGAATATGAAGCAATCGCAGATCCGGTCGAGGAAGTAGTGCCTCCGCCTTATTTGCCTGACACACCTCAAGTCCGAGAGGATTTTGCGCTTCTACACGGATCGGTGAAAGTACTGGATCAAAGTATTGGGCAAATTCTAAGAGGGTTGAAGGATACGGGACTAAGCAAAAATACGCTGGTTATTTATACAACCGATCATGGCATTGCATTCCCAAGAGCAAAAGGCACTTTGATGGATGCAGGTTTGGAAACGGCCTTAGTCATGTACTATCCTGATCGTATTGAAGGTGGTAAGGTTGTTGATCAACTCTTATGTAATGTAGATTTAATGCCGACTCTTCTTGAATTCGCTGGAGCAGACGCACCGCAAGGCACCGATGGCAGCAGCTTTCTTTCTATCTTGGAGCAGGATGCAAGAAACGTACCGACTCGGGATCATTTCTTCTCGGAGCTCACGTGGCATGACCTGTATCACCCGATGAGGAGTATACGGACTGAGAAGTATAAATATATCCGAAATTTCGAGGATGGCCCGTCCGTTTATTTGCCGCTGGATATTCACCGGAGTCTCTCCGGGATTGTCGTAAGAGAACAATATTATGTCCCTAATGTTCCAGAGGAGCTGTATGATCTGGAGAAGGATCCGTTGGAAACGAGTAATTTGGTAGGTTTACCTGAGTATGAGGTCGTTCTTGAAGAGCTCAGATTAAAAGTTAGTGATTGGATGAAGGTTACGAAAGATCCGCTTTTGCAAGATGAGGTTGCGGGAATTGCAGCACCGGAATGGAAGGAACAGGTCGAAAATGGCTCCGCATACGCGTATAAAAAAAGGTCTAACTAAAATATAGTATAGTAATAACCCAAGATGAATAACCAAAAAGGGCGCTGAAATGCTGATATTCGGCTTGCCCCTTTTGGTTATTTTCGTTTATTGCAATAACGAAAATTTTCAAAAGTGAGAGCTGAGAGCATCTGCAGCGGTAAATGGCACACATTGATCGGCTGCCTTTTCCATCTACCAGGTGGTATGATGGAGTTGGGGGAGTCTACTGTGGAGACAGCTCAAAGAGAAGTTTATGAACAAACAGGACTCCAGGTAAGTATTCTTAAATTGATTGATGTTTTCTCAGAAAGAGAAAATTTTATAAAAACTCCCAATGGGGATGAATTTTACGTTGTTGTTACAGCTTATTGGACAAAACAATTTAGTGGTAATTTGAAAATTAATGATGCAGAATCCATGAGTTTGGAGTTTAAATAGGTATTGAAAAACTTCCTGAGAACATGCCGAGAAGTCACAGAGAAATAATAAATAATTACATAGCTTCGTTGAGCTAACGAAGAACTATAGCTTAATAACAGAAGGGGGTGCCGCTTGGCAGCCCTTTGCTCAATTAACGGCAGAGTTAAAAGGAAGGGGTGGTTTAATGAATGATATTGTGATTAGAGAAATAAATGAGTTTTTTCAGAAATTGAATTTCATGAAGGTTAATATCAATGGAAAAATTGTTTTCGAACATAAAAACGGATTCTATATGCTTACTAAAGGTGGAAATCACAGTTATTTTCTTGAATATGCAAAAACTGTTCAAGAAGCCCACAATAATTTTTATGAGGATGTAGAAGCATATTCTATAAAAGCTACTTCTGAAGATGAAATTATTAGAATTATTAAATGTGATATTGAAAAATGCATTCTTGATGATTGAACTAACGGCGAACTATAGCGTAATGACTAGGGAGCAGATCGCCACGCGGCAACTGCTCCCTGGTCGTGTTAAGCTAAAGGGCAGGATAATTGAATAGTTCATAATCGATTTCTCTCTGTTATATACTGAATTGGGGTGATAAAATGGGTGAAAATGGTGCAATTAAAATTCTTGCTTCTATGAGCGAAAACGATTTGGAATGGCTGAAAGAACAGTGGTTACAGTGGGGCGATGGAACCATGATAACCAAAGGGAAGAAGCATCATATTCAAGACTTGGATGCATTCATAGCCTGGGTCGATGATATACGAGTCGGTGCAGCTCCATACCGACTAGGTATAGATGATTGCGAGTTAATGAGTATTAATGCTACTGTACAAGGCATAGGTGTTGGGAGTAAATTACTTTCTACTGTGGAACAGACGGTAAAGCAATCGGGAAGAAATCGCATTTGGCTTATAACAACAAATGATAATGTGGATGCGTTAAAATTTTATCAACGACGTGGGTATCGAATAAAAACTATAAATCAAAACGCAGTTGACGAGGCTAGGAAACTGAAGCCAGCAATCCCCAAAGTGGGTTATTACGATATACCGATCCATGACGAAATTGAACTCGAAAAAATACTATGATTATTAAGCTATCGTAAGAACGATAGCTTAATAAGGCACCGCGGCAGCCGGCCATGATCGGCTGCCTTTTCCACGCTAACGGGCAGGATACTTCCAATATGTGTTAATATATAACTGTGTGTATTGAGGACCGAAATGAGGGATCGAAATGAAGTTTTATATAGCATCCAGTCTCAAAAACATACAAAACGTGCGTCATGTCGCTGATAATTTGAAAGCACGTGGTTTTCAACATACTTACGACTGGACAATACATTCGAATATAGACTCCATCACTAAACTCCGTAAAATTGGCCAAGAAGAAGTTTCAGGGGTTTTAGCTGCAGATGTTGTAATTGTCATGCTCCCAGCAGGCAAAGGGAGTCATGTCGAGTTAGGAATTGCTCTGGGAGCAGGAAAGAAAATCTTTTTATACTCCTCGACTAATGAACTAAATGAAATCGGAAACACATGTACTTTTTATCATGTAGATTCAGTTGAACAGAGGATTGGTTCCCTAGATGACTTGATAAATTCAGTCTGTCTTGAATACCAGTGCCATTGAGCTATGGGGAGAACATTAGTTCAACGCATCTAGGGCAACAGATTACTGTGCCAGGCAGTATTTATCACCCATTTCCATATTGGAGGCTTACAAATGATAAATGGAATTGAGGCATTCATTGTCGGAAGTGTTGATAACTTAGGAGCAGGACGTTGGAAAATAGCAGGGCGTGCTTGTGAAGTTATATGTGTAGGAGATATCTTAAGGTATGATTTAAGAAGTACTGCTGGTAATAACAAATTACAAGTTTTATCAGTAACATCCTACAATAAGGAACTGTCTACTATATACAAAATGATGACTGGATCTATATTGGTGAGTGGAGCCAAAGAAGATAATTTAGAAAGTGTAAAAATGTTGTTTTTGAGGGGTGTTGATAATGTATAAGTTCGTAAAAATGTTAGCATCCATATTAATTTTTGGGTCTATTTATTATATTGTGTTAAAAATAATACGTTTCCTAATTTTGGATCACCTAAATTTACGATTACAAGTTCAGAGTATAGTAGAGATATTTAGTTTATTTGTTATTGCAATTGCATCACTTATTCTAACAGTGACAATGTTAAGATATTTACTTCGTCAAAATCGAAATAATTAGTGTATTACTTCAAGCGTTACGCTAACGCAGAACGATAGTTCAACGAATAACAGGTTACTGTGATGAACGGTAGCCTGTTCCGCCATTGGGGAGTAATCTGCAATGGATATTTTGGAATGAGGTGATGAAGTGAGTTCTGTGGATTATTGTCGCCTTAATGGTAAAGAAGTTCATTATAATAGTATAAAAGAAATTACACCTCAGGGGCTATACTACATTGATGAAGGGGTTACACACTTTATTGATTTTATCGAGTGCAGAAGAAATTTTGTGAATTATGTGAATTCATCTAATGACTTTAATATAACGGATTTAAAAGAAATTGAATCGAAATGTGTTGCTTGGCGTTGTATGTTACAAATTGAATTTTTTAGTGAACCAAAAATAAAGATAATAATTCCATATAAAAAAACGCTTTGGGAGAGAATTTCTAAGCAAAACTCTCGTAAGTGTTCACGAATTTATTTAGGCTTACTAAATCGAATAAGAGACAATGGATGGTCAACTTTTGACTTGAGTTAGATGATGAGTCCCTAAACTAACGAGGAACTATAGTTGAGCAATCAGGGAGCAGATCGCCGCAGGCCGGCAAATGCTCCCTTTTTCATTGAACCAATGGGCAGTATTCGTCAATCGATTGCAGGTGAAATAGTAGTCTTAGCCGAATAATGAGAATATAACGTTGAACAAGTTGAAGGGTAGAATTATGATCAAAACGATAAGATTTATTTTTGCGGTTTGCATAATAACACTATTAGTGGGGTGTCAAAGTAGCGTGTCAGAAGATAGTTATTTTAATGATAGTGCTGATCGTCAGAACTTAGACTCCCTAGAAAAATCAGGAGTTGATCTTGCCCAAAAGCATAATGTCGATTTTCAAATCGCTATTAGAGATGAAATATCGGGTGAAAAAGTGAAACAAATGATGATGGGTAAAAATTTCGCGTGTTCTTTAGAAAAGGATTTTGAAGGCCATCAATGGACATGTACATGTTCACAAGAGATGCCATTAGAGTTGAATGCAATTGTAGAAATTCAAAAGATGATTAATAAAGAGGCCAAAAAATATGGTGGTTATTCTGATGGTTGGGGTGTTATGGTAAAACCATCTACTTCTTCTTAAAATAAGGAAGTAAACTGACGGGCGAACAAGGCTTTCTGTGTGGTAGTACGTTACGCTGACGGGGAACTATAGCTCAATAAGACATCAGGACAGCGGGTCGTGATGATCGACTTCGTTTCCTGAACGATAGGAGGGTAAGAGTTTAGTGGATAGCACATCGATTCTTATAGAGTTTCTCTTAAAGAAATACATATCCGAAAAGATATCGACATTGAAAGTAATTGAACAACTGTCAGACGAAGATATCTTATGGACGCCCACCCCTGATAGTAACAGCATTGCCAATTTAGTGGCACACATTTGGGGAACAGTACATCAACGAATTGAAACTGCATTCTTTAATGTTCCAGATACAAGAGACAGAGATAAGGAATTTGATCGTGGTCTCCAGCTGTCGAAAGCTCAAGCTTTGGAGCTCATTTCGAAATCTTTTGACCGCATCATTATGGTTCTGGAAAAAATAAGAGCGAAACCTGAACTTTTACTTGAACAACCTTATTTGAGCTTATCTCCACTGACGAATAGCGGAGTTGATAACCAAGCTACTGCCCTCGAAATGCTTCTGCATCAATTTAGACATTTGCCGGGTCACACAGCACAAATTACTTACATCGCCAAAATGAGGAAGGGGCATTTACTGTGCTAATATGCCTTAAATGATCATTTTTCGAAGCTCAATCATTGCGCTAACGGGGAACGATAGTCGAATAAAGAAATCTCGGCAGCCTGTCATTACGATGGGCTGCTGTTTCCGTGCTAACGGTCAGCAGGGAGTTTAGCGTTGGGGGCACTCTTCGATTAGGATTGACAGGCTAACATATTACGCTAAAGGATATTAATTATATTCAATGCGAGTGTTTGTTGATTTTTCACAAAATATGGAAGATAAAATATCCTCTTGAAGTATAATAATTACAGGATACTTTGGAGGTGAGCAAATGAGATTAAGTGTATTTCTTTTGTTAATTACTTTTATACTAACAGCTTGCACTGTAGATCCGCTGAAAGATAATGTAACAAAACAGGATATTAATATAATTAACTCCGTTGAAGGTATGAATGTTTACAGTCACCGTTATGATAACATGGATCGTGGTCATCATGAGTTCGATGGCTTCGATATTGTAGTCGATCAAACGTATTACAAATCAAATGATATTCAAAGAGGGGAAATCGTATTTTATAAAAATCCAAAGTTGGATAACTCCAAAATTAATTTGAGCGAGAATGAAATTTCAAGAATTATCGCCTTGCCTGGAGAGAAAATCCGCATTGATAAGGGTCAGATTTATATAGACAGAAGAAAACTTGATACCTTTTACGGGCAAGCACACAGACTTGGAATGAACATTGAAAAATTGCAGGAGGCAGCAAATCAATCTGATTTAGCCGATAGCATTCGTAATAATTTTAGTGATAATGCTAACGATATTTTAAAAAGCAAGGAAACAAATTTGAAAGAGATAAAGGTCCCTGACGAGCACTATTTTATCGTTGGCGACGATTGGTTTCGTAGTGCGGACAGCAGACATTTTGGAACAATCCCAAAAGATAATATACTGGGTATGGTTCTTGGTGTGGTGAAGAAATGAAGAAGGACATTTTTCGCGTACATCGAATAATACCTTACCTTTTTTCCAAGTTATCCGGAGCAGGCATTGCAACTTTTCTTTTCATTTTATTCATGTTCGTGAACACAGGTTTTGATATGTATAAAACTGTTGAGGATATTTTTCAGTTGAAACTTTTGCAGTTTTTCTATTTATATGGGATTGCCTGTTCCTTAGTGATTGACCTTATCGCATGGCTCATACCGAGGTTGGACAAATTAGGAAAAGCATTGCTATATGTCATTGCAGGATATGTCATTTTTATGGTAAATGGGTTCAACGCGCTTACGTTATTTGCTGGTACTGTAGGTGCTTTCTCTGCTCTCATTTTTTATGTTGGGACACAATGGTCGAAGCTGAAATCACCTGTTAAATACTCCTTTTCCATCGCTTTTCCGCTGCTGCTTGTCGTCGTTCTCAACATCGATTTAACTGTGAAGAATGGATGGACCGATAAAAGAACTAGTACATCTTTCGAAGCTAACTTTACCTATTTCAATGGAAAACATGAGATTCCAGTGGTAGTTCGAGAAGGTGAGACATTGTCATACTCAGTGGAGATTACGAATGCAGAACGAGGCGGCTACGGATATTCTCTTCTTGATGAAAATGGTAAAAATATCGGAGCACGAGAGAACATCAATGGTAGGCTAAAGTACAATGTGACAATAAAAAAGACTGCCCAATATCGGTTCGTTGTGGAAGGAAACGGTCTGCAAGGAGCGATAAAGGTGGAGTGGGCGATAGAGTAAAGAATATCGGGCACGGGCTTATGCTAAAGGGGAACGTTAGTTTAAAGATGTAATCAAATTGAAATATTATTTTCATTCTGTCTTAATGAATTAAGCCTATACTAAGAATCAAGACCCCCTTTAAAATATATAACTTAGACTCGCGGCCCGTTGCTGTGGGTCTCTTTTTTTATTAATGTAAGGGGTAGATTAGCGTGGTGGAGGAGTGCTTTTCATCAAAATGAATTTGTTTGGATGGTGAAAGGGTTATAGCACTTTAACGTCTCGTCTAAACGAATGCTATAGAAGTCGTTAATGGCATCGATCTTCATGGCAGAGAAATGGAGAATTTTCTAGTATATAGAATTTAAATTTGAGAAATATTGATTCTATACCTTTACATGGAGTTTACTCCATGAGTTAAGATGCGAAATAGAATTGAAACGTAACAATTTAACATGTACTAGAAGGGAGGACCACAATGGAGTATACATTTTCAATCGCAGAAATTTCCCAAAAGACGAATCTGAGTTATGATACGATTCGTTATTATGGCAAACTCGGACTTCTGCCGCCGACAAAGTTGAATGAACACGGTAGACGGGAATATGGATCAGTTCATCTTGAACGGTTACTATTTATCACGCATCTCAAGCGAACTGGCATGCCACTAAAGGAAATCGAGAAATATATGACCTTGGCAACTACTAAACAATATGTAAATTGTTATCGTATACTCTGTGCACATAAGCTAGATATCGAATTGCAGTTGAAGGAAATTCAAGAATCTTTAAGTGTTGTGAATTATAAAATTGAGCATTTTAATGAATTAATGAAGCAGCTAAAGCTAGGAGGCGAATGAAATGAATCAAAATAGAGACTATACAAAGACATTACAAAAACCAATATTATCAGGTTTTGGTTGGGATACAACAGCGCGGGAAGTCCTTGTCGGTCAAGATTTGACTGGAATGATTGCTATTGTAACCGGCGGTTACTCCGGTGTCGGGCTTGAAACGACCAGAGCTTTAGCAGAAGCAGGAGCGACAGTTATTGTCCCGGCCCGCACGCCAGAGAAAGCTCGCGCTTCAATTATCGGAATTCCACGTGCTGAACTGGAGGAACTGGATTTAATCGATCCCGATTCGATCGACGCATTTGCGAACCGATTCCTGGCATCCGGCCGGCAGTTGGATATTCTGATTAATAACGCTGGGATCATGGCTCCGCCACTCGTACGCGATTCTCGCGGCTTTGAATCTCAATTCGCAACAAATCATTTAGGTCACTTTCAGTTGACGTTAAGATTGTGGCCAGCGTTGAGGAAAGCCGGGAAAGCGCGGGTTGTTTCCGTGTCCTCCACAGGCGTACGCTTCGGTGGCGTTGATTTTGATGACCCAAACTTCGAGAAGCGAGAATACGACAAATGGAAGGCATACGGCCAGTCGAAATCAGCGAATGCACTCTTTGCCGTCGCTTTGGACAAACGGGGAGAAGCTTATGGTATCCGCGCATTTTCGGTACACCCAGGCAGAATAATGACCGACTTAGTCCGGTATATGTCTGAAGAGGAGAAAGCAGCTGCTTCTGGGGAATTGAAGACGGCGGAGCAAGGAGCAGCTACGAGTGTATGGTGTGCAACAAGTCCTCAACTCGAAGATAAAGGTGGGGTGTACTGCTTGGACGTCGATATTGCTGAAGTCATTGAAGTGGAAGGTACCCAAGGACTCAATCAAAAACTATCGGGCGTGCTGCCTTGGGCAGTTGACCCGATATTAGCGGAGCAACTTTGGAAGTTGAGTGAGCAATTAACTTCAGTAAAGTTTTCTGAAGTAGAATAAAATAAACGGAAGATGGATCTAACTTCATTCTATCCGAGTTTGCGCATGAAAATAGTCATACGCAAGCACACACAAAAAATAACCTTCGCTTATGTGGCGATGGTTATTTTTTGTGTGGATCTTGATAAAGGGGTAACAGAAGCCCGATGGGTAATGAGATAGAGTTCTTGTCATTTAAGACATTATGTTCTTGTCATCATTCGACAAATGCAATCCCTTACTGGACGTGGGTTTTCAGAATACATGTTCACAAAAAAGTATCGAGAGTGAAGAAGCTGCGAAAAATGCAGCTCCTCTTTTCATGAAAGAGCAGGATTCTGTGATTAAATGAATAATTTGAATATAAACCTGCATTCTTATAGTAGGTTACAGGTTCCTAAACGCGAATTTATTCTAAAATTTTTCATGGTGGGCAATTGATTTAATACATGTGGCACAGTGATGTAACTTAATCTAGGACTTCTGAAAGGGGCCTTATATGAATTATATCCCGGATGAATACTGGTTTCTTTTTGAACATTCGCCAGGTGGAGTCTCCATTGCAACGGATCCACATTGCACCAAAATTAAACATAACAAAAAAGCTTCGCGTATGCTGCGCATTCAAGCAGGCGAGGTTTTTTCCCATTCTTCAATTGTACCTCCCAAGGTAAATGTATTTCGGGATGGGATTGAGCTCGAAGCTCAAGAAATGCCTATGCAAAGAACAGCAAGGTTAAAAGAAGAGGTCGAAAATGAAGTGTTGGAGTTTGTCTGGGAAGATGGTCATAAATCGATATCAGTGTGGAATACTACGCCAATTTATGACGAAGCAGGAGTAGTGATAGGCGTGCTAGCCACTTCCGAAGATATCTCGCACTTCGTACTGAAAGAGCGGGAAGTCCGATTGAATAAAGAACATCTTGAGAGGATAGTCAGTGAAAAAATTGAGGAACATACCCGGCTTCGCAATGAAGTTGAACGACTGGACCGTCTAAGTTTAGTTGCACAAATGGCCGCTAGTATCAGTCACGAGGTAAGGAACCCAATTACAACAGTGAGAGGTTTTTTGCAGCTGACTATGAAGCAAAATAATTTTGTGAATTTCCAAAAATATTATGAGTTAATTATCAGTGAGTTAGATCGGGCAAATGAAATTATCGGAAATTTCTTATCCCTGTCTAAGAAGAACAATTACATTGATCGAGAAGAGCGTGATTTATCGGAAATCTTTCATGCTGTATTGCCATTATTGGAAGCAGATGCACTGATGATGGGCAAGAAGATCATGTTTATTGAGAAGCAGGTTCCCCTCCTTTGGATAAATACGAAAGAAATACAGCAAGTGCTCATTAATCTCGTGAGGAACGGTCTTGAGGCTTCAGTAGTTGGTTCTAGTGTGACGGTCGAATTGTTTGAAGATCAAAATCATGTAGGGTTTATGGTTAAGGACGAGGCAGGAGGTATTCCTGCGAAAATTCTTGAGCAACTTGGCAGTCCATTCCTGACAACCAAAGCGAACGGCACAGGTCTAGGATTATCGATCTGTTATGATATCGCGAGAAGGCATGAAGCTGAACTTAAAGTGGAGACGGACCATATAGGATCCACCTTTATTTTCTCATTTTACAAAACTTAGAATAGAGGTATCACTCTCGACTAACACAAAGAATAAGGTCTAATTATACGAGAGCATCCGATATTTCAGTTTTCCAACCACATACTGTTTGTAATATGTGGAAAACCTATATTTGGGATAAAATTTTAAAGGAGGTACGATCATGCGTGGTATGCCTAAGCTTGACCTCACAATAATGGTGCTCGGTGCATTAGGACTTGCTTTGACAACAGCTTTCTCCATGAGAATCCTTAATAAAGTTGACTCCCTGAGAAATAAAGGGTCCCAGTAATTGGGGCCTTTTAGATTTTTAGGTGGAAATACTTAAGTAATGTGAAAGCAGCGAATTTGACCGGCATCCTCTTTAAGCTGTAGGGAAGCATAAGAGAAGCACAAATGGGTAGAATTAAACAATGGAATCTAATGCGGTTGAGGCGAAAACGTATGCATGCTGGTTTAGCAATTCTAAGTATAATAACAGCCCTATGGTGGTCGAAGAGAAGCGATTGGAAGAGATATCACTCAACTATGCTTTATATGACCTCAGGCGCATTTTTGTATGAATTTTTGACGAAAGATCAAACGATGTGGAAGTTTCATCCTGATTTTTTGTACAATCACACGGTAACGGTAGTTGTTTACGCGGTACTTACGATGCCTCTAAACATCCTTCTTTTTCTAAGCACACTTCCCGAGAACGGTTTTTGGAAGAAATCTCGTCATATTGCCTTATGGATTACGATTTATGCTTCGATGGAATGGGTAATGGTTCATACCGGCCGAATAACATATCAAAACAATTGGAACCTTTTCTACTCGATTTTGTTCGATATTATGATGTTCCCGATGATGATCTTGCACAGCCGTAGGCCTGGAATAGCATATCTGCTCTCGATTGTAATCGTTTGCTTCCTGATGTACGCGTTCAGGGTGCATTTAGATTAAACAATTGAGCCTGATCCTGCGCGAATATCCGTCTATAAGTCGGCAATATTGAACTACAGAATCTGTAGTAAATGAAGCAGGCACGTTCCCTACTGAGACCGTGCCTTTTTGTGCTGCCGGAAGCTCGGCTCTTAGGACCTTAAATTGATTGTAGACGTCACTAAGTGGGCAAAATCATTATACAGGCGGGAACAATCCATGCCATAGAATATCTATAATTTGTTTGGCAGCCTCATCTTCGCGGGGGAACATTTTGTTACCTTCACCATCACGTGCGTGTCCCATCATAAGCAAGGACGTGTAAGCACGTGCGATGACACGCGCATCGACAGGCCCAATCTCGCCGGATGCGGAGGATTTATTGAATTCGGTTACCAATGCATCCAAGAGGGCTTGTTCCGATTTGCGCATCGTGTTCATTTGTTCTTCGGTGAGAATCGCTTCCATCTTCCGCATGAAGGAATGAAGATAGAAATCGATCGCCTTCAGATGCGCTTCAGTGATATCAAGCAATCTGTCACGCAGAGAAGCAGGCTGGTTCAAACGCATTAATGTGGCTTTTCGCACATTCTCCATGAGCTGAATCATAGAGGCGTTCAGTTAGTAGTCTGATAAGAGATTCGTCAATTGCTTTGACTTCATCATTGTATTCGTTCGGTATCATTTTCAGTTCAGACCAAGCCATCATTTTTTCCTCCTTAATTCCAATTGTTTTCGTTTTCTAATTATAACAATAACAATGCAGGAATAGAAAAAGAAGCGGCGAGGGACCGGTAGTGCGTTGTAAATACAATTTTGGCAATGCCCAAAAAGGACCCGCAATTGCGGATCCTTTTTGGGTTTTTCTGTTATGGGTTAGGCATGTGCCGGCTTATGCTTTGTTCCCGTTCCTGCTGTGCGGTCAGCGTCGCCTTTTTTATGTGTGAACAGCTTGCGCAGGTACGGCATCAGGTAGTAGTCTAAACCGAATCTGCCGGTATTTGCTCCGGCCATGAACAGGATCCCGCCGATAAGAATGAACCAAGGGTTCGTGCTTACGGTACCCGCGAACATGAACATGAAGTTCATGAGAAGTCCGAAGAATGCTGCGGCTGTAGTCAAAGCACCGAGAATCAAACCAAGACCAACTAAGAATTCGCCTAGCGGAATTGCATAGTTAATTATTTTAACATTCGGCAGGGCAAAATGTTGAATGAATGCGGTGAAGGTCGGATAAACAAGTTCATTGGTTGCTTTGTCGATCACCGGCTTAGCGATCGCGTTATTTAAGAATCCATCTGCAGTAAATCCGCCGGTTAACTTTTGCCACCCGTGAGTGAGCCATTCATATCCCATATACAAACGTATGAAAAGTAGGATACCTGCTGCATATTTATTTTCTCTAAGCCATTTACCTAACATGATAATCATCTCCTCATTTTAAGTGGTGAATTTTTTCACAAGATCAGCTAAAAAATTTTATCTAATTCAGCCAAGAACGGGATCGTTTTTGTGTTTTCATGTGACATCTCCCTTTCGATTACAATGTTTACTTCCTTTCTACACCTTTAATATACCATGCAGTAAAGTTTGAATATGTGATTAAAATCACAAGGTGCAAATTATTTTGATTGTAATTGAATCCGTGTTCTCCTTTTTTGAGAGGGAAAAGTACGCCTCAGCCCGCAGAGTACTGCCCTGTACATGGCAGTACTCTGCGGGCTGAGTAGGAAGGTTGCCGGGTTTTGGCATGGAGTGAGGGTAAGCTCCTTATTGGTGCACTTTGCGGTAATCGCCGGGGGTCACGCCGACCGTCTTCTTAAACGTCCGGATAAAGGACATCGGGTACAGGTAGCCTACCTTGCCCGATATCTCCTGAATCGGGAGATCGGTGTTGCACAGCATGTCTTTGGCATGCTCCATGCGTACTTGGCACAGGTAGACGACGAATTTTTCACCGAACTCTTCTTTAAACAGAGTGCTTAAACTGGAGGTGTTCATATTGAACTGCTCGCCCAGCATGGCGAGGGACAAGTCAGGATTGTCGAAATGGGTTTCGATAAATGCTCTGACGCGTCGGACGACGGCGTAATTGCCTTTCTCTTCGCGCATGCTTTTCATGAGGCTGGCACAGGCGGTTAGACGTTCCAGATAGAACGATTCCAATTCGTACAGCGTCTCAAGCGAGTCAATGCTCGCTTCCCATTTGGATCGGAACTCGGTGTTCCACAACTCCTGGTACTCAGGCGGCAGCTCCATCATTTCTCTTTGGAAAAAGTAGTTCATATAGGTGAGGACGCCGTCAATCTCTTCCTTGGGCAGAAGCAAGGAGCGGAGTCCGTTAAAGAGCAGGATCAGCTGCTCCTGCCAGCCGCCGTTGCCGACGCGGAAGGATTGCGCGATAGTCCTTACGTATTGCAAATAGACAAACAAGTCATCGTGAGACAGAACTTCAATTTCCCAATGCCCGATCACGCGGTTGATACCTAGTGCCGATTTGTAGCTGAGCGCTTTGCTCGCCGTTTCATAAGATTGGGAGATGGCGCCGGCCTCGGTGACAGCCGTTCCGATTCCGAATGTGACAGTGAGCTTCAAATTCTCGAACAGCCATAAGCGAATTTGTTCGGACTGCGCCAGAATGCGGCTGCGGGCTTGCAGCGGTTGTTCTTCATCATGTTCAAAATAGATGACGCAAAGGCGGTGGTTCGTCATCCATTCCTGCCAGATGCGCAGCGAGTTCGCTTTGGCGGTTTCGTCTACGACCTTGGTCAGGATGTATTTGAACAAGGTTTGGTCTTGATGGGAATATTGATGGATAAACTCTGCATATTTGTCAATTTCAATAATGCTGACCGATGCGCCTTTCCGTATCCCGTCGTTCCATTCGCTCAATTCTTCCCGCCAAGCCTCGTTATTCAGCGGGCCGTCGCCTTCCACGAGCTGCTGAAACAGCCGTAACCGGCGGTAACGTTCGTTCTCCTGCGCTCGGTGCTCGTAGCCCTGATTGGCTTCAATCATATTGCTGAGCGTAAAATCGATATAACTGAGCTCGTCTGTAGACGGCTCTTGGATGGTTGCATGCTTGTGCTGTTGGTTGTATTTCTGAATACGGGACATCATCGTAACAATCGGTTTATAGTTTTTCCGGGAAATGTAGATGATCCACCAGATACTGAACAGCAGGCCAAGGAAGCCTACAATGAGCCAACCGCTGGTCATGTAGTGGTACAGAATGCCGAACTGCTTAACTTTTAAGCCGCTGTGATAGGTCCAGCCTGTGTAGGCGGAAGTAAGCACTGTGTCATCTTGATGGGATGTGTTACTGCCTTGATGAAATAAGTCGTCCCCTTTTTGATCGGTAACAGAGATGTAGTTCACTTCGGATTGGCCGAAATTTTTCAAATACGACTTGACGGCTTCGACTTTCACATTTACAACCAGCAGCGCGATGCCTTTGCCGCTTAACGGAATGCCTTTGGCAATGGAGACGACGATCTCCTTCTCATTGCTATCCTTAAAGATACGGAATGTGCGGAGGCTGCTCCAGCTGTTCGGACGCGCAGTCAGATTGGCATCAATAAAAGCGCGGTCCGCAAACTGTTCGATGTCGAGCTTCGTTTTGTCGGTCACGATCGCGCCGTCTCCGGCCCGATAGATGTAAACTGAATCGATCAACGAATTCGTGTTGAGCATGCTTTCCAGCAGCTGCGACAAATCAATGATGAATTCCGGCGAGCTTTCCATGCCGGCAAAATAAGTCAGTTTATTGTTGCGCGAAACGGTTTCGATCATCATCAGCTCTATGGAGCGGAGAGAGGAGTCGATGTTGTTTTGCAAATTTTGCGCGTAGACCCGGCTTGATTTGGCAGCTTCTTTCTGAGAGAGCTCGCTTAGCTGTACAACCCCTATGAAGACAAAGAGACACACAATTAAAATTAAGACGGGCAAATACGAGAGGAGTAAGCGATGAAACCAATTTCTGCTCATGTATGCACACTCCTTCGATTAGCGCCGTCTTCATTTTACCGTATGCTTATTTCTTGAGGTATTTGTAAAAATCCTTCGTGTAAATGACACCGTTATTTTTGTAGTCATTATAGGCTTTGGCTTGGAATTCGTCAATTTTTTTGCCGCCTGCTTTGTCCCAAGCATCCTTGGCGTCCTTCAACGCTTGTTCCGTTGTGTAGCTGCCGTTAACAACCGCCTTGGTAATGATATTTGTAATGGTGGTGGTTACGGTGTTGTTGATCACCACAAGATCGTCCGGCAGCGTTACAGGCAGTGTCAGATCATAGTATAAAGGACGTTCCGGCGAGATGTAAGCATCGCGGCCTTGGGCGATGAGTTCAGCGTATTTCTTGTCGGTCGGCTTGCTCATATTAAGCGTAGTATTCGTGAATTCGGCGCATTTGCCGAATTTATACGTTTGGCTAAGCATGGAGAAGTCGGCGTTCCATACAAGCTCTTTTTTGTTCTTCTCGAGGTCGATTGGTTTCGGGCAGCCGGTGGCCGCATCTTTTTGATAGTGAACGCCTTCCAAACCGTACTGCAGCGTAGTGGCAGTGGAATCGCTCATGAGCCAGTCAACGTATTTGACGACAGCTTCGACATTTTTGGTAGTGGCGTTGATCGCCGCATCGAATTGGAACGGTACTGGGCCAGCCGGCGAGAATTGGCCGAATTCCGATTTAGGCAGCGGAATCACAGCGACGTCTGCATTCGGATTGTTTTTCATCAAGGTGTCGAAGATGCCGTAGCCTTTGGTGCCTTCCAGATTATCGCTGAAGTACATGCCCAGCTTGCCATTAACCCAATCCTGCTGCGCTTTTGCGCCGGTTTTGTCCGCAAAGATATCTTTATCTAGCGCGCCTGCGTCATAGAGTCGTTTCTTGAGTTCAGTGGAAGCTTGGAGACGGTCCCAGGAACGAACATACTGATCACCCTGCAAATGATACATCCACGAAGGTGAAGTTATCCCAAAGCCAAAGAGTTGATCGAGGTCCAGTGAGATGGCCCCAAGACCCAGCGTATCCTTTTTGCCATTGCCGTCCGGATCTTGCTCCGTGAACGCTTTGGCAACCTGGTACAAATCTTCCATCGTTGTCGGGGATTTCAGATTCAGCTTGGTCAGCCAGTCTTTACGAATCATGAGGTAATGGTTCGTAGAAGTCGGCAACAAGCGGCCGAAGAAAAAAGTTTTGCCGTTATAGGATGTCAGTGTTTTAATGATCGGATTGTCTTTCAAAAATTGCTTATACGTTGTGGAATATTTCTCAATGGCATCGTCGAGCGGAATGATTTGCCCTTTGGCTGCAAGATCCTTCATATAAGCATTGGAGTATTCCAAAATAAGATCAGGCGCGTCGCCGGAAGCGAACAAGACGTTCCATTTTTCGGTGGAGTTCGTCCTTGGCACTGGCACGAATTCGACGTCAACCGGTGCATGTTCATTGATCCATTTGGTCCAGCGGTTATCTGTAATTTTACCTTCGCCTTCCGGGACGTTATTGCGATCGTAGATGGACACTTTAATTTTCGGCTTTGGCCCTGGGGTAGCCGTTGCATTGGCGGAAGAGGTAGAAGCTGCTGCGGAGGGACTTGCCGCTTCATCGGATGTGCCGCCGCAAGCCGTGAGCAGCATACTGCCTGTAAACATAAGCGCTAGAGATGTTGCGGCGGTTTTGTTGAGTATTGTTTTCATTGTGTAGAACACTCCCCTTGTCATATTGTCGCATACTTCGGAATTTTTTCACAAGGTCTAACTCGGAATTGTGCGATCACCACCCTGGTGAAATCTGGAGGTTATTAGCCTTTCACAGCGCCGATCATAACGCCTTTCACAAAATAACGCTGGAGGAACGGGTAAACGATCAGCATGGGAATCGTCATGACGATAATGCCGGCGGCTTTAACGCCTTCCGGTGTTAGCTGCATGGCAAGATCTTGCTGTACGTTGGACATTTCCTGCATAAGGCTTGAGTTTTGAATCATTTGCTGGATGAGCACGGCCAGGTTATGCTTGCCGGAATCGTTGATGTATATGAGTACGCTCATAAACGAGTTCCAGTGGCCGACTGCGTAGAATAAAGAGAGCGCTGCCAGAACAGGAGTCGAAAGCGGCAGGACGATCCGTGTAAGGAGCATCCATTCTGAACAACCGTCGATACGCGAAGCCTCTTCGAGCTCTTCCGGCATGCTCTCAAAAAAGCTTCTCAGCACCATCATGTTCCAGACGCTGACGAGGCCAGGCAGCCAAAGCGCCCAGTAGGAGTTGATGAGTCCAAGGCTCTTGAGGAGCAGATAGTTCGGAATCAGTCCTGCACCAAAAAGCATCGTAAAAATAATGCCGAACGAATAGACTCTGCGGCCGATGAAATAACGCTTGGACAGAGGATAAGCCGCTAAAATGCTGGCGAACATGTTGAGTGCCGTCCCAACGACTGTAATCACGAAACTATTGCGTAGAGCTTCCACGACCGGAGTCTCTATCAAAAGCGCTTCATAGCCGCTCCATTCCAGATTCACAGGCCAGAAGGCGACAGAGCCCGAAGCGATAGCATGTTTATCACTGAGGGAAACGGCTGCGATATGAATAATCGGAAGCAGACAGCTGAGGCCGATAAGCGTTAGTAACACATAGTTGATTCCATAGAATATTTTTTCCCCGGCGGTGTGCTTCATGATGATTCCTCCTTACCATAAGCCTTGACCGAAACGTCTGGCGATCCGGTTGGCAAAGATGACTAGCGCAAGGCCGACAAGCGATTCGAACAGGCCCATGGCGGTAGCGAGACTGAACTGCGCTTGCTGAATACCCGTTTTGTACATAAAGGTAGAGATGACTTCGGAAATTTCCGCAACGGTATCATTTTGCAGCACGTAGACTTGGTCGAAGCCGACTTCCATCAGATGGCCGATTTTGAGAATCAGCATGATAATCGCTGTAGGAATGATTCCCGGAACGGTGATCCGGATCAGCTGCTGCCATTTGTTTGCGCCGTCCATGCTGGCAGCTTCGTACAAGCTTTGATCGATAGAAGTGAGGGCGGCCAAGTAGATAATCGCTGCCCAGCCTACTTCTTTCCACACGCCGGCGGACAGGAAAATCGTCACCCATGACGCGTCCTTATAGAGGAACGGGTAGGTGAAACCGAACAAGCTGTCGAGTACGTGGTTGATGGCGCCTGTACTCTGCGAAAAGACCGTAACGACGATCCCGCCGACAATGACCCAGTTGAGGAAATGCGGCAAGTACACGAATGTTTGCACAACGCGTTTGAACCACATTCTCCGGACTTCATTCAGCAGCAGGGCCAAAATAATGGGCATCGGAAAGCCGATGAGAATGCTGAGTCCGCTGAGACGCAGAGTGTTCCAGATGATGTTCGTCATCTGTTTCGTAGAGAAGATGAGTTCGAACATGCTTAGTCCTGCCCACGGACTGCCCCAGATGCCTTTGATGAACGTGTACTTTTTGAAAGCAATGATCAGACCTGTCATAGGGTAGTACTTGAAGATCAGGAAATATAGGATGATCGGCAAGAACATGATGTAGAGCGGAATATTTTGCTTGAGCACCCGTTTCGTATATTTTCTTTGGCCCATCGAATTCATTGCTGCTGCCACTTCCTCTCCGTTGAAGCTATCGTATATCAGGCATGCTTACGTGCTCAATATACATGATTTTGTTCGGTTAACATGCAGCGTAACCCGCATAACGACGCAGTTTATCGGCTACATGGCCCCCAGAAGCCGGGGCTGCCCTTGAGCTTCGCCAGCGCCTCCATGTAGTAGTAGTCGCCGTAGATGAGCGGTCGGTCTACGTTCTGATTCATGGGCAGATTGCCGGTACCGTGAAGAAGAATCGCTTCTTCGGAATCATCCGCCTGGTAAAGATTGTAGAGGGATGAAAGGATGGACAGCGCTTGCTCACGGTAGTAGCCGCCTTTGTCGCCGCCAACGATGTCGGCCAAGTCCAGAAGTCCGGACGCCGTAATGGCGGCTGCGCTGGAATCCCGCGGCGCTCCGTCATTGGACGGCAGCCGGAAATCCCAGTAAGGGACGCGGTCCTCCGGGAGATTCGCCAGGAAAAAGGCGGCGGCGCTTTCGGCGGCATCGAGGAATTCCCGGCTTCTTGAATGCCGGTAGCCTAACGTCCAGCCATAGATGCCCCATGCGGAGCCGCGTGCCCATGCGGACCCCTCGGCGTAGCCTTGTCCGCCAAGTGCGCCGATCCGCTCGCCGGTCTGAGGATCGAAGCAGACGACGTGGTGAACCGAGCCGTCGACGCGCAGGAATTGCTTCGCTGCCGTCTGCGTATGGGCGATTGCGATATGACGGAAGCGGGGATCGTTCGTCTGTTCCGACGCCCAGTATAATAGAGGCACGTTCATTAGGCAGTCGATGATCGCCCAGCCGGTCCGCTCCGGCTGATTCCAAGCGCGGATGAAATTGCCTTGTCTGTTAAAACGGCCGGCAAGATGGCTAGCCGCAAGCATTCCTCTGCGGTGAGAGTCGCCGCTTCCCGTGACCTGCCATTGCGCAAGCGAGCTCAGAGTCCACATAAAGCCAATGTCATGGCTCAGCATGGAGTAGTCCTGCAGCAGCGCATCTAATTGGGCTTCACAGTCCTCTGCGATTGTGCGGAGCTCTTCATCGCGATGCTCGCGGTAGACGAGCCACAAAAGCCCTGTCCAAAAGCCGGCAGTCCAGTACACTGGCGGCACGAATTGGTATTCGCCGGCGTGTGAGCCGTGCGGAAATCTGGCGCCGATGCGGAGGCTGGCTTTTTTTATTTTATGAACCCCCGCCGTCCATGCTTGTTCCGTCCATTCCGGTGTCGTATGCATATGATCTCACTCCTTCTCTTGGTGCGTTCGGCAGCGCCGGTCTCTGTGGAGGCGGCAGTTGCTGCGGAAACAAGTCTAGCTTACAGCTGTGAAGGGGAATGGCTCAATATACATGTTTTTGCTGCATATACGCAATCCGAATATCCGCACAGCGCGGGGGCTGTTAACTGATCGAAATCATGTATATTGTTCTAGCGCCTGGCAGCCGAGTAAGATGAGCTTAATTTATGGAGAAAGGAAGTGACAAAGATTCATCAAACATTCCCAACTTAGTGCCAGACATCAGAAGTCAGCTTCAAGCGACGGAAAGTTAGGCCAACAAATCGAGCTTTAAGAAAGGAGCCTTTTATGTTAATGAGTAAATTTCGTTTATTGAAAGCGCTTATATTGGTTCTGGCTATGGTAGTCCATGTAGCGGCATTGCCAAGCCAACCTGTCTATGCGGCGGATGAGTACGACACATTGCGTGCGAAAATTTATGATTTTACGACCGGAGGCACGACCTACGATATAGCGGATCCGGACATCAGCGTTAAAATCGCCAATATTACGAATCTTGCTCAAACGAACTGGGATACGATGAATAAGAGTACCGGAAGGACGTACCTATGGAGTGATTTGGCAACGACAACGGAATCGGAGCATGTTTCCCAAAGCTATCAACGCTTAGAAGCGATGACGCTTGCTTATGTAACGAGAGGTTCGACGCTTCAAAACAACGCCACTTTGCGGGCGGATATCATTAGTGCCATGGATTGGATGTATACCAACAGATATAATACCAGCATTCCAAAAAGAGGTTATGACAATTGGTTTGACTGGCAGGTCACCTCACCGCTTGTGATTAATAACATCACGATTTGGTTATACGACAGTTTAACAGCAGCGCAGATTAGCAATTGGCATGCTGTCATCGACCATCAAGCGCTTGCATGGGGGGCCGGATTAACCGGGGCCAATCGTGTATGGGCTTGCTACATTAAAATCACGAGCGGGATTATCGTCAAGAACAGCGCCAAAATAATAGAGGGCAGAGATCAGCTTAGCTCGGTCTTTGATTATGTGACTTCCGGAGAAGGGGTCTACAGCGACGGTTCCTTTCTTCAACACACCGCTCTCATTCCCTATAACGGGGGATATGGCACCGCTTTGCTCGATAATTTGACAAAGTTGATGTATGTCGTAGCTGGGTCCTCTTGGGATATCGTAGATCCGGATGTGAGTAACATATATCAATGGATTTATACGGCTTTTGAACCGCTATATTATAATAACTCCATGTTTGATAATGTCAGAGGAAGAGGTATTGCTGGATTTAGAGACGATGATAAAGGATTAACTTCTATAAAAGCGATTGGGCCTGCCGTGGTTCGGATGGCACTGTCCGCACCGAATGCCAACGATCGGGCAGCCTATAAATCGATGGTCAAAAAGTGGCTGCTGGAGGCCACTTCGCCTACGAAGTATGCGGATTTGGTTATGATGAGCGACATCGTACAAGCTAAGCAAATCGAGGGTGATGCATCCGTAATACCAAGAGCGCCTCTGATTATGAACAAACAATACCCGAATATGGCTAGAGTTGTACACCATAGACCGGGATTTGCATTTGGCGTCAGCATGTCTTCCAATAAAATCGGGAATTATGAGCTTATCAATGGTGTCAATTTAAGAGGTTGGCATACCGGGGACGGGATGACCTATCTGTATAATTCGGATTTGGAGCAATATAAAGATTCCTTCTGGCCGACGGTCAACAGCTATCGCATGCCGGGTACGACCGTTAATCAGAATACGACAGCTGCTGCTAATGTCAAAAATCCGAATAGTTGGGTCGGGGGCACAGAGGTTGCAGGCTTGTACGGAGCAACAGGCATGCAATACACGGCCAATGGCTACAATCTCACAGCGAAGAAATCCTGGTTTATGTTTGATGATGAAATTGTAAATCTTGGCGCCGGTATTACGTCTACGGATAATAAGGTTGTCGAAACTATTGTTGATAACCGCAAGCTGAACAGTAGCGGAAACAATGCGCTCACGGTCAACGGTGCAGCTAAATCCACAGCACTCGGATGGAGCGAGACGATGACTGGCATAAATCGCATCCATTTGGCCGGAAGTGTAACCGGTTCGGATGTCGGCTACTATTTCCCTGCAACAACAACGATTAAGGGATTGCGTGAAGCGCGAACAGACCAATGGTCGAGCATCAACCAATACAATCTTGGTCCCGAGTATACGACGAATTTTACACGTAACTACATGAATCTATGGTTCGATCATGGGACGAATCCGACGAACTCAGGGTATGCGTATGTACTGCTGCCGAACAAAACGAGTGGAGAAGTGGATACGTATGCGGCTAACCCGGACATCACAGTCGTTGAGAATTCAGGCGATGCACAGGCTGTGAAGGAAAACTCATTGGGCGTGCTGGGTATTAACTTCTGGAATGATGCGGTAAAAACCGTGAGCGGTATTACAAGCAACAAAAAGGCGTCCGTCATGGTACGTACGAGCGAGAACGGAACTGAAGTTTCCGTATCCGACCCAACATTGGCCAATACAGGCACCATTCAAGTTACACTTACGCAAAATCTCGGACCGGTGGCTTACAAGGACTCCCGGATTACAGTCAGCACAAGCAACGGCACGACTACCCTCACCGTTAATGTGAACGGCGCCGGCGGGAAAAGTATTAAGGCGTTTTTTGCAACGCCTATTGCCGGCCAGGTTACCGGCTACACGGTGAACGAAGATTTTGACAGTATGATGCCGGGGGCGTTGACCGGGCAAAATGGCTGGATCTATAATAACGGCGGCGTGGCGCAGAATACCGTTGTTGTGCAGCCGGAGAACAGCAATAACACGGAAAAATCGTTAAAAATAACGACAGTCTCAACAAGCGGAAGTGCTGAAGCGTATCGTCTCTTTCATGCGCCTCAAGGCGGCTACATTACTGCAGAGGCTACCGTAACGGCTGACGACAGCAATTGGAAAAATGCCTTAATCATAGCGGACAGCAGCTTAACTGCCAATAACAATGCGGCTCAATTGGTTATGCAAAGCGGCAAAATTTGGGGTTATAACGGTTCTGTCAAAACCGATGTTATGACGGGAATAACCAATGGTCAGCCTTATCGTCTAAAAGTAGTAATCAATACATCTACAAAAAAATATGATGTATACGTTAACGATGCGCTGCTCGCCACGAACTGGGACTACCGATACGCGGGAGCGAACACGCTCGACAAGTTCTCGGCCTCTATCGCCGGCAACGCCAGCTCGATGAGTGTGGACGATGTGAAAGTTTCGTATAAGCCGCTTACGCTAACCTCCCTCATCGACGAGAACTTTGATGGCCTCACGCTCGGCAATCTAAATGGGCAAGGCAGTTGGGTGTTCGATAACGGCGGTGTTGCGGGGAATACCGGGGTTGTACAGATGGTGAGCGGATCGGCTGCGAACAAGGCTGTCAAATTGACAACAACGTCCCCCTCCGGCAAAGCCGAGGCGTATCAAGTATTTACAGCACCGGAAGGCAGCACTGTCATCGCAGAAACGACCGTAACCGCCGATGACAACAATTGGAAGAACGCCTTGATCGTCGCAGATAGCAGCGTCGCTTCGAACAGCAGTGCAGCCCATCTCATTATGCAGAACGGCAGAATCTGGGGCTATAACGGTAGTACCCAAACGAACGTGTTGACTTCGATCACGAACGGAGAACCATACCGTCTTAAAGTGGTGATCGACACAGCAATGAAAAAGTTTGATGTTTATGTAAACGGCGAGCTGCGAGGCTCCCAGTGGAACTATCGTTACTCCGGGTTGACCAAGGTCGACAAACTGAGCACATCAATCGGCGGCAACGCCAGCTCGATGAGCGTAGATGATGCCAAAGTGAGCTATAATCCATAAGGCTGGCAGATAGGCTCCCCTTCTCAATGAAGAGGAGCTTTTTTGCATGTTCATCCAGCAAAGAAATGTAGATTGATGAGGCCGATCGAAATCGGTATGTTAAGGTTTAGTATGAAGGTGACATGCGAAGAGACGGGAAAACCTCCATTTGTTATTGTTTACCGTTGCAAGTTCAATTTAAGTGCCGCTCTTCGCCTAAGGACACATGTAATTAGCTCCCCCCGCCAGTTAGATCAACCAGAAACTGAAATCAACTTCACTAAAAACGTCGGCGTGAAACGGTGACCGCGTTACGCTAACGGGCAGCATACTTCGAATTTATTGATCTTCTTTATGTTCTGGCAGGCCGTGGTGCTGTGACTCGGAGCAGAATGAAACGGACTAGCGTAACACGCTAGTCCGTTTCAGTTTGTTCATTTTTCTCCTTTTTGATATGCTTTCGCTCTACATGGGCCACTCCCCATTGATGTAAGGTTTCCAAAATCGGAGACAGGCTCATGCCGTATTCCGTGATGGAGTATTCTACTTTAGGCGGTATTTGCGGATAAATGACTCGTTTAACGATTTCTTCTTCTTCCAATTCGCGCAGATGGAGCGTAAGCATCCTTTGAGTGATATCGGGCAGCAATCTTCTTAGCTCATTGAACCGCAAAGGTTTACCTTGAAGCAAATGATAAAGGATAATCGGCTTCCATTTGCCGACGATCGAATCCAGCGCCACAACGAATTGACATTGGACAGGATTTTTTTGCATACGTAGGCCTCCAATACAGTACCTTTTTTAATACTATAGCACATTAATGTGCGTACTTAAAATAAGTAAGTATATATAATATGATTATCCTTGAAAGCATAATTATTCTAATTACAGAAGGGAAGTTTTGATTTATGGCAAGCGTATTGTACATCACCGCACACCCTCTCGATCCCCAATCATCGTATAGCCTCGCTGTAGGCAAAGAGTTTATCGAAGCGTACCGCGAGGCAAATCCGAAAGATGAAGTTGTTCATTTGGATCTCTACAAAGAGAATATTCCACAATTTGATGCTGATGTTTTAAGAGGTTGGGAAAAGCTTCGGTCGGGTTCATCTTTCGATCAACTGACTGATGCTGAGAAGTCAAAAGTGGCTCGTCTTGAGGCGGTTGTTGATCAATTCGTGGCTGCAGATAAGTATGTATATGTTTCCCCGATGTGGAATTTCATGATCCCACCGGTTTTGAAAGCATACACTGATGCGACTTCAATTCCGGGTAAGACTTTTAGATATACTGAAAACGGCCCTGAAGGTCTGTTGAACGGTAAGAAAGCCTTACACATTCAAGCTAGTGGTTCTGTTTATTCGGAAGGTCCTTTTGCTCCACTTGAAATGGGATACAACTATCTGAATAAGGTGTTACAGTTCTATGGGATTCAATCTATTGAGGCAATTTTTGTAGAAGGAACGGCATTAAAATCACAAGAGCAAGCTCCAGCTATTAAAGAAAAAGCAATTGCACATGCTAAGGAAGTTGCCAAACGTTTCTAATAGGGGGATCGTTCTCAAACCGGAATCCATAAGAGCAAATCACCAAAAGTGAAGTAATGCTTCGAAACTGATTCCGGTTACTTTCGGGGAGCCCCCATTATCTACAGGAAACCAGGTTGCGTATATTTCCTAAAAATAAAAAGTCTGAGGCTGCCGGCAATGCACGGCAGCCTTTCGTTCACCTAACGGGAGTTTGGAGTCAGGAAAGTGAATGGGGACTACCGAAGAACTTATCATCATATCAGGCGATGGTCACTTGTGGATTGCTTTAGATTACCGCAATTGCAACGATGAACCTCCAGTAAAATATATTGAGAGTGATGGTGGATTCACTATTGAGCTGGCTAATAACTTCAACTCATTTCTAACGGGTTTATGTAATTGGGAATATGAAGATTAAAAGATTTATTTTTTGTGCTAACGGGGAACGATAGCTGAATAGTGCGCCTAGCAAAGCTAGGCACAACTAGTTGGTGAAAGTCCAACCGAGGTAGGGACCAAGCCACCTCGTAGCTAGCAGGCATCTGGTGGGGAGATCCTAAGGATGAAGCCCTGTGAAAACCCCCAACTGGGGTGAAGCAAAACTGCAGGCTGTAACATAAAGTGAATCCTGCCGCATCGACATATCGAACCCGAAAGGGACAAGAGGGAGCCGAACCCCGTATTCTACGGTGAAGACCACGGAACGCGTGAAGAACTTGGAAAAGCAGCGCGGAAGAATCCTCCGGTGTATGGGGAACAGCATGTAGTAACAGTTGTGTCTGGAACTAGGGAGACCCTACCTCGCACGACAGCGTCGTAAAGCGCGAACCTATAAGCCCGGAGGGTGAAGTGGTAAGCGGCGAGAAGGGAGTCGGAGAGGGTGGTAGTACCTATGAACGCAGGACAACATAACCTGCGGAAGGAAAGCACCCTTACTTTGTTTATGGGTAACAATGGAGGTAAGAGCGAGTGAATGCAGTGAAATCTGCTAACTACACCAAAGTCAAAGTTCAAGAACTCCAAAGGACCCTCTACCTTGCGGCTAAGGCAAGTAACAAGCGCAGATTTCATGCTCTGTACGACAAAGTGTACCGGACAGATGTCATGTGGGAAGCATGGAAAAGGGTCAAAGCAAATCGAGGAAGCGCCGGTATCGACGGTGTGACTATTCAGCACATTGTACAGGAGTATGGAGAAGAGCGATTCGTGATGGAAGTACAACGCCAGCTAGTGGAAAACCTCTACCGTCCTAAGCCGGTTCGGAGGAAGGATATACCGAAGGGCGATGGTAAAACACGTCCGCTCGGAATACCATCATTCAAGATAGACTGGTACAAATGGCAACGAAAATCGTCCTTGAGGCAATATTCGAGACGGATTTCAAGGATTGCTCGTTTGGGTTCCGACCGAAGCGAAGCGCGAAACAGGCGATCGAGCGAATACACAAGACAGTGAACTATGGGAGAGTGTACTGGGTGGTTGATGTAGACATCGCCGGTTACTTTAACAATATCCCACATGACAAATTGCTCAAACTCGTGGAACAACGGGTGAGTGACCGAAGAGTGTTGAAACTTATTCGACAGTGGTTGAAAGCCGGTGTCATGGAAGATGGACAGGTTCATAACACGGAGATCGGAAGCCCTCAGGGTGGAGTCATTTCACCGCTGCTCGCGAACATCTACCTGAACTATCTCGATACGCTATGGGAAAAGCAATTTTCCCATATTGGTACATTGGTGCGATATGCGGATGATCTAGTTATCTTATGTAAAAATAAACCCCACGCTATGGAAGCCATTCAGGTGCTTAAGGCAGTTTTCAGGAAGCTGGAATTGACAATGAACACAGATAAGTCCAAGCTTGTTAACCTGTGGCTGGATAAAGAGGGATTCGACTTTCTCAGATTCCATCAACGCCGCATGCCGAAATTATTTAAGTCAGGGAAATTCTATGACCTGCGAAGTATTCCATCCAAAAAGGCGATGAAGAAGATGCGTGACAAAGTAAAGGAAGTAACAGCGCCACGTGCGCGACTTTACTGGTCGCCAAAGCAAATGGTAGACAAGCTCAATCCCATTATAGAAGGATGGAAGAACTATTATGGTAGTGTAGATCCTGGCATGTCGAACAAATTTCTATTAAAAGTGGACTGGCATATTATTCGTAGACTGACACTGTACTGGAACAAAAAGCACAAGCGAAACCAACTGCATCCGAGGAGGGTCGCCGAGGTATTTGGCCGTATGGGCTTGAAACAAGTAAGCGCTTGGGGCAGCTATACTGCCCAAGGTGAAGAACATCGGAAAGCCGTATGCGGGAAAACCGCTCGTACGGTTTGATGAGGGAGGACTGGGAAACCAGTCCCCTACTCTACAAGACACCGCGGCAGCCGGCCATAATGATCGGCTGCCTTTTCCACGCTAACGAGCAGGTTAGTTGCAACGACGATGTTATACTTGGATTAGTAATTAAGTTGACCATAGCTGCAGCCGTGCTTCCAGTATCTTAGTCATCTGTTCGACCATCTCTTCTGGCGTATACGGCATGGATTCGACGATCCACCACTCAATCAACCCCGTAACGGAAATGGATAAGAATTGCGCCATCACATCTCGATGGATACCTGTTTCAAGATTCATGTAGTTCACCACCACGGTAATATTTCCCTTAATGAACTGTGTCATACGATGTCTGAAAGTTGGAATGCCTTTGTTGGTCATCAACACGCGGTAGATCGATGCATGTTCCTTCAGATACGTGAACGCACGAATTAGCTGCTCCCGGGATAGTTCAGTGGCTACTCCTTCCTCCTGTAAACAGCTGTCAACAAGCATCATCAGATAAGTCTCCACGCTCTGTTCTAGCAGGTCATATTTGTCTGTGAAATGCAAATAGACTGTTCCGCGGTTGACATTGGCCCGATCCGCAATCCCTTGAATGGTGATCTTCTCAAAATCCTGCTCCTCCAACAACCCGATGAACGCTTGCATAATCATTTGTCTTGATCGCTCGATGCGTCGATCCATGTTTTTCCCCTCATTCTTGAACATATCCAGCTTTCGTTGTTCATTTCTCAACAAAAGCAGTTACGATTAGCCATTGCGCTTGCTTTAGTTCCAATGATACCTTGATTGTAGTACACAGGTGTTATATATTCAACATCTGTTAATTGCATGGGGAGGGGACTATATTGAACATACTTGTGTACGGAGCAGGTGTGCAGGGAAGCTATTTAGCGCACGTCCTAGTACGGGGCGGTCATGATGTGACCGTGTTGGCAAGAGGAAAGCGAGCGGAGGAACTGGAAAAGAAAGGAGTGGTCATCCGGCATTACTTTCAGCGCAAGACAACCTTCGATCCGGTTCGTGTGATTCGTACCCTTGAGCCGGGTGACTTGTATGACTTGATCTTCGTCATGATGAAATATTCGGACTTTGGGGCTGTGCTGTCGATCCTTGCGAACAACGATAGCCGCAATATTATACTGGTTGGCAACAATATGGATACCTATGCTATGCAGGACTATTTGAAGGTTGGACGGTCACCCAAGCAGGTCGCATTTGGATTCCAGACTACCGCTGGTACTCGTGCCGATGGGCAAGTCATTTGCATCCGTGGCGGCCACGGGCAGATGGTCATCGGGGGATTGAACGGCCCCATTCCGTTCCGCTCCCTGCTGGAGCAGGCATTCAAGCGAACCAAGTACAAGCTCAACTATCATGATCAGATCGATGCCTGGCTTAAAAATCACATGGTGTTAGTCGTGCCCATGAACATGGTCATTCTGTTCCATGGCTTCCAAATGAAACAGGTTGTTCGTGACGGCAAGAGATTGCGTCAGTTGGTGGCGGCTATGAGGGAGGGCTTTCACGTACTGGATTCATTGGGTTACCCGCTGACCCCGGTGGGTCAAGCATCTTGGATTATCAGGTATCCACGCTTAGTTCGCTGGGCCCTAATGCTTTTCTTCTTGCTCCCGGTTAGTCGGTTGATTGATGGGACGGATGTGGAGCTTAATGCGTTGAATTACACATTCGCCGAGTTGAGGACCAGGTCGGATGTGCCTATGCCGAACTGGGATGCTTTGGAGGCGGAGCGGATTATCCAATCGTAGTTGCTGCGATTTGCTCCCCCGCTATTGGAGGAGGAATCGAATAGATACAAGATGTTAATTAGAAAAAATTCGTGATGCTCAAAGAAAAGAAAAGTATACCGATTCGAAGTCAGCCCCTAAAAAACACGATTTAACTATCGGGAACGTTAGTGGAAAGTTAAGGGAGCAGTTCGCCGCGGCCGGCAGCAGTTCTCTTCATTAAACTAAAGGGCAATATAGTAGAGCAAATCACATATGGTTTTTTTGAAGTGTTTCTTATGCTAAATTTGAACCGATTGCAGAAGGATAGAAAGGAGAAAGATTATGAATAGTAGGTTGCTTGAAGTATTTATATCTATTGTGCTTGGCTTCTTTTCAGGAATATTACTAAGTGGTAACGGGATACATATTGAAGAAAGCGGCATTCATATTTTACTCGGATGCATCTTCTGGATAAACGTCTTCATGTATTTAAGAAGTAAATAAACGTTGTTGAATTAACGAAAGAACGTTAGTTCAAGTGTACCCGTCATCTTTTGTCGTGCTATCACCAAAACAGTTTTATCTTTGAGCAATATATTAGGTTTTTTAATTTGGAATACGCGATGGGGTGGTTTTTATATACTCCAATATTCAAGCGAAAATTTTAAGTGATGCTGAAATAAATTGAGTGCCTACCCACTTAAGATAAGAAACAAGCCCCTTATTATTGGGGGCTTGATGATAAGTAGCAAATTTTATATTATAGCGAATAGACTACTTTTCATGGAATTCAACAAATTCCTTTATTCATGCTCTTGCTCAGAAATATTTGTGGAACCAGTAGTCTGAGCTTGTGTAGCTTTAGCTGAGGTGGCTGCTTGATTACTAGCTGGTTGAGATTGTGATACTGCATTACTAGCTGAGGTGGCAGATTGATTACTAGCTGATTGAGACTGTGATACTGCATTACTAGCTTGATTATTTGCTTGATTTGATTGTTGGGTAGCCATTTGTGACTCCTTTTTAAATATTTATTTGAACTGGAAAACAGCACATATTTAATATTCACAACAAGTTACTCATTTATTATCATTTCCCATCATTTGTGTTGATTCAATGTTTAGCAACTTCGGCGGTAACGATTATAACTGAATGGAAAGAAAAGGCTTTTAGGCATATAGAATTAGGAAATGGATTAGAGCTTTGGAAAGAAGCAGGTATAATTTCGTTATTAAGAAGAAAGTTAGCTCTCAGTAACTTCAAGAAGAAATTGTTGCAAACAAAATGCATACTTGATACAAGTCCAATTAACGAAGAAGATCTCAGGGAATACCGATTTGATCCGCAGAATCAAAATTATTATGTTTATGAAATCACTTTTTCTTCTGGTAAAAAGTTAGTTGGCAATACAGCACATAAGGAACAATGAGCAATGTTTTTTGAACAAAATCCATTGAAATAGAATAATCTTGAGAAAATAGTGTCCCAGAACTTAAAGCCTTACGAAATATAAGGGTTAGAATCAAACGTGAATATATGTCACATGCCTCGTTGAACTAACTGTGAAGATAATGTAATAAGCAAGGGGCTGGTCAAGTTCTGTTTATTGATAACAGCGCAGTGATTCAGGAACAAGCGGCTGTGAGGACTCGTTATACGAGGGCTACGAACTAAAGAGGTGTTAGGGGGAACAACACGATCACATGATGCAGAACTCGAATTACAAACGTGAATGCGGACGAGGAGGAGTCGACTAATGGGTGAGAAGATGCACGACGACGAAATAGAAATTGATGAGGCTCTCGTTCGCCGACTGCTTGTCGCCCAGTTTCCCCACTGGGCAGGACTGTCCCTGCGACGAATCGAGCCTGCTGGCACAGAGAACGCCGTCTTTAGGCTAGGCGACGAATTTTCTGTTCGGCTCTCGCGGCGGGAGGGGCCTTCGACACCAGATAGCCGCGAGTTTATTTGGCTGCCTAAGCTGGCGCCATTGGTTCCACTTGAAATCCCCGTACCTATCGCTCAGGGACAACCGAATTTTGAATATCCGTGGTTTTGGGAGATCCATACGTGGGTTGAAGGCGAGACTGTACCGATAGAGGAGATTGATGCGATTCAGGTTGCGCGTGATCTTGCGGCGTTCGTTGGAACGCTGCAACAACTCGATCCATCGGGCGGGCCGCCGGGCCGCGGCATTCCTTTAGCTCAACTGGATGAGGAGTTCCGCTACTGGCTGGCGCGGTTCGATGGCGATCCCTCGGTGTCTGCTGTGTGGGAATCGGCGCTTGCTGCGCCTACGTGGAAAGGCCCGCCGGTTTGGCATCACGGTGATCTTGACGCGCGTAACTGGCTCGTGCGAAATAAACGTATCACCGGTGTGATCGATTGGGCTACAATGGGCATTGGCGATCCTGCATGCGATGTCATGGTCGCTTGGAAGTTACACTCGCCGGCGGCCCGTGATGCGTTCCGTGAATATCTTCCGACGGACGACGCTACGTGGGCAAGAGCCCGCGGATGGGTCGTTTCTCAGGCAGTGGGCGTACTGGCTTACTACACGCCGGAAAACAATCCAGTTCTGTATCAGGAGGCGAGATCCTGGCTCGATCTAGTACTATCAGAGTAATACTTGATTAAGAAAAGAATCAGTAACTTCTAACGCTCATTGAACTATCGAGGAACTATAGCTTAATAAAACACCGCGGCAGCCGGCCATGACGATCGGCTGCTTTTTCCACGCTAACGGGCAGAATAGTTCCAAATCGATGAATGAAAAAGTTTCTATTCGTTCAACTTAACGGAGAATATTACAATAGCGACTTGATACGCTTCAATTGGAACGATCGTTTCCTAAAGTATTGACAGTGAGTCTTATTTGAGATAGCATACGTAACAGGGGATGATGAGTAATGTCCAGACTAAAAACATTTCAGATAGAAGAGACAATCGATAAGGCAATTGATGTTTTTCGAGAAAAAGGTTACCAGGGTACATCCATGCAGGATTTGGTCAGTGCATTGTCTCTAAATCGGAGCAGCATATACCAGACATTCCGAAGTAAAGAAGACTTGTATTTAGTGGCACTTGATCGCTATGGGGAGAAAACGAGCGACATTACTGCCATCTTATATGAACCTGGTACTTGTAAAGAAGTGCTATTGAGGTTTTTCAATAAATTGTTTGAACATAATAGTGTTAGAACTTGCTTACTAATCTATGCATCCTTGGAAATGAGTGAGCATCCTGAAGTTCGAGCAAGAGTTAGTACGAATAACAACTTAAGAGAAAGAGCTTTCTTTCAATTACTTACACGCGGGCTTGCCAATGGCGAAATAAAAGGTAAACCCAATTTACGTGATCTTTCTCAATACCTTGTAAACGTTACGAATGGAATAACCATCACCTCCGCGTCTGCAGATCGAAAAACATTGGATACCATTTTAGAGACCTCCCTTTATTTTTTACGATAATTTTTTTTGTTCTGATTTGGAACGATCATTCCCCTAAGATCACATGTAAATCACATTAAAAGGAGACTAAATATCATGAATTCATATTTCTTAAATGGAAAAACGGCATTTGTTACGGGCGGTTCTCGCGGTATTGGGGCACAGATTGTTAAAAGGTTGGTTAAAGACGGCGCGGCTGTAGCGTTCACGTATGCCAATTCAGCTGAGAAAGCTGATGAATTGGTTAAGAGCATTGAGGCAAATGGTGGGAGAGCTCTGGCCATTAGAGCCAATAGTGAAAATGCCGACTCGGTGAAGTCAGCCGTTGCCGAAGCGATTAAAACTTTCGGTCATTTAAATATACTGGTTAATAATGCAGGGATCCTTGATGTTAAACCATATGACCAATTTACAATGGAAGAGTTCGACCGCACGGTTGCTGTTAATGTTAGAGCAGTTTTTGCTGCCGTTCAAGCAGCCGGTCCCCAAATGCAGAGTGGTGACAGAATCATTACGATAGGCAGTGTAAATGCTGACGTAAGCGGTTTTCCCGGAATGAGTTTATATAGCATGTCCAAAGCCGCAGTCGCCGCTATGACTCGCGGTCTTGCCAGGGATCTAGCACCGCAAGGGGTAACAGTTAATAATATTCAGCCTGGTCCGGTTGATACCGATATGAATCCTGCTGAAGGCTCTATGGCATCCATGTTAAAGAATATGATGGCTCTTGGCCGCTATGGTACAGCAAATGACATCGCTAGCCTGGTTATGTTCTTATCCAGCCCGGAAGCAAGCTATATTACCGGTGCGTCGCTTGATATTAACGGAGGCTTTATGATTTAACCTTTGGAGGTAAGGGTATGCGTAGCTTACACTTATTTTTATTTTCGCTTTGAAAAGGATAGGATAAGGGAAAGCTGAACCATACCACAAGTAGGCGAAAATCAGATAAATAAAGATCAGGTCTAAGACACCCGCGTGTCCTGGACTTGATTTTTATCCAGCCTCCCGCCGCGTTTAACCCCTTTCCGCGAAATCAGGGTACTGTCCCTTGTCCCGCGAGCAACCCTTTGTGCTTTCCGATTGGTATGATTAATATTCAATTGGTGGCGGATAATTGGGCAACTGTAGTTTTTTTAAAATCGGCTTGACCTGGAGCATACTCCAGGGATTAAAGTTAGGATGAACAGCAACATTGTATCCTTGTTAGGAGGTCTTCAAACTGTTACCTGGACAGACCTGTACCATTGCCGAAGCCGCGGAAATGACCAGACTTAGTGTTGATACGCTTCGCTATTACGAGAAAATTGGACTGATCACTTCTCCACAACGCGGTCCCGGCGGGCAACGAATGTACAGAAGTGAAGATGTGGGGAAGATCCAATTTGTTACTTATCTCAAGCGAACGAACATGCCACTTAAAAAAATCCTAGCCTACGTTCAATTCTATAACGAACAGGATGAAGACTCTTGCTATGCATTGCTCGATGAACATCGTGCGTCAATCGAGTGGCAGTTGACCGAACTGAACACAACACTTCAGTTGATCGAGTACAAGCTTGAACATTTTCAGGAAGTTAAAGACAGAAAAGAAAAGGAAGGTGCATTATGATGGATAAAGCAAATTTGGAAAGGACACCTCAGTGGCCGCTCAATACCGGTTACGGACCGCGTACCACTGCAGAGGAAGTGATCGGTAATCTCGACTTGAATGGAAAAACGGCTATTGTCACGGGCGGTTATGCCGGTCTCGGACTTGAAGTTTCCCGAGTGCTTGCCAAGGCTGGCGCTCGTATTATCGTCCCAGCGAGATCGCTGCAAAAAGCGGAAGCCGCTGTAGCATCTATTCCGGGAGTGGAACTGGCGGAATTGGATCTGGCTGATCCCGCCTCCATTGATCGGTTTGCCCATTCGTTCGTAAGATCTGGGCGTCCGTTGCACATCTTGGTGAACTGTGCCGGTATTATGGCTACTTCGGAGCAACGCGATGGTAGAGGGTACGAATTGCAGTTCGCCACAAACCATTTGGGACACTTTCAGCTTACGGCAAGGCTGTGGCCAGCGTTGGAACGTGCAAATGGCGCGCGTGTCGTCTCTGTTTCTTCAGGCGGACACCGATTGGGTGGCATCAACTTCGAAGATCCGAATTTTTGGAGCCAGCCCTACGATAAATGGAAGGCATACGGGCAATCGAAAACAGCGAATGCACTCTTTGCTCAAGAGTTGGATAAGAAGGGGGCCGCTCACCATGTACGGGCTTTCTCGGTTCACCCCGGCACCATTGTAACCGATCTGTCTCGCCATTTGTCCGATGACGAGATGAAGGCCATGGGGGCGCTTGACGAACTGGGACAGCGTACTTTTACTAAAATGACGTCAGAACATAAGACGATTCCTGAAGGAGCGGCCACGATCGTTTGGTGTGCCGTAAGTAAGCAGTTGGACGGCAAGGGTGGCGTTTATTGTCAGAATGTTGACATTGCTCCACCGGTGCCCAAGGACCGAATCCATGAGCCCGGCATACCCGGTGTATGCCCGTGGGCAATGGACATTCAAGCAGCCGAGCGGCTCTGGCAACTGAGTGAGAAACTGACGGGAGCCTCATTTCAAATCTGAATTGTCAGAGCATCACGCGTCGGAGGATTGTAGATTTGTCAAGGCATGCTTCGTCGCTTTAAACCCCTATTCCCGCTGTGAAGGACGCCTAATCAAGGTGTCCTTCATTTCGCTCTATAGATGGTACGCTGAACCGTATCACATTTATGTGGTAAATCGTGGATGGTTGATTAAGCTAACTGGGAACGATAGTGCAAAAATAAGGGACAGATCGCCGCGATAGGCAGCTATCCCTTGTTTCATTGAAGTAACGGGCAGAAGAGTTGAATTGAAGTCTACGTATCGGCTTAATTCCCCTGTTTCTTCACCTTCTGCTAATTCCAATTCTAACGATGGCTTATCGGTTTTCCTTGCGCTCCGTTCGATATAGCTTCCCATGTCTCCCAAGTGGCTAAACGATCGGCATAGGTTCCGCGCACCAAAGGCAAGACCCCAGCGCCTACCGCAAACCGTAGAGGTGGGTCCTCGGCATCTACGATTTGAAGAATCGCTTCAGCCGTCGCCTTCGGATCGCCTCGTTCTTCGGTCGATAAACGAATGGACACCCGATTTCGAAGTTCAGCGTAGGCTTCCAATACCTGTGATGTCTTCATGGACAAGGGGCTTCCAAAGTCGGTAGCAAAGGCGCCCGGCTCGAGCAACGTGACCTTAATGCCGAAGCCCTTAACCTCTTGAGCGAGGCTATCGTGCAGTGCTTCGACGGCCCATTTGGAAGCGCAATAGAAGCCAATGAGCGGCGCCGCAACAATACCCATAGCGCTTGAGACGCCTAGAATGTGCCCGCTGCCCTGTAGTCGAAGCAGAGGTAGGGCAGCTTGGATGACACGAAGCGTGCCAAAGTAATTGGCGTCAAATAGTTCGCGGACGTCGGATTCGTCAGCCTCCTCAGTCGTGCCAACCAACGTGTAACCGGCATTGTTTAGGACGACGTCCAGCCTGCCGAAATGCGCGTGAGCCTGCTGAACGACAAGCTCGACCTGACGGGAATCCGTTACATCGAGCGCTAGGGGGAGAACAGCGTCTCCAAAACGTTCCTTAAGATCGACGATGCTTTCCGGTGTACGAGCGGTCGCGGCAACCTTATCCCCGCGAGAGAGTGCGGCCTCGGCCCAAATGCGCCCTAATCCGCGAGAGGCTCCTGTAATGAACCAGATTTTTTTTTCCATTGTATTCTCCTCCAATACAGATCCTGTGTGTAGTTTCGTTCCTCTCTAATGTTACGGCTTATTAGCTTGATACGGAATTTCAAATATGTTAGCATGGCATTAACTTATGGTTTATACAAAAGGAGAGTCTTTCCTGAATGATTGAGCAACTGAAGACTTTTGTTCAAGTGGCGGAGTCCGGAAGCTTCTCTAAGGCAGCTGAAAAGCTTTTTATTTCTTCAACAGCTGTGATGAAGCAAATGAATTTGTTGGAAAAGCAAGCCGGAGTCCCACTTTTTATCCGTACCAACCACGGTGTCAGGCTCACAAAAGCAGGAATATCTTTTATTAAAGATGCAGAATTTATGCTGCAGTATTTTCAAGAATCTCTTATCCGTATGCATCAGTCCGCACAGAACAATCGGCATATAGTTCGGGTGGGCACTTCTATGCTTAACCCCTGTAATGTTTTGATTGATTTGTGGAATGGAATTAGCGACCTATACCCGCAATTCGGAATAAACATCGTACATTTCGAAGATGACGCACATACACTCCCAACCACTTACCGCATGATTGGCCAATCACTCGATATCATTGCGGGGCCATTTCTTACAGATAACTTGAAGGATTACTACCGTGTGCTTGAACTGGGAAGTTATCGCGTTTGCTTTGCCGTATCTCGGCAACATAGGCTAGCTTCAAGAAAAACACTCTCTGTCAAAGATTTGCATGGGGAAAGATTGGCTGTAGTGAACGGTGGGGAAAGTGCCGTCATTCATGATATACGTGATTTCCTGAAAATGAATCATCCTCAAATACGAATTAAGGATGTTCCGCGTCTCTATGATCTTGATGTGTTTAATCGCTGCGAGGAAAGTAATACGGTTATGCTAACATTGGAGGCCTGGGCAGATATTCATCCATCCTTGGTGACGATCCCTAGTGATTTAGATTTCGAGGTTCCATATGGTTTGATATATCCATTACATCCATCCAAGGAAGTTGATCAATTCTTAGAAATTATAAAAGAAATGCCAGGTAATGTTATACCTAAGGTTGAGTGATGTCGAGGCGCACAGTGTACTAACGGGACACGATAGCTGAGCATGAACATTAACAGGCAACCGCATACCAATAAGAAGGAGTGACGAAAGTATGGTTCATGTAAAAGATATTTTATCCGATCAGTTATTAGCAAATGCTAATGACCCTAGTTGGTATCTACCATTTTCAGACGCAGTTAAAAATTTGTCAGAGGAAGTAGCGTTTTGGAAACCTAATGAAGATAGTAATAGTATCGCTGAGATTGTGCAGCATTTAATTTATTGGAATGAGACTTGGCAAACTAGGTACGAGAAATCTCATGTCAGTGCTGTACCTTCCATAGGAAATAATAATAAAAGTTTTATAGTTCCCAAAGTTCAAAATTTCACTGACTTAAAAGAACGATTATTAGAGGTTCTATTAAAATGGCAAGGTCTACTTACTGAAGAAAAAGTTGAAAGTGATGTGAATGGTTTCCCAATGGCTGCCAAGTGGTGGGAGATACTCGGAAATGTGTCAACTCATAATGCATATCACATTGGTCAAATCTGTTATATTCGAAAGCTACATAAGAGCTGGAAAGTCTAAACGACCCAGTTGAATTTACGTGGTCACGCATTTTTGATTATAAGTTCTTTATTTATGCCGTTCAAAATCAAACGGTGGGGTGATAGACGGGTCTATCTGTAGCTTAAATTGAGTTGGGGACATTAATGCATAGCGCCGGAACATATTGGAAAGGTAGAATTCATTTTTAAAGCCAACAGCCATGGCGATTTCTCTTAGGGATAGATTAGTTTCCTTAATTAATCTTTTTGTTTGTCGTATTCGGATAACGTTTAACTTTTCAATTAAAGTAAGTCCTGTTTCCCGTTTATACATCCTCGACAGGTTGCGATAGCTCACATGTAACGCATTGGCAACATCATGGACTTTAAATTCTGTGGCATAATATTTTTCTAGGTAGAGGTCTGTTTGTTGAACGAGAAGGAAATTCACATTATGTTTCAATTCAACTTTATTTGTTTGTTCGGGACGCCAGGCTTCATATATATTGCTGAGCCAATGGATTAAGGTAGCTTGTATGGTTGACATACTCATATCACGATTTAGTTTCAGCAGCGGTATGTTGTGCTCTGCGCCAAAAGCAATTGCTTTAGGTTGTGAAAAGCATCGAATCCACTCATTTCCGCAGCTGGTGGCTGCATGATTGGAATTAGCTTCAAGCAGTTGAAGATGCCAGCGTAAGCAAAAGCCATCCTCCACTTCCTTAATTTCATGGTAGTGACCATGCATTTGGCCAGGTGGAATTAAGTAGGATTGACCTGCTTCAATACGGAAGGGAACACCGTTTAATGTCGTTATCGTGCTACCCTTCATGACATAATTAAACTCAAACCATGGATGGCGATGTTCTTCACAGGTCCAATCCGGTTCATGATAAGCGGGTAATGCATCTAGAAGCACAAATGACATATCGTTAAAGGTAATAGGCTGCATGATGCATTTTTGCAGAGCACGCAGCTGTTCTGCATAGCTTTCAATCAGAATAGACATAGGGACCGGATACTCCTTGAGGGAATTGGTTTATCTTTCTATTGTACCGCATCCCGGCAAGGTAATAGTACCCTATTGACTACATCTCTAATAAATTTAATTCCCTAACCGGCTGAGTCGCATCATCTGGGATCATAAAGGTTAAGATCTCGCATTTACCAAAGGTAGCTGTCCATCTGCGGTTTAAGAAAGGGATTTCAATTGTTGTATCTGTCTTGAAGCCAGAGGACTCATAGCAGCGCAGCACATAGCCATTGCCGTCCTCCGCTTTCTTGAATACTGTAGCTATGATTCCATCGTTGGAAATATGAATCCCGTCCATCTTTTGCGGCAGTGAACCGTGATGGTACGTTTCGATGATCGTGATTGGCGGTACATTGAGCTCATAGGCTTTCTTCACGATACTTGCCTCTTGCCATGTACCTTCATGGGGCACCATGGTGTATTTGAATTGTTGAATCCCTTGATCCATATATTCACATAAATCGTCCCGCGAACCATGATGGTAGCCAAAGTGGTCGGCAAAGATGGCTCCGCGTGCGACGGTCATACGAAGGATATGTCCATTGACATCATAGGCGTATTTACTGTCATTGAGCAATGCAAATCCGTATTGCGGTTTGCTCCCATCGGCATTAGCTTCGCTTATATCTACCCACTGCTGACCAGGCTTTTCCTCTCCATCTCCCGGTCTGACCATGTAACCATATGGAATTTCATAAGTTGCCTCAGGCTGTTGAGCGTTGATTGGAAATGCAAACTTAAGCATTTTATGCTTTTCCCGCCAGTCAAGCTGCACCTTTACTTCAATATCAGCACGGTCGTGATAAAGGAAGAAGTCTTGCTGCAGCACGGACTGATTATATCGACTGGTTATACGTATTCCTGCCCGCAGCGGGCCCTGCTCTAGAATTCGAAACCTCGCGTCGGTGAACTGACCTATGAGGTTTGGAAACGCTCGAAGTTCGTGGCTCCAGGTATCTGAATCGTATTCATCGATGATTTGGGCAACAACCCCTTTGCCGTTGAAGATATCGAGTTCAAGGCGTTTGTCCCAAAGCTTGACGATGCTGCCGTTATGGGGATCAAATTCAACACGGATAAAGTCGTTTTCCAAAAGTGTGGAGCTTACTGTAAGTGCAGCAGTCGGCAGCGCCTTTTCCTGGGTTTTCTTTTTAGAAATCCAGTAAACGCGGTAACCCATAGCCGGGATACGGCCAATGAACATACTACCCCACTTGTCATTCTTTCCGTTTGTACGTGAAGCACGGATCGTTTGGCTCGCGATAGGTTTCTGAGTTTCATCCGTTATGCTTGTGAGCTCAGTTGTAAGATAAATCGGAGCATTTACTTCCCATGACAAGGGATTAAAGACAACTAGTGGGATGCCTAAATCCGCTTGCTCCCAGAGCATCCAATCGTTTTCTTTGCTTAATGACTTTACTTCGGGCAGCATCGTATCAATCGACCACGAAATTTTCTGCAGCGCTGCATTAAGCGCAACAGCTGATATATTCAGTGCTTCCCCATAGGATTCGCGTGAGTCCTCGTAAGCTTCTTTAATGCTGCAGCCGCCCATTATATCATGAAACTGGTTGAACATTACAAGCTGCCAGGCGTGTTGAAGTTTTTCTTGCGGGTAAGGGAGAGCAAGGATATGATGGGTCAACGCTGAGAATTTTTCTGCTGTCAATAAGCGGTGCTCTGCCTTGCGGTTGTAAGCTTTCGTTTCTGAATGGGCTGAATAACAGCCTATGGCGTGCAACTGCAGATCCTCTTTCAGAGTAGGGATATCCAAATTCTGCTGCTCTACGTCAGCAAAGAATGCGTTCGGGGAACTGAACACGAGTTTGTCCTCTCCGTACTTCTTCTGCAGTTCTTCCAATTTAAGAAGTGCGGCAATTGTCGGACCGCCTCCATGGTTTCCTACACCATAGAAAGACATAACAGGATTCCCTTCATTCTCAGACAAATCCATATGCTTAAGGATTCGTTCTTCCATTCGCAATGGCCCTTGGTCTGTATAGCCGGTCGGCAAGCGGAACGTCATAACGCGAGTGCCATCCTCGCTTTCCCACCAGAAAAGACTATTCACGAGATCTTTCTCTTTTATATTCGGGCGCTGAAACACATAGTAGTCAAGCCCGCTTTTTTTCAAAATTTGCGGCAGCATGCCATGATGGCCGAAAGAGTCGACATTATAGCCAACATTGGCCATGACGCCGAATTTTTCAAGGAAGTATCTTTGACTGTACAGGCCTTGTCTGGCAAACGATTCTCCAGAAGGAAGATTGCAATCGGGTTGAATCCACCAGCCTCCGACGATGACCCATCTGCCTTCAGCAACACGCTGCTGGATTTCCGTAAACATTTCAGGCGCATTTTCCTCAATCCACTGATAATAGGCTGCGCAAGCACAGGTAAAGATGAAATCAGGGAATTCCTTGATTCTATCAAGTGCAGACCGGAAGGTTGCCTTAATCTCTGCATAACCTTCCTGCCATTGCCATAGCCACACAGGATCCAAATGAGCGTTTCCGATAAGATGTAATTGTGTCTTCTTTTCCAATAATTACCCCTACTCTCCTCAGTTTGTTTTATCGCGTCTTTTCATTTTCAATGTAACGGATTTGGAGATTGATAAGAATGTGAAATAATGACTTTCGTTTATAAAATTATGCCAACTGTATTTTGTTTAGATCCTCCATTAACACACATTTGGTTGATAATTGATCATATTTCTACATGAATCCTATCTAACCTCTGTTTTTATATGAAATGTAAGCGCACTCAATGCCATTAACAAAGCTTCGGACAAGAAATAGACTTTGTCATGAAGTTTCTAAAAAAGACAACTTGAAAGGGTGAAAAAGGTGGAAATTGTAATATTAGATGGACATACCCTGGATCCAGGAGACTTAAGCCGGGAGGAACTGCAGGTAATGGGGGAGGTTACGGTATATGAACGAACTCCCGCAGAGTTAATCGTGGAACGATCAAAAGGTGCGGATGTCCTGTTCACGAATAAAACGCCACTTTCATCAGATACGATTGACCAGCTTCCTGATCTTCGTTATATCGGTGTACTATTCCAATAAAAAGCTATTACACGCCAGTAACAGGCGAGGTGTAATAGCTTTTTTTTCAAGATGTGGACGTATTCATAAATGATACAAGGTGGAGAAATGAAACAAAGCCAAGAGAGGAGCTAAAATGAAACGAACAATACGAAAGTGGGTGTTAATTTAGCGGGAAAGAAGTGTTATATTTTGAAAAATGTTAATGAAATTAGGAGGTGAAAGCGATGGGGAAAGAGATTATTAATGGTGTCTGGAGCACGATGATTACGCCTTTCAATGAAAAGAATGAAATTGACTATCCTGCCTTAGGGGATTTGGTGGAATGGTATATCGCTCATGGAATAGACGGATTGTTTGCCGTTTGTTTATCAAGTGAAATGTTCTATTTATCGCGGCAGGAAAGAAGTGAATTGACCCAATTTATTGTAGACAAAGCGTCGGGCCGGCTACCGGTTATAGCATCGGGGCACGTTTCTGATTCTCATGAAGAGCAGGTAGAGGAAATTCTTGCGATCGCCGCTGCCGGAGCGGATGCCGTCGTCCTGGTTACTAACCGGTTAGCTCGGGAAGATGAATCTGATCATGTTTGGAAAGCTAATCTGGAACGATTGCTCGAGAAGCTGCCTCGAGACATTTCACTCGGTTTCTATGAATGCCCTTATCCATATAAAAGGGAGCTCTCACCAGCTTTGCTGGAATGGTGCGCAGGGACAGAACGGTTTCTGTTTCTGAAAGACACCAGCTGTTCACTTCCTCTAATCAAGGCCAAATTGAAAGCGGTAGAAGGAAGTCAACTTAAAATTTTTAATGCGAATGCAACAACGCTGCTTGATTCGTTAAAGGCAGGAGCTGCAGGCTTTAGCGGGATCATGGCTAACTTTCATCCAGAACTTTACGTCTGGCTGTGCCGTAATTGGTTTACCCAGCCTGTAGAAGCGCAAAGGTTGATGAACTTTATCGGAATGGCCTCTTCGCATGAAGGACAGCCTTATCCGATTAATGCCAAATATTTCATGAGCTTGGATGGTGTTGGTATTGGACTTTATTCACGCTCAAGGAAGTTTGAGGACCTCAACGAGACCGGAAAGCAAATGGTCGAGCAGTTTTATGCAGTGTCCAAAGAATACTCCGAACAGTACAAATAGTTTTGTGAAGGAAGATCACGGATTTAACTAAATTAGATAATAAAATGAATATGAACGGAGTTGTCTCCAATGACATATTTGAATTTGATACAAGCCACTGTCGTATATGCCAAGGATGCTGAGGGTGCGGAAGCTAAGGCGGTCGATGTCCTGATTGAAGAATTAGCCAAACGAACGGGAATTATGCTGAAGCGCTCTCACAGTTACCCGGATGGAAACGTTCCATATATTGCAATCGGGACGCTTGAATCGTTTGATCGAATAGGTCCGATCCAGCTTCATGAGGGCATTCCTGCTCTATCACCGGAAGGGTATGCTCTGAGAACAGTGTCTGAAGCTACACTCCAAGCTGTTTTCGTTATCGGTGCAGATGCCCGTGGTGTTCTCTACGGTACGGGAAAACTTTTGCGTTCATTGCACTGGGGAGACAATGTCATACAGCTGGATAGTGAGCTCAACCTAAGCCAAGCTCCCAGCTTTCCAATCCGAGGACATCAGCTTGGGTACAGACCTAAGAACAATGCCTATGATGCCTGGAATGTGGAGCAGTTTGACCAATATATCCGAGATTTAGCCATTTTCGGCGCCAACAGCATTGAAATAATGCCGCCTAGAACCGATGATGACGCCAGAGGGCCAGTGATGAAGGTCGAACCGATGGAAATGATGATTCGGCTATCGGAAGTCATTCATTCTTATGGTCTCGACACATGGATCTGGTACCCAAACCTCGGAAAGGATTTCTCGGATCCGAAAATAGTTGAAGCGGAATTGGCCGAACGCGAACAAATATTCAGCAAGGTTCCCCATATTCAACACGTCTTCATTCCGGGTAGTGATCCTGGCGATTTGGATCCTGAACCGCTGTTCGTCTGGTGCGAAAAAGTTGCGGAACTTCTGCACACCTATCACCCGGATGCTCAGATTTGGTTATCATCGCAGGTCATGAATGCGGATCCTTCCGCATGGAAGAAGGAGTTCTATGAGCAACTGAGCAAGGAGCCGGATTGGCTTGGCGGCATCGTGTTTGGCCCTCATGTGGATGAAACTCTGCCCGAGTTAAGGAAGATCGTTCCGCAGAAATATCCGATTCGCCGTTATGAAGACATCACGCATAATTTCCATTGTCAATATCCAGTAACTGATTGGGATTTGCCATTTGCACTAACCCTAGGCAGGGAAAGCACGAATCCGCGTCCTTTGGCACAAAAACAAATCCATAATGTATTCGCCTCTTACGCTGTAGGCAATATTTCATATTCGGAAGGCATTAATGACGATGTGAACAAATTCGTATGGAGCGATCAGGATTGGAATCCACAGATACCGGTGGTAGAAACGTTACGAGATTACGGCAGGTGGTTTATCGGCTATGAGCAAGCGGATGGAGTAGCACAAGGACTGCTGGCACTGGAGGACAACTGGGTTGGTCCACTCCTGGCGAACGGAGGAGTGGAAGTGACCTTGCTGCAGTGGCAGCAAATGGAAAGGGAAGCACCCCAGAACGTACTGAACAATTACCGTTTTCAGATGGGATTGCTTCGGGCTTACTACGATGCGTACACAAAGCGTAGACTTGTCTATGAAACTGAGCTGGAATATAGAGCCATGGATGCGTTGCGGGAAGTGGAGCTAACGGGAGCATTGGATGCTGCGAACCAGGTTGAACAAATCCTTGCCCGGGCTGTATCCGAACCCGTTGCACAGGATTATCGCAGAAGATGCGATGAATTGGCAGACCGCTTATTTGAGAATATTGGGTATCAGCTTACTGTGACACGGCATTTCGCGATTGCTCAGGATCGCGGTGCATTCATAGATGCAATCAACTATCCCTTGAACGATTCCCGTTGGCTGCGCATCCGATGCGCCATGATCCATGAGGCGAAGGATGAAGCAGCGCGATTGGCGATTATTGATGAAATTCTGAATCGGACGAATCCCGGACCTGGTGGCTTTTATGATAATTTGGGATCGTACCGCAGCAACCGCCGTATCGATCCGGGGCAGGGTTGGTCCAACGATCCCGGTTATTTGGCCTCGCCAAGAACCGCTCATGCCGTTTATTTACTAGCACCCGGTCGTGCAGAGGAAATAGAAAAGGAGCTTGGCGGCATACCATTAGCTTGGATCAATCATGTGAATGTGATGCTCGACACCCCGATCATCATCCGTTATGAGAACCTTGACCCATCGGCAGATTATCAATTGAAAGTGGCCTATGTGGGGGAAATTGGGGTGGAAGCGCACAAAGCTGTTCAAGTGAAATTGACAGCGAATGATTCCTTCATCGTTTATGAGAATCTGCCAGTAAATGGATCAACAGTTACTATTCATGAATCATATATCCCAAAAGAGATAATAAGCAAGGGGAAACTGAAGCTAAACTTCCTCCGTGTTAAAGGCACCAAACGGATGAATATTGGAGAGATTTGGCTAACCCCTATAAAGTAAACGACAACTTAAAAAAAGCTATTTACACTTCATATATAGGCGAGTGAAATAGCTTTTTTTTGCAAAATGGGAGGTAGCCATAAATGATACAAGGTGGAAAAATGAAACATAAACAATACAGGAGGTAAAATGAAACGAAAAGTGCGAAAGTGGGTGTTAATTTAATGCTAAGGAAGTGATATATTTTGAAAGCGCTAACTTTTTTGAAAAAGGAGGAGATCTGATTTGAATTTTCATAACACAGCCGTTGGCAAAACAATGAGAAAAAGGATCGCGGAAAACAAGTATTTATATATTATGATGTTTTTACCCGTTGTTTACTTTATCCTGTTCAAGTACGTTCCGATGCTTGGCATTGTGATAGCATTCCAAGATTATAATTTTGTGAAAGGCATCTTTCATAGCGAGTGGGTTGGTTTCGCAAATTTTCGCGAATTTTTAACTGACTCTTATTTTTGGAAACTTGTACGGAATACAGTTGTGATCAATCTATATATGCTCATTTTTGCTTTCCCTGCTCCAATTATACTAGCTCTAGTCATAAACGAAATCAAATTTCTACGGTTTAAAAAACTCGTACAAACAATCAGTTATCTCCCGCATTTTTTATCAACTGTCATTGTATGCGGTATGGTCGTTAATTTAATGTCCAATGGAGGATTAATCAATCAGCTGTTAGGGAGCTTTGGAAAAGAACCTATCCCATTTTTAATGGATGCGAGTTGGTTTCGCAGTATTTATGTAAGCTCGGAAATCTGGCAGGGCATAGGTTGGGGCTCGATCATTTATTTAGCTGCCCTTACTTCTGTCGACCCCCAGCAGTACGAGGCTGCTAAGATGGATGGAGCCAATCGTTGGCAGCAAATTTGGAACATTACAATTCCTGGGATCATTCCTGTTGTGACAATTATGTTTCTACTTAGCTTGGGGAACATTATGACAATCGGCTTTGAAAAAATACTGCTCTTATATACCGGACCTACCTATGAAACAGCAGATGTGATTTCTACCTATGTATATAGACGCGGATTGCTTTCCAGCGACTTCAGTTATGGTACAGCGGTTGAACTTTTCCAATCGGTAATCGCCTTAGTATTTATTACTTCAGCGAACAAAATTTCCCGAAAAGTCGGTGAAACCAGTTTATGGTAATTCGGAAAATAGAATTCGGTTCTTTTTGTTTTAATGCCATCATTTATTTGATGATAATCATCATGCTTTTCACCTTTTTATATCCCCTATATTATGTCGTTATCGTATCTCTCAGTGATGGGCTTAGCGTCATGAGGGGAGATATCAGGTGGTTACCCATCGGAATCAACTTTGAAGCCTACCGCGCCGTACTGGACAATCCTTTGGTCCTTCGTGCCTATGGTAATACGATCTTATACACTGTAGTCGGAACTTTCATCAATGTAATGATGACCGCACTATGCGCCTACCCCTTATCCCGAAACCGGTTTTATGGAAGAAATGTTTTTACCGTATTCATTATTATTACCATGTTATTTCACGGAGGTTTGATCCCCAATTATCTCGTTGTTTATCGTTTGCATATGTTGAATTCCATCTGGGCGATCGTAATTCCTGCGGCAATCAATGTTTGGAACATGATCATCATGAGAACGTTCTTTCAGAACATCCCGAACGAGATTTACGAGTCGGCTCATATGGATGGTGCGCACGATATGAAGATCTTCTTGCGAATCGTACTTCCGCTTTCCATGCCGGTCATCGCAACCATGTGCATGTTTTATGCAGTTGCCCATTGGAACAGCTTCTTTCCGGCAACGCTTTACCTGAGTGACTCTAAACTGTATCCTATCCAGGTTATTGTGCGCAATTATGTGATTGACGGGCTGGTCAGTAGCGGCAGCAATGCTGAGAGTGATTCGAAAACGATCGTGACCAGCATGAAATATGCATTTATTTTTATTACTCTTCTACCGATTCTTGCTGTATATCCGTTTATTCAAAAATATTTTGTCAAAGGCGTTATGGTTGGATCGCTAAAAGGATAGTTTTTTAGCCTTGAAAGGAGTGATGGCGCTTCATTAATAAAGGGGATTTTAGGAAATTGAAAGTTTGGGAAGAAAATAGTATTCTAGGAGGGTATCAATTGGCTAATCCAAAAAGCAAAACAGCGATCATCTTATCCATGGTTTTGGTTCTTGTTTTGGTTATTTCGGCATGTTCGAGCAATACGGTAAATAAGAACGCGGATGAACCGAAGAAAACAGAACCCGGCATTGCTCAAACTAGCGGTAAACTGCTGGACGCTCCCTTAACCATTAAAGTACTATATGGTGAAATTAACACCAAATCGCCAGTATTTGATGCTGTATTTGAGAAGACAAATGTCAGATTGGACTTTGAGCTTGCACCAGCTAACTTGGATCAAAGGTTGCAAACCATCTTCGCTACGAATACTTTACCGGATATAATGAAGGTGGCTAATGGCAATCAACTTTTTGCCAGTGCAGCAAAAGACGGGCTGCTGCTTAATATTAGCGATTATATGCAATATGCGCCGAACCTCGCTAAATTAATAAAGGATAACCCGGCTATCAACAATAACAAAGTGGACGGTAAATTTTACTCCTTCCCGCAATTGGGAAATTGGAGACTCCAGCTTGCTGGTGCGCCTATGATCCGAGTAGATTTAATTGAAAAGCTGGGAATGCCAATGCCTAAGACTTTCGATGACTTATATAAGGTTTTGAAGAAGTTCAAAGAAGCATATCCGGATTCGATTCCCTATACAGGCAGAGAGAACGCTAAGAAGCTGCTAAATGAAATATCCTTTGCAATGGGCTCAGGAAACCGGATGTACTACGACCCGGCGATTAAAGGCGGTAGTTGGTCTTATGGGCAGGCTCACCCTGAATTTAAACCGGTGCTGGAGTTCCTCAACAAACTTTATAATGAAAAGCTGCTAGATCCCGATTATGCGGTGAATACCGGTGACCAAATGAAAGAAAAGCTGGCTTCGGGTAAAGCGTTATTCTATTGGGACAATAACTCCTTTGGTGTCAATTTTAATCAGGCTTTGAAAGCGGTTAACCCAAATGCGAAATTCGATCTGCTGCCTCCACTGCAGTACGGGCAGGCAAAGCCAAGGGCGTCTATGTATGTTAAGGATTGGCTGCATCACTATGTAATCAGTGCAAAAGTAAAGGATCCTGAGAAAGTTGTTAAATTCATGGATTGGATGTATAGCCCTGAAGGCACACGCTTACTGAACTATGGTATTGAGGGTGTACACTATACGGTGGTAAATGGCCAGCCAATGATGAAGGAAGATATTGTAAAGAAGTATGCAGATACAAAAGATCCTTATCGTTTCATGCAGAAGGATATCGCTGTTGGATTTGAGGCTTTCGATCCGAATGTAGATGAACACCCGATGGCTCAAGTATCCCATCCGGATTTAATCCGTTGGGCTTCTCAAATGACAGAAGCGAATGGATATGTCCAAGTACGCAGTGTTCCTCCATTTACAAAGGAAGAAAGTGAAAAATTAAAAAAATTAACTGTCAAGGTGGATACTTTGGTAGATCAGGAAATGGATAAATTTATTATCGGCGTTCGTCCATTGTCTGACTACGATAAGTTTATGAAGAGTATGGCAGACAATGGCGTAGCGGAAATTGAAAAAATTTACAATGATGCTTACATTCGCGCTAATACACCATAACACCTGAAGGAGGGGGAGGTTCAATGATGATCAAAAATAGAATTAAATTGTTCATTCCGTTGAACCGCCTTTTTTTTCGCATACTAGGTTATTTCTTATCCCTTCTAGTCCCTATATTAATTATAGGGACAGTTTTTTATTTCAACTCAACAAACCGAATACAAGAAAACTATACGCAAAAAGTAGAAATGAATTTACGTTCATCTATTGACACAATAGAGATTTATTTGCGTACGATTCAAGATTCAAGCGCAAACTTTTTCTCAGAGAATAAAGATCTGCTGCGTCCGTATGACGAATACAGTCTATCTGACAGAGTACGTATTCCAGAAATCCCTGCAACGTTAGGGCGCATTTCTAGTAACCTCGGTGTGCTTGTTGATTTTATATTTGCTTACGCAGATACGGATAAAGTCTATCTTCCGGAAGGACTTAACGATTTCAACTTTTTCTTCGATCAATATTATCATATGAATGCTTACGATAAAAAGTATTGGGATAATAAGCTTATGAGCGGGGCTTTCCTTGAAATTCTGGATGTTACATCCCGAGTTAGTCAAAGTACTTCGCATGCGAGAAAGGTGATCCCATTCGTTTTCACAAACACGAGCAGCGGAAATAAGGTTGTTCTGGTGACGACTGTGCCAACGGATATGATTCTGAAGACGATTCAGAACCATGCAGTGATGGATGCGACTCAAGTGCTAGTCACGGATAACCGCAATCGTGTAATTGTGAGCAGTGATCAGAATTTGAGTGATCCTTCTGTTATTGAGCAATTGCACAAAATTTTCAATTCAACGGCAATGTCTCACAGTGAAGCCATGATTGGCAATAAAAAAGTTGTCGTAAGCCGCATCATTTCAGAGAGTTATGGGTGGAATTATTATTCCGTCACACCTGCCAATGAATTCAACAAGGATACCAGTTATTTCGTTGCATCCATCATGGTAATCTGTTTTACCCTTATTCTAATCGGTATTATTTTTTCTTTTATCTTTGCCTATAACCTGTACAGCCCTATAAAAAGGTTTCGTGATATCCTCAGCGATACAAATGAAATCACGGATGAAGTCAATAATGAAACGGGCAAATACAATGAGTTCGATTATATCGGCAAGAGGATTAATAGCTTGATCGAGCGTAATCATAAAATCCAAAGCAAGCTGGAAACGCAATCTGCTGAATATCTCAAGGAGTGCTTGATCAATTTATTCCGTGGTATGAAGTCGAAGAATGGGCAAGAGGAAATTTGGAAGATGCTAAGAAATGACATGATGTTTCTGAAACCAATGTATCAGTGCTTCGCCATCCGTTTCTACTTCAAAGAGTCATTTTATAACGAGGTTCAAGATGTGGATAGAATGAATATTTTGAGCAAGATGGGAAACTTGATAGGGGGATTGCTGCGTTCTTATGTGGATGTCTATTTGCTTGAGGAAAAAGAGAACCTCTACATCGGCATATTTAATTTAAATGACCGCGAGGAAACCAATCAATTGAAGAAAGCCTTGCAGAAAATAATCGATACCTTCCAATATGATTCACGGTATTGCCTTATACGCATCGGGATCGGTAAGGAGTATCAGGATGTGTTGGGAATCTCCCAATCCTATTCGGACGCAATGAACGCTTTGGAATCCAGCGATGTGAAAGCTGATTTTCAGATCATCGATGCAGGAACGCTTTCAGATGAGCTTATGCATGTTTCCTATTCCTTTTCGGATGAAAACAGCATAATTAACTGTTTAAAGGCAGGAGATAAGGAAAATCTGCAAATAAAAGTCGAAGAGATTATAAAGAAAAACAAAGAGAAGCATTTGCCGCGTCATCTTATAACAAATTTGCTTAAAGAAATGTATAATACGGGCTGCAGGTTTTTAATTGAGCGTGGTTTAATCCCACATAATATAGCCGGAAACGAAACTCTATTCAAAGGCGATGACAACGAAGAGAAAAAGGTTAATCTACTCCTGTTTTTCGATACAATTATTGAACAGACTACGTCACGAAATCGTGACACATCTAATGAGATCAGCTCGGTAATTATCAAGTATATCGAGGAGAATTATCACAGTGATCTGGGCTTAGAGAAAATTGCGGAGGGCATGGGCGTTTCCGCCAAGTATATCTCACGGATTTTCAAAGAAAAGACAGGCATTAATCTTGTCGGCTATATAAGCTGGTACCGAATTTCAAAAGCGAAGGAGCTGCTCGTAGAAACAGATCTGACGATTAATGAAATTGTGGATCGGGTAGGTATTTACAGCAGAACGACTTTTATTCGGTTGTTCAAAAAATACGAAGGCACAACGCCTAATCTGTTTCGTAATTCCAACAGGAATAATAAGGCTTTGTGATGACAACAAACATAAGGAGCACAGGCATAGCCTGCGCTCCTTTCTCTTGAAATCAAATATGGATACGGTTATCTGCGTTCTCTAACCGATCGCCTAGCCTTTGTTTAATTTCGTTGATGTCGCGAGACATTTGGGCTGTGAAAGCAGTCATGTCAGAAGCGTGGACGAAGAGGTTCATTCCTTCTTGTCCCCAAGCGATTTCTTGCTCTACACCCCAAAAGTAATGGATACCGGCAGCTACATTAGCAGCTCTTGCCTTACGGATGATCGTGCTGACAGCTTCCTTAAACACGGGGTGGTCGTATTGTTCGGGTACATTCAGGCTGCAGGATAAATCATGCGGACCGATTAATACTCCGTCCAGCTGAGGAACCTGCAGGATTTCATCTAGTGCCTCGAGAGCGGGTCCGCTCTCGATATTAACAATCAGAATGTTGCCTGAATTAAACTCTTCCAGATAGGATTTCAGTGGTTCCACCGGATTGTCTGTTTCACTTAAAATATTGCCTAATTTCTTCCCTTTGATAGGCCGAAGTTTAACGGCTCCGCGGAGCGCCTGCACTTGCTCCGGTGTTTCAATATAGGGGGCTACAATTCCTGCGGCTCCTGCATCCATAGCTTTACTTGCTTCGTAGGGATCCGGCGATGGTATGCGTACGATTGGCGCGAGCCCAGACGCTGTATAGGCCCTGCACATCCAGGAGAGCATATCCCGGTCGATAGACATGTGCTCCGTATCGATAAATACGAAGTCGAGATTCAATTTTTTTACTTCGGTAGGCCAGCGGGGCGATGTCGAAACGATCAGTGTCCCATATACTCTTTGTCCATTGTGGAGATGATTCTGCAATTCTTTATTATTCATAGGGATTCTCCTCTCTTCTTACCTTTTCACTTTAATTACTGCCTTTTTTATGAATGTTGGCTGCTTGTCGTATAAGCAGGGCATGTGCGCATCTTGGGGGAAAAATATGGCGAAGGCACCCTCATGAACTACCAAATCCTGTCCTTTTCCTTCCAAAACCATGTAGTCTTTTTCCGCCAGAAAATCTTCCGTTTGATGCAAATCCTCTACAAATGCATACCCCATCCGTTCTGAGCCTTGCACCATATACTGGATATCGATGTAGCGATTATGGGCTTCCCAGAATTGAGTTTCCTCGCTTTTTGTTTGATACTCCTGAAGCAGCAGCAAAATATCATCACCCTCAATGTCATACTTGCCAGGCTGCATGGTAATGAGTGGGGCTTCCTTTAAATATTTAAAGGCTCTATTGAATTTAGGGTGCAGGTCTTTGTACAAATGACTATGATCCAGTCGGTCGATGATCAAACGAATTCCCCATTTCCCTTTTTTCTTAACAATTTCAGGTTAACTTAACCAAATAGGAAATGAAACGTCCACTTTCGGAAAGGCTGTTTCAATTTGGGCAGTATATTGTTCTAATTAATAAAATTTTGTTCCATTTTGATAGGCTAGTTCCATCGCGACGGACAACCCAGCATAATCGCCAACTTGTTCACCTAATCCGGACGGAATGACTTCGCAAATATTCAAGGAAATGGATAATGCTTCTTGCCGCAGCACGTTCATTATAATAGGCTCAAGAAGTCCTTGCTGGCGGCCGTAGATGCTGCCAATCACGATCCGCTCTGGGTTGAGCAGGTCAATTAGCATGGCCAAGCCTTGACCTAATTGTTGACCTACCAGATCGAAAACATGCAAAGCGGTTTGATCTCCTGCTTGCGCAGCTTCACCTGCTTTTTGTGCGGTGACTTCCGCCAAATCATTCCATGTTCTGCAGTAAGAGGGGCCTTGTCCTTGTCGTAACGCGGTTGCTGCCATGTTTTTCGCAATTTGTGCGATTCCACCGCCACTGCAAAAGCCTTCGAAAGAGCCCGCTTTACCATATCCGATCGGACCATCCGCTTTTAAACGGATATGCCCGACTTCTCCAGCCATATCATTCGTTCCGCTATATAGCTGTCCGTTCAGAATCAATCCTGCTCCCATACCTGTGCCAAAAGTAAGAAAGATCATGTTCTTACAGCCCTTCCCAGCCCCCCAATGCCACTCTGCCAATGCACAAGCGTTTGCATCGTTTTGCAAGCTGACTGGAATGCCGAACCGTTCTTGAAAAGGAGTAATGATATCAATTTGATCCCAACCTGGCAGATTCGGCGGCGAGAGAATAAGCCCCTTCCGACTGTCTAACGGACCACCGCAGCTAACGCCTATTGCTGCAATTTTTTCTTTCGGATACTTGGGAAGCAAAATTTCCAAAGAGGAAATGATTTGTTGGATAGCAGCTTCTGGATTCAATGGTGTGGGAAAACGTAATTTTTCCATAATGTTCATTTTGCCTTGCTTCACAGCACCTAAACTGACTGCGCATTTTGTTCCGCCAATATCGATTGCAGCTAATACTGTCATGAGGGGAAGAACACCTCCTCCAGCATAATGCACAGCGCATGATATATGGGCAGATGCCTCTCTTGGATGTGAGGGGTTCGTTCCGATGGCACGCAGATCGAAACATCGCACAACGCTCTCATTTTGCCACCGTTAAATCCTGTGAAACCGATCGTTTTCATCCCCTGCAGCTTAGCGACTTGTAAAGCTCGAAGCACATTTACTGAGTTGCCGGAAGTACTAAACCCGATCAAAACATCTCCCGGGCGACCATATCCATAGACCTGCTGAGCAAAAATCATTTCCGAAGCTACATCATTTGCATAAGCGGTTAAAAAAGAGGAATGGCTGACTAGGGAAATCGCCGGTAAAGCACCTTGGAGTTTCGTTGCAATCGAAGTGCCTTCTCCAGGAAATTCAGATTCAAATCGTTCAATTGTGGATGCTTGAAGCGGACGTTTGGACATAAACCCCTTCATTAATTCTCCAACAACATGCTCACAATCTGCCGCACTACCGCCATTACCGCATAATAGTAGCTTCCCGCCTTGGCTGAAGGAGACTCGCATCAGCTCAAATGCCGCTTCTATCACCGGTATACATGCTTCTAAGTCCGGGTAGCGAGTCGTTGTCATTTTCAGTACTTCGTTCATTTAAATACCTCCATGTGATGACTTGCATCCATCTCCGTCAAAATATTAAAGATCTCTTTACTTTCTATTATAAAGCCGACCTGTTTGCATACGAATAAACAAAAGTGTCAATCACATATAGGATAATGCCAAGGTCATCCGCGATGAATGATAGCCAATTTTGAGGAATGGTGACAACGCGAACTGGAAACAGAATAGGATGTGGAGACTGGAACAACTACAACGGGCCGGATAGTTACAAATAAAGGAAAAATTTCTATTGCAGAGAATAACTTTATAATATGGGGGTACTCGCATGTGGATATCAAATGAAGTAAAGCGTGGGTTTCCACCTGATTTTAAAGTAAGGTATAGATTTTTTACGAAAGAAGAAGGAGGTAGGAAAATACTTCCTAGACAAGGATATAGAAGTGATTTTGCTTTAGAAGGGGATTTTTTAGAGACAGGGATTGAGTTGAGAGTCATCCACCCTGAGTTCGAAGATGAGAACGGAGAAATAATTATTAATGAGACATGTTCAGTTTTAGAATCGGGGACCGCTAGAATGTGGATAATGTTTCCTAAAGCACGAGAGGAAAGACATATTCATGATATTAAAGTAGGACTTAAAGGATATTTCATGGAGGGACCAAACCGTGTTGCTGAAGCCGAGATTATAGAAATTATCGGTCTATTTACAAACCCTAGAACTGAATAGAGATAGCTTTAAAGTTCTGATAACGGAAACGATAGTTTGACTTCAAAATACGCAAAAAGGAGAGTGAAATTTTATGTGCAGATATGCGATATATGGGCCATACAAAGGCATTTTTGCATGTTTTAATTGTAGAAAGGTATTTAAACAAGTATCTGATCTTGAACTTAGTGGCACGGAGATTGGAAATAGACAATATAAATGTCCCCAATGCAGCGATATCATGAACGATATGGGGCATGATTTCAAGGCACCAAAACAAGATGATAAAAAGCAATGGGCAAAGGTAGAACTGTTATATAAAAGTGGCTTTGCTTACCATTCTTGCGGATGCAATGGGCCAGGTTATCGGCCAGCAAAATTATCTGAAGTGGAAGAGTTCGTAAACAGAAATAAAATATTTAAGTCAGCTGGTGAGGCTTTACTACAAAAATTATCGGTTAAAAATTAATGCCATGGCCAGCCTTTGTTATTTTTGAGTAACTATGTAACATCCAGAAGTAGTTTAATCAAAACTGGACTCATTTGCTGAACTAACGGGGTACGTTAGTTAACCCAGACAGGGAGCAGATCGCCGCGCCGGCAGTTGTTCCCTGTTTTCGTTACTACAACTTTTCGGTATTTTTCAGAGATGGTTGAGAAGGAAGCAATTGAACAGGTTTGACTCCGTAGATAGCAGGAGATTGCGGCCATTCACGTTCAAGCTCATCCGGTTCCTTGCTCCCAAAAAGCGCCTAAATTAACCGTTATAACTTCAATAACCTCTTCCACCATTGACTCCAGCGTACGAGTTTGAATCTCCCTGCTCCACTGCAGGGCCGACCCGAATATGCCCCAACTGACCACAAGAGCCGTAGCTTCCCGCTTTTCTTGCAGGCCGTTCTGTTTAGGCCCCGATTTTAGCCATTGGAGCAGGAGACGATACAATTCCTTTTGCATGGCGTTCTCCAGCAGCGGCTCAAATTGCTTGTCTCCCGGCGTGAGGTACTGTCGAAATCGGACTAGAAATTGAAAGACGCTCTGAACAAGGATATACAAATTATCCGGACTGAAGGCTGCATCGTCCGGCAGTCTTTTTTGGAGAATAAGTTGAAACTTCTCTGTCATCCAATAAGCGAGAAAAGCGAATTTGTCTTCATAATGGGCATAGAAGGTTGCGCGGTTGACGGCCGCTCGATTCGCAATGTCGTGAACAGAAATGGAATAGATGTTTCTCTTTTCGTCAAGCAGATCGTTAAAGGCTTGAATAAACAACTGGCGGGTTCTCTTTACACGGGGGTCGCTAGGATTTACCGGCATGCTATACCACTCTTTCTTCGGATCTCAAAAACAAACAAAACGGCGATAGTGTTGGGAACGCAACGAAACCGGCCTTTTGCTGATTGTTGACTGGGCTCCAACCCTTTATCTTTTACTTATGCGATATATGGTTACACAAATCCGTATAGTTAGCAAATTTTTTTGTAGAGAAGAAGGGTGAGAGTAACATGCTGATCGTTACTGGAGCGAATGGGAGGTTAGGCAGGGGCGTGGTCGAGCAGCTGCTGAAACGCCTCCCGGCTGAGCAGATTGGTGTCAGTATTCGGGATGTGAGCCAGGCGCAAGATTTAAAAGAGCGCGGCGTACGTGTTCGTCATGGCGATTTCATTGAGGCGGAGAGCTTGCTGAATGCTTTTGAAGGCGCGTCACAAGTTCTCCTTGTTTCAACCGGTATTTTGGGAGATGCGGGGATCCGTCAGCACCAAACCGCAATTGAAACAGCAATGAAATCCGGCGCCGGACGGGTTCTGTACACGAGTCATATGGGCTCTTCTTCGACGTCGTATTTTCCGCCTATGGTTCACCATGGAGCGACAGAAGATTTGCTTAAAGAGTCGGGTATGCGCCACACGTCTCTTCGCAACGGTTTTTACGCCTCTTCATTAGTTGGATTACTAGGCGATGCCGTCAAAACGGGCGAGTTGATTGTTCCCGAGGACGGTCCGATTGCCTGGACAACGCATTCGGATTTGGCTGAAGCTACTGCAGTGATCTTAACCGAGAAGAACTGGGATGGTCCATCTCCGAATCTAACGGCCTCTGAAGCGATTGATATGGAGGGGGTTGCGGCAATGGTATCGGATATCATCGGCCGGCCTATTTATCGTAAGGTCGTAACGGACGAAGCGTATCGGGCGCATCTGACTGCACAAGGTTTTCCGGAAGCGCGCATTGCAATCACCTTGGGTTTATTCCGTGCCAGCCGTAACGGGGACTTTGCGCAAACGAGTAACGCCTTAGCTGACCTGATCAGGCGACCTCCGTTGACGTTAAAAGACTTTTTAAAAGTGTCTTTACCTCTATAGACGTGCTGTGAAACTGTTTCCGGTTTATCCGTGCAACGAAAGGGCCATCCCTCTAGGGTGGCCCTAAAATGCCGTTACAGAAGTACTATAGATGAAAAGTGAGATCATTACGCAAACGGGGAACTATAGTTCAACCAAAACAGGGAGCAGACCACCGCGGTACTGCTAGCTGCCTTATTGATAAGTTTGGTGCAGGATAGTTACCGTTAAAGGGTGAATAATTCTAACTGTAAGTTCACGATTCCAGGGGGGAGCATTATGCAAAGTAGATTAGAACAAGACATTATTACAACGGCAGAAAGTTTCGCAACTAATTTTTCTGATAAAGGAAATTTTGATTATAGTGTGCAAAGTTTACGAAAACTTGACGACATTTTAGAAGAGTTAGGCGAGTATCAAATAGATGATGATACTCTAGATTCTGTTTCTTCAATGGCTGGAAGTTACATATTTGAAGTGGCAAGAAGGAATTATGGCGGACAGTACATTTGGGTACAAGAGAGAGAGCAGCCTGTGTTGGTTACTGGAGAGCCTGAATATTCAATTTCTATATTTGCATTCGATAAAGTTAGAGGCAGAATTCGGAATGGTAAAGAAGATGATATACCATATTATTTCGATGGCTATATCGAGGCAGTTGAAAAAGGTAAGAATACAGGGTACAGAGCTACAATAGTTTAAAGTAACTCTTCATCGGATCTTACGTCTAAAGGTTAAAATGATTAAGTGAAGGTTGATGCCTATAAAGTCAGTAGTAACTAACGAGAGAATAAGTGTTTAATAAGTAATAGGCAGCCAGGAACATTGGTTTTGTTCCTGGATACCTTGTTACTATTTTACAATTGGAATGTTAGCATAAATGTGATTTACCAATTTAAGATGTTATTTTGACCGCAATATACAGGAAAGCGACAAGGTGTTTATCTTTAGACACAATAGAATAACCGTCGCCTTATTAGGTTACGGTTCATCGATATATTCTTCTTCATTCGGCATGCTGCTCAAAAGGTTATCGTCTGTTCTTTTCTGATCTTTCTCGGTGTCGCAGTTAACAATACACTTCATAATTTCTTCGGAATTGTCTTGAATGTTCGTGTACTCAACCATGGATGTCCCCCCTTTCATCGAAATATATTTTCCAATAACAAGGAAATTATTCGAGTCGTGATTTGGATGCTTTCATTGACCGAGGAAAGATAGCGCAACAAACAGGGAGCAGACTGCCGCTGGTATGTTCCCTGTTTTCATACAATAGGTTTATTATGTTTTGGCGTATTCCCCACTGGCTCCATTTCACGGTGGGGATTTTTCTATTTATAAAAATCACTTGCATAGCGAATACGTGTTCGGTATATAATATAAAACACAAACACACGTTCCTATTTCGAGGTGATTAAATGAGTGTCATGACAAATGTTGAGACTGACGAGGATGTTCAATTAATCAAAGAATTTACATTGTTCCCCATTTTGCTTGATATGATAGCAAGGGATTCTGAAGAGCTCAAGATTCACAAAGGTAAAATTATTTACGGTCATATTCTGTTTTATTTGAAAGAGGTTGAGAACGTAATTTATCCTGAGATTCAAAATATTAAAAGTTCGATGAAGAAACGTGACATTAAAGTGTTGAACACATCAACGACGGCATTAGGAATTCATGTTGAATATAAAGTTCGCGGATACGTTCACCATTTTACAATGTTAAGAAGCTTGATCAAGGCTGAACTGATGACCACCTTAATGAGAATGCGGAGGTCGTTGTAAATGGTAATGAGAGAAAAAAGTGATCGTACGATCTACCTCTCGGATTGCCAATCTTTTTACGCAAGCGTCGAAAAGGCTTCTCATCCAGGCTTAGATCATCTCCCGGTTGTCGTGGCTGGGGATCCGGCTAGAAGATCAGGTATTATTTTGGCTGCCTGCCCAATTGCCAAGAGCTTTGGAATTAGCACAGCGCAGCGGCTTGGAGAAGCGCTTCAGTTATGTCCCAACGTGATTGTCATGCGGCCGCACATGCAACGCTATATTGATGTATCTCTTGCAATTACGGATATTTACAAAGAGTACACGGATCTTGTGGAAGTATTTTCGATTGATGAACAGTTTTTGGACGTGACAGGCTCGCTGAATCATTTTCGGTGTACGCCAGAAGAACTGGCAGTCATGATTCAAAAGAAGGTCGCAGCGTCAATGAATGTACGCATTCGTGTTGGCATCGGCCCTACGAAAATCCTTGCTAAACAAGCAACGGATAATTTCGCGAAGAAAAACCCGAGGGGTATTTTTACGCTTGGTAAAGAAGATGTAGAACGTGTCTTATGGCCTTTAAGTGTAGATAAAATGTATGGAGTTGGGTCGCGGATGACCAGACATTTTGTGGCTCTTGGCATGACAACGATCGGCCATGTCGCTCAAACACCGCTGCACTTGCTTAAACAGAAGTTTCGTTCGCGCTTTGGTAAACAATCGGACATTCAAGCAGAGGTTATGTGGCGTACAGCAAATGGTCTGGATGACAGTCCAGTCACTCCTGGAACGTTTAACGTAGCCCCTAAATCAATCGGTCACGGAATGACCTTGCCGCGGGATTACACAACGGCAGAAGAAGTTGATATTGTGCTTTTAGAATTAACGGAAGAAGTTTGCCGCGATGCGCGAGCGAAGGGATATACGAGTGGAACCGTTCATGTATTCTGCATGTGCTCACCCTACGATGCGCCTACAGGCTTTAGTCAACAACGAAAAATGCCCTTTACAACGAACAATACGTTAAAAGTTTTCAAGTCCGTTCGGGAGATTTTTCATCGTAACTGGAATGGGCATCCGGTTCGAAAGGTTGGTGTAACGCTAGGAACACTTGAGGACGAGGAAGTTACACAGCTGGATCTTTTTGAGGATTTAACTAAGCTAAGGAAACTGGATGGCGTTCTGGATGGGATTAAAGACCGTTTTGGCAATACGGCAATTATACGCGCTTCGAGTTTGATGAAAGCCGGTCTAGCCGCAGATCGAGCCGGCAAAATAGGAGGTCACTACAAATGAGTAAGAAGTTAGAGCTTAACGGACTTTGGGAGTCCAGTCGGATGATGCTTCCTCAACATAAAGAGGCGGCGATCAGGAAGCGAAAAGAGGCTCAGCGCTTATCACAACCAATACGTGACGAGCAGGAGATACAGAACATATCAGCGGTTCTAAGTCTTTCTCAGATGTATAAGAAACCAGTTACGTTAACTTTATATGGGGAGTTTAAGAACCGCTCTATCGTCGGAATTGTCGGTCGCAGTAAGCATGGCGAATTTCGGTTGGATTTACTCGAACCGCAGGATGGGCCTGAGGGTTGGGAATGGGTGGCATACAGAGATGTTTTGAGGGCTGAATTAAATCAAGCTTGGATAGAAGATGAATGAAATGTAAGGCCGACCTTCATGAATCAGTCACGGTAGATTACGCACGACCTGGCGATTGCGCAGCAGGCGAAGCGGGTTGCATATTTTCGGGATGGGAGGCTGAGCGAGGTAGGGTAGTGTGGGCCGGGACTCCGTTGGGGTTCCGGTTTTGTTGTTTAGCGAAAATCAATAAATTGATTTTATGTTAACCTACGAACGGCAGCATTCCTATTATGAGGGTGGATGCCCCAAAGTCTTTTTTGAGTTCAGGACACCCCCATAATCATTCATCCTATACCAATTCCCGAAAACTTCGAATATCGCGCAATAAATTCTTCATACACACCTTCCGGCAGTTTCAACAGATCTCCTGTTACCTTCATGTGTTCCTGTAGATGGCCTAGCAGCATTAGTACCCGTTCTTGTTGCGAGGGTAGAAATGCAAGATTGTTTCGTTCCTGTGGATCTCCGGCCACATCATATAACTCAAGGTAGATTTCATCCTTAAACATGTCTACGATCAGCTTGTGGTCGCCTTCAATCACACAGCGTTGAAAATTCCCTCGCGCGCCGTTGCCGTCGAATTGGATAAAGATGCGTTCGCGGTAGGCAGCCTGCCCCTGAAGAAGCGGCAGTAAGGAAACGCCAGCGACGCCATTGGGTACCGTTATCCCTGCATACTCGCAGATCGTCGGTATAAGATCTACCGCGCTCACGAGTTCATCCACATCGTGCGGTTCCGTCTGCGACACTGCCGGGAATTTCAACATCAACGGCGTACGCACGGACTCTTCGTACATGCACATTTTTTGCCATAAGGAGTGGGAACCAAGCATTTCCCCATGATCGCTGGTAAAAATAAGCAAGGTATCGTCATAAATGCCCTGCGTCTTCAGCTCCTCAACGATACGGCCGACGCAATCGTCCAGCAGCCGGACAAGCCCGGCGTACACGGTCCAGACCCGGTGCCAATCCTCACGTGTATACCGGGTGCCGACAGCACCGGTTAAATTGTAAAGCTGCAACGGCGATTGACCCGGTGCCCATTCCCCAACATTCTCGGGCAGCGGGAGATCATCCTGCTTGAACATGGAATACCAAGGCTCCGGGATCTCGAGCGGAGGATGGGGAGCGAGGAACATGGCGCTCAAGAAGAGCGGCTTCGTTCGATCCCTCCGTTTCAAGGCCTCCAGCGTATCTTTCAAAATAAATCCGTCAAAGAAGGGCTCGAAACCTTCTTCGTAACAGCCGGTGGCCGGAATGGAATACTTGACCGCACGGGTCGTTGTGCCGCCAGCCATTTCCGGCACAATACCTTGGAACGCCGATCCGCCAGGTGTACGGATACCTCGTTCCTTTAAATATCGGGCATACCGCCCCTCGAGCGGCAGCCAGTGAATAAGTGACCCTTCCGCCCGATCAAACCGGTCTTCGGTCAGCAAATGCTGCTTGCCCGTGTGCCAGGCATCCCATTCTTTTTCAAGAAGCTGATAGAGATTCGGAGTACCGCGTTGCACATAACCGTGAACCGCATCTTCCTCCTCCCACGGATTAATCAAGCAACCGGTTTGATTCGGATACCTTCCTGTAAAGAATGAACCGCGGGCAGGTACACAGAGGGGAGACGCACAATAAGCCCGGTTGAATCGGACACTATCCTGTGATAGGTTGTGAATATTCGGCGTGACATGCGCCGAGATGAAATCTGCGCGCAATTGATCCGCCATGATGACGACGATATGCGGCTTTGGCCGTTGAGTCATAGTAGATCATCTCCTGTTCGTAGAATCGCCATACATGGCGTTCTATCTCCACTCTACGAGTGAGCCGGAAACGCTGTCAATGCGCGCAAAGCGGATATGGCAAATGGGCGATATATACAGAATCAGGCCATGCAAAAAGTCGGATTTGGATGATGCATCGATGATTTCGAGGATTTCTTAAGCCATGGTGGCTAGCTAAGATAAATTGTGTAATCGCTCTTACACGGAGCCACAAAAGGGAGGGTCAACTTCACATGCCACATCGAAAACAATCCGGATTAAGCGGCAAGCAAAAGGCAAGTTTGCTTCTAACCTGTACATTGGTAGGAAGCTTGTTAACGGGATGTGCGAATCAAGGGTCTACAACTGAAAGCGTTTCAACACCACAAGGTACGAGCGAAGGGAAGATCAGCTTCAAATACTGGTCACCGCTGAATCCTAATGCGGCTGCTGTTGTCAAAAATTTAGGCGAGGTTGAGATGTATAAAGAATTGGAGAAACGCACGGGTGTTCACGCGGACTTCTCCCACCCGCCGCAAGGGAATGAGAAAGAACAGTTTAACCTGCTGATCGCTTCCAAAGATTTGCCGGATCTTATGGAATACAACTGGCTGGCATATCCCGGCGGCCCGGAGAAGGCCATTAATGATAAGGTTATTATCAAATTAAACGATCTGGTCGATAAGTTCGCGCCGAACCTCAAGAAATATTTGAACGACAATCCGCAGGTAGCGAAGCAAGTGAAGACAGACAGCGGGACCATGTATGTCATACCATCGCTTGGCATCGGTAAGGTGAATACGTTCTCTGGACCACTGGTCCGGAAGGATTGGCTCGATGAGCTGGGACTGGCTGTTCCGGAAACATTGGACGAGTGGACGAAGGTGCTGCGCGAATTTAAAAGCAAAAAAGGCGTAGCAGCTCCTTATACGACTTATATCGATAAAGCGGATGCCAATAAAACGAATGATTTTATCGCGGGAGCTTTCGGCATCGGACGTGACTTTTACCTAGATAACGGTAAAGTGAAATACGGGCCGTTGGAGCCGGCTTATAAGGAGTACCTGCAATTCCTCCGCAGCTGGTATAAAGAAGGGTTAATCGATCCGGACTTCGGCGCCAACGATAAGAAAACGATCGACGCGAAGATGACATCCGGTAAGTCAGGCGCGGTATTTGGCTTTGCGGGCAGCTCTATCGGCGTATATTTGAAAGGCGGATCTGAGAAGGATCCGAAATATGATCTGGCAGCCGCCCAGTATCCTGTTCTGAAAAAAGGAGATCAACCGAGTTTTGTCAATAAGCAGGTGGCCTACCGACCGGATGGCAGCGTAGCGGTCTCCGCATCGAACAAGCATCCGGAGGAAGCGGTCAAGTGGCTCGATTACATGTTCAGCGAAGAAGGCCACATGCTGGAGAGCTTCGGTGTAGAGGGGCAAACCTACAAATTGGAGAACGGCTATCCGAAATATACCGATCTCATTCTGAAAAATCCGGATAAGCTTGCGATCTCCCTGGCACTGACGAAATTCACGCGCGCCAACTATCCGTCACCGGGGTTTGTCAACGATGACCGCTATTTGGAACAGTTCTACGAGTTGAAGCAGCAAAAAGAATCCATTCAAGTATGGGGCAAATTCGAGAATAACGCAGATAAAGTGAAGATGCCGCTCGTCAGCGCGACGCAGGAAGAATCCGAGCAGCTTGCTAAAATTATGGCGGAAGTCAGAACGTACAGCGACGAAATGTACACGAAATTTATTATGGGTGCGGAACCGGTTGAAAACTTCGATCAATATGTAAATCAAATGAAGAAAATGAATATCGAAAAAGCAATTCAGCTGCAGCAAGCTGCAGTGGATCGCTTCAACAAGAGATAACGGATAAGAGGTGAGTATTGTGCAGCATATGCCTTCTTCAAGTGCTGCCGCGGGTCAAGTTCGGAAGCCGGGGGATGCCCCCATTCCGGGCTTCTTCCGACTCGCGGCTAGAGATCTTTTCCGGAACCGAGCCATTTATTTGATGCTGATTCCGGTTATTTTGTATTACGCTATTTTTCAATACGGCCCCATGTACGGTGCGGTCATTGCCTTCAAAAAGTTTGATCTCGTGAAAGGCGTATGGGGCAGCCCGTGGGTTGGCTTCGAGCATTTTAAGGAATTTTTCCAGGGGTATTATTTCTGGCGATTAATGCGCAATACGCTGCTAATCTCCTTGTATCAGCTTGTTTTCGCGTTTCCTGCGCCAATTATTTTAGCCTTGCTGCTGAATGAAATTACTCGAAAATGGTTTAAACAGCTCGTACAAACCGTCACCTATATGCCGCACTTTATCTCGCTTGTCGTCGTGTGCGGGATGATCGCACAGTTTACTTCACGGGACGGATTCCTTACGTCCATCGTGACCTTGTTTGGCGGCGAGCAAACCGCCCTGCTTTCGCAGGCGGATAACTTCCGGACGATCTTCGTGTCCTCGGGCATTTGGCAGCAAGTCGGTTGGGGCTCCATCATCTACTTGGCAGCTTTATCAGGCATCAATCCCGAGCTTTATGAAGCGGCTACTGTCGACGGTGCGGGGAGATTCCGCAAGCTGACAAGCATTACGATACCTGGCATTATGCCGACGATCGTCATTCTGTTTATTTTGCAAATCGGGCATATGATGGATGTCGGGTTTGAGAAGATTGTCCTGCTCTATAATCCAAATACGTACGAAACGGCGGATGTCATCAATTCCTTCGTTTACCGTAAAGGGCTTGGCGGCAGCTTTGAATTCAGCTTTACGACGGCTGTGGGACTTTTCCAATCTGTCATTAACTTTACCTTGCTGATCAGCGCCAACTACATCTCCCGCAAATTAAACGAAACTAGCTTATGGTAAATAACCGGAAAGGAGAGTGAACCTGCTGTGGTTAAAAAGTCAACCGGCTCCGTTGTATTTGATGCCTGTAATGTCATCGCGTTAAGTCTGCTCGTCGTCATTACGGCGTATCCGCTTCTTTATGTTGTCATTGCATCCTTTAGCAATTCCGAGCTGCTGGTCAGTCATACGGGGCTCCTGTTCAAACCGCTCGGCTTCCAAATGGAGGCGTATAAGCTGGTGCTGAGCAACCCGAATATTTTGTCAGGCTACCGCAACACGCTTGTCGTCGTGATCGGCGGCACGCTGCTCAGTTTGTTTCTGACGGCGTTAGGCGCTTATGGGCTGTCGCGTAAAGGGCTCATGTTCGGCCGTCCGCTCATGATCGCCGTCGTTTTCACAATGTTCTTCTCCGGCGGATTGATTCCCACTTATCTGCTCGTGTATAATACACTGCATCTGGGGAACAACCTCCTGGCACTGGTCTTGCCGACGGCGATTTCGACCTGGAATTTGATCGTGCTTCGCACTGCTTTTGCGGCAATTCCGGAGAGCTTGATTGAGTCTGCCAAGATGGACGGTGCCGGCGAGTACACCGTGCTGTTCCGTATCGTCATTCCGCTTGCCATGCCGGCGATGGCCGTGATGATTTTATTTTATGGCGTCGGACATTGGAATGCATGGTTCTCGGCCATGATCTATCTGCGGGACAGAGAGCTGTATCCGCTGCAGCTGATTATGCGGGAAATTCTCCTGCAAAATAGTGTAGATTCGATGACAAGCGCCGCTTCTGGCGCTGACGATAAATATTCGATCGGTGAGAGTATTAAATATGCGACGATTGTCGTGGCGACGGCTCCGATCTTGTTCGTGTATCCGTTCCTGCAGAAATATTTTGCAAAAGGCGTCATGATTGGAGCCATCAAAGAGTAACGTACAGGATGATGTGAAGGGGACGGCAGAAATGGCATTGAAGGGACGTTTTACATTCAGGCGCTTTAGCATCTTATGGTCTTGGTTTCTATCCTATTCGGTCATTCTGCTGATTCCGATTCTAATTGGGTTGTTCGTCTATTTGCAGGTCCGTCAGCTGGTGGAAACGGAAATAAACCGTGCGAATGCAGCGCTGCTAGAACAGGTTAAGCAAGTGCTGGACGGACAGATTGACAATGTGAACCGGATGAGCGTCCAGGAAGCGTTTCTTCCGCAAGTCAGGGGACTTCTCTATGCAGAGCAGCCGCTCACCGAGCAGACACGGTATTCCATTACGCTGGCGCTCAAGGAATTCAAGAGCTTGATGGTAGCACATGAAATGGTCACGGATTCATATGTGTATTACCGCAAAGGTAACTTCCTGCTTTCACAGAGTGCGGTCTATGATCCGGATGACTATTTTCAAACTCACCATGCGACAGGCAGCAATACGAAGAAGGAATGGGACGCTTTATTGAACCGAAAGTACGTGGGGGATTTGGTGGTATATCCGTATACCAACGATGTGGGCGTTACCAAGCAAGCTATCCTGTATATGCGTTCCCTTCCGGCTGAAGACCGGGGAGAGCCGCTGGGCACGAGTGTTGTCGTGCTCGAAATGGAGCGGTTCCAAGCGCCGATTCAGAAAATGAATTGGATTAATCAAGGCTCCGTGTTCATACTGACGGAAGACAACGTCGTGCTGGCCTCGACCAAGGCGATGCGCTTGCCCGCGTCCATCTCGTATGACCGGCTGACCGAACAGAGCGGGATGGTCAACGAAACGTGGGACGGAGAAAAAATGGCCGTCTCCTATATCACCTCGGACAGCGCGAAATTAAAATATATTTCGGTGCTGCCAGTGCAGGTGTTTCAGGAAAAATCGTCCTACATCCGCAATCTGACGATTCTGGGGCTCCTGGCCACTCTGTTGCTCGGAGCGGCAGCGGCCTATCTATTGGCAAGACGCAGCTATCATCCGGTGAATAAGCTGGTGCGCTCCTTGTCCAATCAAGCGCAGTTCTCGCTTGCCGAAGCGGGGAACGAGTACTCGCTCATCTTTCACGCGCTCGATCAGCAGAATAAAATGCTTCGCAACTATTTGTTTGAACGGCTGATGAAAGGGAGGCTAGAGCCGAATTTCCCATTGCGCGAGGCGCTGGAGACACATGAGATTACGTTCGCCGGCGAGCGGTTTGCAGTAATGCTCATTCTGATCGAGGATTATTCGGAGATGTTCCGTCAGCCTCATGAGGATGCCGAGCATCAACACAGGTTCGTGCAAATGATTGTCGGCAATATCGTCGAAGAAATGTGCAGACAACGGCATGTCGCTTATATGACGGATTTGGACGATATGCTGGCCTGCCTGATCAATGTGCAGAGCGGCTCGGATGAGGAGGTGCAGGAGGAGCTGTACCGAATTGTCGGAGAAGCGAGACAACTCATTGAGCGCAAATTCAACATATTGTTCACGACATCAATCAGCCGCATTCATCTAACGACCGGCGGCATCCCTGCAGCCTATCAAGAAGCGCTTAAAGCGATGGAGTACAAAATGCTGATGGGCAGCACCGAAATAATTCAGTATGAGCAGCTGCAGAGCCAAGAGCCGGAGTACTGGTTTACCTGGGAGAAGGAACAGCGTCTTATCACGGCTATCAAAGTGGGGGAGACGTCTTTGGCGCTCGCACTGCTGGACGAAGTATTCGAAGCGATGCATGTGCATAAAAGGTTGCCGATCGAAATGGTGCGCTGCTTCCTCTTTGATATGGCCGGTACGGTGATGAAGGCTTTATATGAAGCGGACTACAACCGGTCTTCCATGTCCGATCAGCAGCAGGCTCTGTGGCGTCTGTTGGAATCCGAGAACGTCAACGATATCCAAAGAGGGTTGTCCGAAATTCTAAAGCAAATTACCGGCGATCTCAGCCAGAAAAAAAATCGGCCTTCGGGCCTCGTCGATGACCTGACGGCATATATGCAGGCTCATTACCAGGAAGCGAATCTCGGCGTGGCGGCGATCGCGGAGCATTTTGGCATGAACCCGGTTTATTTGACCCGCGTTTATAAAGAGCACACCCGGGACACCCTGCTGGACGCCTTGAATAAAACCCGAATTCAAGCGGCCAAAGAGTTACTTGTCGATGACAAGCTAACCATTAAGGAAATTGCCGAACAGGTCGGCTTTTACAGCTCCAACACATTTATCCGCACGTTTAAAAAAGTGGAAAGCATTACGCCCGGGATGTACCGGGATATGCTCAAAGGTATTGCGAAGCATTGAATAAGGCTGCCCCGCAGGTCGACGATCTATGGGGCAGCCTTTTTGGTGTTCGCGTAGTTAGTAAGAGCTCTTCGTATTCCCAAGGTTCGGGAGATAAGAAGAGCTCTGTTTCATTGCTATGGCTTCGCTTGCTTATGGTCCAGGATGTTAAGCATTAGAATAATGGCTTCAGCTCTTGTAGCCTGAGCCTGCGGCTCGAAGCGGTTCAGGTTCCGGCCTTGCAGGATGCCGAGCTTGCTTATTGAGGCCACAGCGCTCCCGGCCCAAACTGGAATCTCAGGATCTGCCTCCGTACGGTTGACCATCACCTGATAAGTCGTAGTTGTGGCCACTTGGCAAATAGTGTGGTGCTGGAGGCGATGGCGGTCGTACCGAAGGAAAATGGCGTTGTCAGGGCCTCATCGTTAAACCACCCGCCAAACGTGTAGCCGCTTCTCACCGGTGCAGCAGGTTCGGCGGCGAAGCCGTTCTCATCAACCGTTTGGCTGCCGACGCTAGACCCTCCATTGCTTTCAAAGTTGACGCTGAACGTTGCAGGATACGGGAGAGCAGCCAGCGGCTGCTTCTCCGTATAGATAATTAACTGCGGTCCTAATCCTGCACTTTCCTTGGCATAGTAGGAATGAATCACATTGCTGGTCATGTAGGTGATCCCCAGACTTATTTTCTTATCGCCGGCCAGCTCGCTGATCACCTGTTCCGTAACATCGACATCGACATATTGGTTAGCTGCCGGAACGGTCCAAGATCCTAGCAGATCACTCATGACAGGCTTGTTGTTGTCGGTGATCGTCATTTCTCCCCAAGCATCATCGCTGACCAACTGTAGTTTATCGGTAAAGGTTCCTGTTGCAGCTGAGGTTAGACGCAGCTTGGCGGATGTAACCGTTCCCGTCACCTTCGACAAATCAAAGCGAAGATAGGATTCTCTCGGTGTTGAAGGGCTCTTAACCAGCAGTGACGCATTGCTTCCGTAATTGGTTGTCGGCGTGGCGCCGGCAACGAAGCTGTCTGCTTCTGCGCCGAGTACGTATCCCGTACGGCTCTTGGTATAGACCCGTATTTTGGCCGCTTGGCTGCCATTGCCGTTCTCTTTTGTGTAGTAAGTATGCGATATTCCGATATTCGTCGGGGAAGAAAGAAGCAGGCTCAACTGTTTGTCTCCAGCCAGCTCGGAGAGTACCTGCCCGCTGACATCCACGACGGCTTGCTGGCCTGCATCAGGTGTGCTCCAGGAGGTGAACGCAGCTCCTCCGGAAGGCGCACCCGCAGGCAGGAGCGTCGATTCCTCCCAAGTATCGTCACTGACCACTTGAAGCTGATCGGTTGACGTTCCGGATGTGGCAGAGGTCAAGATCATCTTACTGTACTCCGGCGATACATCCGTCGGCAGATCGGAGAGCTGAAAGCGCAAATAGGCTTTCCTGACGGAAACCGGATTTGCAGAACCCCGGATTTCCATCGTTTTGGCGGCCCCGTAGTTGCTGGTCGTCTTGCCCATGTTCACATGCGCGTCCGCCGCAACCGCGATGGTATAATAATCCGCATCCCGAACGGTATGACGATAGATATGGAACGGATCGCCTGCCGTGCTCTTCATAACAAGCTTGCCGATGTCTTGAATGGCCGGGGCGCCGGTACGGTAAGCATAATGGTCCGCAATCTGCACCTCGGGTCCGTCTTTTGGCGCAATGAACACGCTGTACGTCTTAGAAGCAAGATCGGTCAAAATGCTGATGTGATAGGATTCCCCGGCTGTGTACGTGAGAGGATACGTTCGGGCGTAGCCCGTACCGTTCCAAGCTTTAAACGTACCGTTCGCATCCAGTGAAATCGAGATCGGAAGATCGGCGTCACTGCCTGCTGCTGACGATTGGCCTGTATAGCCAATCACGGCGCCGTTCGTCCTTCCTGTCGGGATGAAATCAAATTCTATGGTTTGGACACCGGTATGGCCGGCACCCAGGTCCTTTTCGCTGATCGAGGAGGACGACAACCAGGCAGGCACGGCAACCGCATACAGTTCGTCGCCCGACATCGTAAAGTTCGTCAGCGGGGTGCCGTTTAATTTCACTGCAGTGGCTCCCGGTGCTTTAATTGCGATCGCACCGGCTGCATGAGGATCGCTTGCAGCGACGAGATTGGAGCCGTTGATCTCTACGGTTGAGCCATTCCAATCTACGGCGATATTGTCGATCATCATGTTTGAGGTGATGAGATTCGTGCCGCTGGCGGCAAATGTAGAGCCGGATTTCAGCAAGGCTGATTGAACGGTGCCGTTCGATGATTTTTCCGCATAAGCCAGTCTCCCGTCAAACGTGAACGTATCGAAGCTGCGCACAAAGCGTGGAATTTCTTCATGAGATACATAGTAGTAGCCGGACGTTCCCGCAGCTCCGATATGATCGATTTTCAGCGCGCTTGCCACAGTGGTTGCTACGGATGGCGCAACCGTCAGCCGGTTCACCTGCACATCCCGGTTATCTCCGCTTGCGGTCGGATACAAGATCGTGTCAAAGGTGACATCTCCTGTTACCTGTTTGGAGTAGGAGGTATAAGTGGCATCCGCTACGGAATAAAATGCTTGGGAATAATAGCCATGATCAAGGGAAGCTGTCAGCTGGCCGGGGTCAGCCGGCACAACTTGCATATTACCGTAGGCGTCGTTGAATCTGGTGTTTGTCTTTTTGCTGCTTTCAGCGAGAGCCGGATTCGCAGACGGTAGAAAGTGCCAAGTTTGCTGATACTTATTACTGCCGCCAGAGGCCCGCACGTAATCCGAAACGATGGAGTAGGACGATTTCAGAAAGAGAACGTCCCGCACATAGGTAAACCCGGGCACATTTCGGGTGACGCCCTGGACATAATTGAATTTGCCGTTATCGGCCCAATCCTGCAGCGAGCCTTCGGCTGTGGTTTGTGCCGTATCGTTAATTTCAATCGTATTGTGCGACTCCGTCGAGAATCTCAACCAGTTGGAAACGGGCTCATCGCTGTACGATAAGGCACCGGGGTCAACCAAGAGCGGCCTGCCGTTCGCATAATAGACGATGCCGTTGTCATCCGGGTGCCGATGCGAGGTTTGCTGCTTGGTATTGATAAACAAATACCGGTCGTTCGGCGACCAACCGCTCCTCATAATACCGGTATTACTTACCGGATAGTAAGCGGACGTATAAGCGGGAGGTGCTCCTTGCGCACCTGCGGTACCGACGTACTGAAGGCCGCTGTCCCCGTAAAGATCGCCTATCTGTTTGACGATCGCTTTGATGTCCAAGGAGCTGCCGTCCCCGAAGAGGGGCAGGATGCCGTTCGGATAGGCCATATCCGCCAAGTACTTGCCCATCCCCAGCAGATAGGAATCAAAGGTCGAATTGAACGACATGCCATTCAGGTTGCCCAGCTCCTTGGATACGAGAAAAGCATTGGCAGAAGCGACAGTGTAGCTCGCACTTGATTCGGAATAAGAGCCGTCACTGAAGTTCAAGGAAGAAATCAGCGAATCGAAGCGGCTGTTGGCAATTGACAGCCAAGATGCGGATTCAGTGAATTCTGGAAAATAGACGGCAATGCTGTAGAATGCCTGCAATTCAAACGCCCCGTGATTGTTGCGGGGATCGTAGCCCTCCGGCGTTGCGAAATGCGCGCCTTTTTTCCAAAAGGTTTTGAGCAGATCGGTATTGGCGGAGGCTGTTAAAGAGCTGCTGCTCCGAAGGACGTGATAAGCCTTCACCCAGTTGGCGGCGCGGATCGAAGCCTGGAAGGTCAAAGGGAATCGGCCTGCGCCTTCCGTCAGGGAGGAAGCGTCGCCATCTCGAATGATATCGAGCATATAAGCCAGATAGCTTGCCGCATAGCTCTCCGTCCGTGTTAAGGCATAAGCGGTGATAAGCGGATTCAGCCAGTTGAAATTGGTAATCTGCATCGCATATTGCTGATCTGCAATACCGGTTGCAGGGCCGACCCAGTCGGTGCCGTCCGGATTACCCTGCCAGGAGAACGTTTTGCCGCTGTGATTGGCGTAAGTGAGATACGCTTCATCCCATGCGTTGTCTCCCGTTTGGTACAGCATCACATCCGTGCCGCCCTCCTCTTCCGAGTAACCGGATAGCTGCAAGGTGGCGCCGGTGACCGTACCGGCAATGGCGCTCAAATCGAATTTGAGATACGCCTTGCGCGTATTCGAATCATAAGGTGCGCCTGATTCAAGCACCTGGAGCAGCGGCTCGCCGGCGTGAATGCTTGAGTCGTTGCCGCGAATGAACGTATCCATCGTCGGGAGCAAGGTCGCGGTCTGGGCACCGGAGTTGTTCGTATACTGCACGGTGAGCAGGGGCTGGCACGAGTCAATCGGTGTCAGGGTGCAGTTCTGTTCACGGCTGTACAGCATAGCCGGCTCAGCGCTTTTGTAGCGCCCCATGAGCATGAAGCTTAGCATTTTGTCGGCGCTGAGAGCGCTATTGACCTTGGAAAGCATATCGAAGCTGGACGTGCCGGGTGTATTCGAGACCGTAAATGTCGTCAGATACAACTCTTTCAGAGGCGTAATAATATGATCCATGAGAATCGGCAGCATATTCGGATTGAAGGAGCTGTCTTCATAGCCTTGAATCGTACGCGTGCTGCGATTGGCGAAATAGGTCAGCAGCTCTTCCTCCGCTTGCGCGTAATTACCGGCTTGAACGCGGGATTGTACAGCGCTTAATGCCGGAAAAGCGGCATAATTGAGTTTGCCGGGCGTCAACCACTGACTGGCTGCCGGATCCCAGAGGCCGAAAAAATCGGCATCGGACATACTGCTTACCCCCGTGGAGGCAGCATAGGCTCTCTGAGGTGCGGCGAGTGCGGGCAGCACAAGCTGCAGACACAGCAGGATCGATAGAAAGGCGAAGTGGATTGCTTTCGGGTAACGCAGATTCATTTTTTTCAATAGACGGCGGACCTCCTTATACGTTGCTTGCCTAAAAAATAGTGTCATATGGAAACCTCCATGAATGTCACTGAGTTGAGGGTGTATATCGCCATGTTGTGCAAGCGCTTGCATATATGGCTGATTCGCAGAGAACCTCTGTACACTGTAACGGCCGTTACTCGTCTATCATAGCCAGCATACGAGCGATTGGGAATCGTCGGTTTCATGGGCAGATCGCCGAAACCCGACTTTTGCCTTGTTTTCAGGCGTATAGTTATCGTCTAAATACGACTTTAGGGTTTCCGGACCAAGGAAACATGCGGCAGGGGGTTGGTTTTGGATGATGCGTACATGAAATGGAGGATTTCATGGCGAATGCTCGCCGGGTAAGATGGATATGAATAAGAATCTGTGCTCAGGGGTGTACAACGATGTTTGAATTGCAAACGCAAGATCAAGCTTGGTTAGCGCATGTGGTTAGCAAGATCAATGACAAAATGGCGTGGGTCAGCGAGAAATCCGCCGACAAAATTCCGTATACGACAGTACACGGCGTACACGACAATCGGATCATTGACAATCCGACAGGCGAAACGACCGACGGAATCAATTGGTGGACCAACGGCTTCTGGGGCGGCATGATGTGGCTGATGTACCACGAAACCGGCCACGAGAAGTACAAACAAATCGCGGGCTTTGCTGAAGATGCGCTCGACGAGTGCTTCCGGCAATTTTACGGACTGCATCATGACGTAGGTTTTATGTGGCTGCCGACGAGTGTGGCGAATTATAAAGTGACGTTGAACCCGGAATCGCGCAAAAGAGCGCTGCACGCCGCTAACTTGCTTGCGGGACGGTTTAATTTGGCCGGTGGTTTTATTCGTGCCTGGAACGACTCTGAGAAGCAGGATACCAGGGGCTGGGCGATCGTGGATTGCTTAATGAATTTGCCGCTGCTCTACTGGGCAAGCGAAGAAACCGGCGATCCGCGTTTCAGACAGATTGCCATACGGCATGCGGATACCGCGATGACAGCTTTCGTCCGTCCGGACGGGTCGGTAAACCATATCGTGGAGTTTGATCCGTTCGAAGGCGGTGTAGTGAAAACCTACGGAGGACAGGGTTATGAGGAGGGGTCTTCATGGACGCGCGGACAAGCATGGGCCCTCTATGGCTTCATAATGAGCTACCAGCATACGCATAAAGAGGACTATCTGCACACTGCAAAGCGCGTGGCTCATTATTTTATGGCGAATATGCCGGAGAATGGCATCATTCCGATCGACTTCCGGCAGCCGATGGAGCCGACATACGAGGATTCCACGGCGGCGGCTGTGGCAGCCTGCGGGTTGTTGGAAATCGCCAAAGCCGTGGGCGAGCGCGAGCGGGGGATGTATGTTCGCGCAGCACTGAAGCTGCTGCAAACTCTGGATGCATCCCGAACCGACTGGACCACAGAGTATGATTGCATCCTGACACATGCTTCGGCGGCGTATCATCATCCAGAACGACATACAGCTATTATTTATGGGGATTATTATTTCATTGAAGCTGTGTTCAAATTGAAGGGCAACGATTTGTATTTGTGGTAGGAGAAGCGGAATCCAATGAACGGTTTATTTCTATTATTTATATAGAAATGAACCGTCTTTTTTTTCTATTTAAAAGTTTACTGCACTTGTTCAACAGGAAAACCCTAAAGATGATTGCATTTACTTGATCCTGCTTTTTTGATACGATAAAAAAGTAAAAAGTTGCAAATTAACGCATGATCACGGGGGAGATAGGAATGCTTGCGCCGGAGAGGCATCGATTAATCTTATTGGAACTGGAATCCAAAGGGCAAGTTACTGTAGTGGAATTAAAGTCGCTGCTTCAAGTATCTCTTGATACGGTTCGCAGGGATCTTGAACGGTTGGAGCAAGAGGACAAGCTTCAGCGTGTACATGGCGGAGCCGTTTCCAAACGGGAAGAGGTTGCAACGAATCAGGCTTTCTTTAAGCGCAAAATCACGCAGAATGAAAGAAAGCAGGAGCTGGCTATGTATGCGGTTGAACTGGTGAAAGAGTATCAAGCTATTTCCCTCAACGCAGGCACAACGAACATTGAGGTTGCCAAGCGCCTTGCCGCTCGATTCGACAAGCTGACAGTCATAACGAATTCTCTTCGCGTCGCGGATATTTTAGCCCAAAAGAAGGGCTTCACGGTTATTATCCCCGGAGGTTACTTGAATCATGAGGAGTTTTCATTGTACGGGCGATCGATTGAGGAAGAAATTTTGAAGTTCAATATTGATATTGCCTTCATTAGTATCAATGCCATCTCCCTTGATAAGGGACTCACTGATTTCCGCCAAGGAGAGTCGGAGGTCATCAATGCGATGCTAAAGAGCGCCAAGCGAAGGTATGTCGTTGCCGACTCGAGTAAATTCGAAACGGTCTCTTACTTGAATATTTGCGGATTGGATCAAATTGATTCGATTGTAACTGATTCTTTTATGGATGAAACGCTTTTGGAAACTTATAAAAAACATCATATTTCCATCATTAACGCAAGTTCATTGTAGCTTGCGTTTTTATTATGTTTTCCGAGTGTTAAAAACAGCATAAAACAGCATTAAATTATTAAATTAACGTAAAATATCGCAAAATGTATTGCTTGTTTGCGTTATTTGAATCTATAATTGGAACTATCAAACGAACAAGAATTGAGGAGACAAGATGACGCAAAAAGAATGCATCAAAGCAGTAATTTTCGATTGGGCGGGTACAATAATTGACTACGGTTGCTTCGCACCTATGCATGCATTTATTCAAACCTTTGAAGAGACAGGAGTACCTATCACGATTCGGGAAGCAAGAATGCCAATGGGCCTTCTGAAATGGGATCATATTCAAGCTATTTTGCAGATGGAGAGGGTGAAAGACCGTTGGATTGCCAAGTTTGGCAAGGAGCCCGTCAAGGAGGATGTTGATCGTCTTTATGTACGCTTCGAAGTGATTTTGATGGAATCATTGAACATGTATACGGATCCCATACCGAGAGCATTAGAAACGGTGAAACAACTTCGCGATGCGGGCATAGCCATCGGTTCAACGACTGGATATACATCAGATATGATGAAGGTCATCGTTCCGGAAGCGAAGCGGAAGGGATATACACCGGACTTCATGATTGCCTCTGATGAGGCAAAGGCCGGACGGCCTTATCCATATATGATCTTCCAGAACCTAATCGAGCTAGGTATCTACCCGCCAAGAGCAGTGATCAAGGTCGGAGATACAGTCTCCGATATCCATGAGGGCAGGAATGCCGGGGTATGGACGGTCGCGGTCATACTTGGAAGCAGTGAGCTTGGCTTAACGCAGCGGGAAGTAGAGAGCATGCATGCGGATGAGCTCGCAGTACGAATGAACGAAACAAGACGCACCTTTGAACAAGCAGGGGCAGACTATATTATCGGCTCCATCGATCAACTTCCGATTGTCATTGAGGAGCTTGAACGCAGCGGGCTGGAGAGAGGCTTAAGATGAACCACTTTTACAACCCGGTAGCTGTTACCTTCGGGGCGGCATCTGCGGAAGCATTCGCTGATATCCTGCAGAACCGCTATGCAGACGTGAAGCGAGTATTGTTACTAACGAGGGGCGGGGACGTTGAGAAGAGTGCTTGTTTACACCCTGTCATGCACATGCTTTCCAAGAAAGAAACATTTCTAAAGGAAGTCACCCTATATAATCCCAATTGCGCAGATATTTTGAACCTTAAACAAGAGACTGAGCATTTCGACTATGAGCTTATTGTAGCCATTGGCGGTGGCAGCGTAATGGATGCGGCTAAGGTCTTATCGGCCTTGCAGCGGAAGAAGGTTCAATCGGTAGCTGGGGTTCGGGAGGCGATCACAAGTGAACAGTACCGCAGTGAACCGCGGTTTACGCCTTGGATCGGGATACCGACAACATCGGGAACGGGCTCTGAGGTCACATGCTGGGCTACCGTATGGGACGAGGAATGCGGAAGCAAATATTCGGTTTCCGACGTGAGGCTGTACGCGAGTGATGCGTGGATCCTTCCGGAGTTGACTGTAACCATGCCGTTGCGGCTTACCGCAGCAACTGCACTGGATGCCATGTGCCATGCAACAGAAGCGTATTGGTCCGTGCATACCAACGCAATCACCCGTGTGTATGCGCTGCAAGCAATCGAACGCATTCGGCATACGCTTCCTTTACTCATTGAGCAGCCGGATAATCTCGTATGGAGAGAACAGCTGTCTTTGGCTAGTGTGCTGGCCGGTCTGGCATTTAGCAATACGAGAACCACAGCTTGCCACTCGATCTCCTATCCGCTAACGATGGTTTATGGCATAGATCACGGCATTGCCGCGAGTCTTACGCTTGCAGCGGTGATGAGACATAACCTTGCTGCATTGATCGAACCGGAGAAGTTACTCGGTGCTTTCGGTGCTGCGAATGCAGATGAGGTTGACCATTTCATACAAAACATATATAAGGCATACGGGATTCCTGGCCGTCTAGGTCAATATGGCGCTACCGTGGAAGGCATCCGCCATATTGTGTCACTCTCATACACGAAGGGGAGAATGGATAATAATCCCATTGCAATATCGCCTGAAGGACTTGAGCGAATGCTGATTTCGTTAATTTAGGGTTGTACGATGGATGTGGAATTCTAAACGACTAGGGAGGACTAATTAAATGAAAAAGAAGATTGTAACACTCATGGTTTCTTTAACTCTGGTGGCCGTAGCGGCAGGCTGCGGTACCAAAGCCGGTGAGGCAGAGAAAGGCTCGGCGGCTGTAAAGACCAAGGATACCATTACGATCGCTTGGTACCCTAATGAATCCGGCGCAGAAATGAAAGGCGCCCGCGAAGAAATTGGCAACGTGGTTGCTGCTGCAACGGGGAAAAAGGTAGAGCACAAGACGACGACGGATTATACCATCGCGATCGAGGCGATTGCCAGCGGCAGCGCTGACATTGCATATATGGGCGCACAAGGCTATGTCGAGGCGAATGCAAAGAATAAGAAAGTTCAGCCATTGGTCATTCAAAGCGGAGAGTCCGGTACGCTGGAGGATGCCGTTTACTATAGCTGGTTAAGCGTACGTAAAGGCGAGGAAGATGCTTACAAAAGCGGCAGCGGTTACTCCATTGACCATATTGCCGGTAAGAAGTTTTCATTTGTGTCCAATTCCTCCACATCCGGGTTTAAGGTTCCTTCTGCCGGCATCGTCAATTACTTTAGCAAACAAGAGCAATATAAGAAATTGACTGTCGATGATTTAATTTTGGGCGGAAAAGGCAAGTTTTTTAGCGAAGTGCTCTTCGGAGGAACGCACCAGGGTTCAGCAGTGAATTTGTTGAATAGCAAAGCTGACGTTGCCGCTTTCTGCGATACTTGTGTTGCCAACTACATCGAGTTAGAAGCGGGTAAGGCGAATATGGCTGGAGCGGTATATAAAGTTAAACAAGGTGCAGCGGAACCATTCAACACGATGATCGGCAAAGAGTTCACACTTATTTACTCTACACCCGTATTGAATCAGCCGTTTGTTATCAACACAGGTACGATCAGCGAGGAAGACAAAAAGAAATTAGAGGATTCTTTTACATCCGATTCCGTCACGAAAAATACTCAGATCTTCCTGCCCAAAGATTCGAAGGATGCCGGCATGTTCAAGCAAAAGAGCGGCAAAGAAAAATTCCTGACTGTAAATGACGAGTTTTTTGGTCCGGTCAGAATGCTGTCTAATTAAAAGTTTTGCAAGGAAAGCAAAACCTATCGGGGGAGCAACGATGACAACATTATTGGAATTCAAGCGGGTGTCCAAACAATATGGCACAGACACAAGAGCGTTAACGGACATTAGTTTCGATGTGAGGGAAGGAGAATTTGTGTCGATTATCGGCCCGTCCGGGGCCGGTAAGTCGACCCTGCTGCGCTGTATTAACCGTATGATTGATGCAAGCAGCGGTGAAATCATATTCGATGGGGCAAATATTCTTGAATTTAAGAAGCGTGAGTTAAAACAGTTGCGAACTCAAATGGGGATGGTATTCCAGCATTATAATTTAGTAAACAGATTATCTGTTATCGAAAATGTTTTGCACGGGCGTCTGGGTTATAAGTCCACGTTGGAAGGAGTTTTGGGACTTTATTCCAAAGAGGAGAAGAGCCAGGGTTACACGATTCTGAAGACTCTCGGACTCGAGGAACAGGTTTATAAGCGCTGCGATCAGCTGAGCGGAGGGCAAAAGCAGAGGGTCGGTATTGCCCGGGCTCTTGTGCAAAATCCGAAAATGCTGCTTTGCGATGAGCCGATTGCTTCCTTGGATCCGAAAGCTTCCAAGATCATCATGGACCTTCTGCGCCATATTTCGTCCACGATGGGCATTACAGTTATTGTTAATCTGCATCAAGTGGACGTAGCGCTGAAATATTCAGACCGGATCCTGGGTGTGAACAAAGGGACAATTGTTTATAACGGTATTCCAGCAGGAATTGACAACGAGCAGTTATCTAGAATATACGGCTCGGCGTGGAGTGAGCTTCAGGAAGAGCTGGAGGTCCATGATGCTAGATAATTTTTTCGCAAGGAAACGGTTGAATACACTGCTGTATTGTTCTTTACTGCTTGCATTGACGGTAATCGCTATTGTCATTACGAGCTATGATGTCATCGCAGGATTCACCTCAATTCCTAAAGCAGCTGAATGGGTATTCAATAATTTTTACCCGAATGAAAAGGCACTGGAGCGGCTTCCGGTTATCATGAGCGGTCTCGCGGAAACGGTGCTTGTATCAATCGCCGCCACTACCATTGCAGCCTTATTCGCATTGATGTTCGCTATCGCAGGATCGCATTCGACCGGAACAGGCGGAGTATTCAGTATGTTAAGCCGGTCCATCGCGACAATCTTTCGGAATATTGATGTCTCTGCCTGGTCGATGATCTTGCTGATTTCTTTCGGCCAACATGTGTTGACGGGGTACTTCGCGCTTTTCTTCGGTTCCTTTGGATTTATGACACGCGCCTTCATTGAATCGATCGACGAAGCAAGCAGCAGCTCTATAGAAGCATTAAGATCCACGGGAGCAAGTTATTTCTCAATCATTTTTCAATCTGTGATTCCTTCCTGCATGCCCCAACTGCTCAGTTGGATTCTATTCATGGTAGAAACCAATATTCGTCAGGCTACATTAATTGGTATTTTAACCGGCACCGGTATCGGTTTTCTCTTCAGCTTGTATTACAAAAGCCTTAATTTCAGTACCGCATCGTTGATCGTTCTTGTTCTTGTGATGACCATCTTTGTGATAGAGTCGATTTCTAACTACGTCAGGAGGGTGATTTTGTAGCGATGAATGCAGTGAAAATGAAAAAGCCGTTCAACAAACAAGCGATGGTGATCCGCCTTACTTTGACTGCATTGGCAGCATTGACGCTGTATGCATTCGCAACGTTCGATTATAAGGAGATCCAATTCATAGAAGCCGTCCTGCAGACAGTTCAAACAGTGAAAACCATGTTTTTTCATCCGTTCTTCAAGCACATTTCCTTGATCGAAGCGATTCAACACTTGACGATTACGATTGGGCTGGCTTTTCTAACGACGCTATTCGGTGCTGTGATCGCCTTGTTCCTAGGGCTATTAGCCGCTAATAATCTATCCAATCGTAAACTTTCGATGTTAGTTAAAGCTATTGTTGCGTTTATTCGAGCGGTGCCGACAGTGTTATGGGTATTGATTTTTGCCGTTGCAGCAGGGCTGGGGAGTGTTGCCGCCGTCATCGGTATGACGTTTCATTCAGTCAGCTATCTTGTGAAAGCGTACTCGGAATCCTTCGAGGAGTTGGATAACGGTGTGATTGAATCATTAAAGGCAAGCGGTGCCAATTGGGTTCAGATTGTGTTTCAAGCTGTGCTGCCTTCGTCTGTCTCTTATTTGATCTCTTGGACTTTTATGCGTTTTGAGATTAACTTTGCCGTTGCCTTGGCAATGGGAGCAGCAGCTGGAGCGGGAGGTATTGGCTACGATATGTTTATGGCCAGTTCCTATTATTATGATGTGAGGGAAATTGGCGCGATCACTTATCTTATCCTTGCTTTTGCCATCGGGCTGGAGTTCATTGCCGGCAGAATGAAGAAGAAACTAAGAAATCATCAGTAAATTAGAACATGGTGGCGTCGGTAAAGTTGATTATTGCAAATTCGCTTAAGAGGTCTCATTCATTGAAAGCACTGCGCGCGAGTCAGTCTGCTTTGGTTTGTGTGTCGAGCGTTCGCAGTTTCCGGAGCTGCGACCACGCGAGAACTTTGGTGATGCCAATGAGCTTAAAGATACATTCAATTTTGAACGTAGCCGAGGAGGTATTCATGTTGCAGTTTAAACGTTTCATTGAGCGCAGCATCACTGCAGTTCTGGTCTTAGCTCTCATGCTATCCGCTATAGGGATCGCGTCTGCCGCAGAGCGCGAAAGTCTGGAATTTCAGCCAAGTAACTATGGGATCATGGATAAGCCGGTAGAAAGCATTCCAACCACAGTGGAAGTATGGGTGAAGTTGCAGCCAGACGTTGATACGCGTCAGATTATTATCGGCAATTATAAGGACGGTAAACAAAACAGTTGGTCGTTAGAGCTGACCGCTGACAATCGACTTCGTTATTGGGAAGAGTATTATGATGCGCAAGGTGTAAAAAAAGGGATTAGTAATCTGTACGTGACGGGTGTTGATGTAGCAACGAATGAGTGGATGCTGCTCTCCGTTGTACGCGATGTAGCGAATCAGAAGATTATATTTTATAAGAATGGCACGAAAGTGTTTGAGAAAATCGGTTATGCCGCTATTGCGCCTTACAACACGCCTTCGCCTTTGCCTATGTATGTAGGCACGGATTATAGAAAAAGCATGTGGCTGAACGGGGGAGTTTCTGAAATTCGATTGTGGAACGATATGCGTACACCAGAAGAAATTAGCCAATATGTCACGACTGAGTTGACAGGCAGCGAGTCAGGTTTGGCTCACGCTTGGCATCTAAGCGATGCTGCCGGCATATCACCCACCACGACCTTTGACGATTTGGTACGGACGAATCCGATCAAAATCACAACGGAGGGCTTCCAACCGGGGACCGTCGGAAGCGGCGTTGATTATTCGCATCCATTTAATGCCGCTGGCATTAGCTTTACTAGCAGCGATGTGCAATATGCCATGAAGAATAAACTGCCCAATATCCCGCGATCTTTCGAGGCGCTTATTAAACTGCCCAAAGATTTACAAGGTAATCGTGGCGGCATTATTGCAGGGAATTACATGGAAGCGGGTTACTATGACTACGATCTGCCGTATGTCAATTTTGAAGTGACCGCCAAAGGAGAGCCAAGGCTCTATTGGAAAAAGCAGGGGAAGGTTCAGGACACGGTGATTACCGGCGTGGATTTGCGTCAGGACAGATGGGTTCATGTCGCCATGACGTTCGATGAAACAACTGATCAGATTAAATGCTATATTAATGGCAGGTTGGTAGCGACTCAATCGAATGCCGAGTTTCAACCGGACATTCCGGCGCAGCCGCTTAAGATTGGCGGCGACTACCGGAAAGGGAACAGCCAATATTTCAAAGGTGAGATCGCTGATGTTCGCATTTGGTCAACGATCCGCACCGAACAAGAAATTGGCGCTAATATGGAGACCGAACCAGTGAATCAAGCAGGTCTTCTAGGTAACTGGCAGTTTGAAGCGCCATTGAACGGCGTCTATCCGGATAACTCACCGAATCGAAACGATGTTTCGAGCTTCGCTGATTGGATTGCCCCTACGCTCGCTAAAGGCGATTACAGTATGGTCGTTCTGCCGGATACGCAATTTCTTACCGAATCGTATCCAGATAAATACTATAATATGATGAATTGGATTAAGGATAACAAGTCGGCCTACAATATTCAGGCTGTTATGAGTATGGGGGATATCGTAAATGTAGCTGGCAATGAAGCCCAGTGGCAGGTGGCACAGAAAGGTTTCAACATGCTGGATGGTGTCGTTCCCTATACGACTATGCTGGGGAATCATGATATGTCCATGTCCCTGGATCGCGCAGCTGTTAATTACAACAAATATTTCCCTTACCCCAAATTTTCCCAAATGCCTTATTTTGGCGGTGCCTTTAAGGATGGGTATATGGACAATGCCTACTATTTCGTCACGGTAGGTGACAAGCCATATATGATCTTCAGCGTTGCATTTGCGCCAAACGAATCCATTTTGAATTGGGTTAACGAGCAAATTGCTGCACATCCGGAGAAAAACGTTATTCTTACGACACATGCTTACATGTATTGGAACGGAGAGCAGCTCTCAAACAAATACTCAGACTATCCATCTAAGTATATCCGCGATGCCAAAAATGGCGACGATGTTTGGAAAGAAGTTGCCAGCCAACATAAGAATGTCATTCTTGTAATGTCTGGCCATATTGGCTACCCGGACCTCGTTAATCGAGTAGATACGGGAATTCAAGGCAAACGGGTGAATCAAATGCTGGCTGATGCCCAAGGCATGGATTTGCAAAACGGCGGATATGCCATGTTGATGCTGCTTACCTTCCACAATGACAGCAATAAGGTGGATGTTAACTGGTATTCTACCGACAAGAACCAGTTGTTCCGCGAGCGAAATCAATTCACTTTGGAGATGGACTATGTAAAAAATGATGTAGAGGCACCCGAAACGACTGCAGTGATTACGCCTTCTCAGCCGGATGGCACTAACGGATGGTATGTACATCCAGTGACGGTTTCATTAGACGCCTACGATAATTTGTCCGGTGTATCCGGCATAGAGTATAGCTATGACGGCGGCAATACGTGGTTGGCTTACTCGGCACCCGTTACGGTCAGCTTGGATGGAAACTATGTACTTGCATACCGTTCGAAGGATCAGGCAGGTAACTTGGAAGCAACGAAGACAACCAGCTTTAAGCTGGACGCCACTGCACCTGAAGTCGCCGTAACAGGTGTTGTTTACGGAAGCCACAGTGATGCAGGCGATATCGCACCTGTCGTTATTCTCAAGGACAATCTGTCAGGAGTGGCCGACAGCAAGACGCAAGCAACATTGGATGGAATGCCATATCAACCCGGGGAGAGCATGGAACTGTATGAGCTGCCGCTTGGCACGCATACGCTAGTTGTGAATGGTAGCGACTTGGCGGGGAATACGGGTAGCCAAGCGGTGGTTTTCCAGACCTATGCAAGCATAGAGGGATTGAAGAAACTGGTAACGCGCTTTGCAGCAAGCGAGTGGATTGATAACGGAGGAATAGCTAACAGCCTGCAGAAGAAGCTGGAACATGGAGAGTTGCAATCCTTTATTCATGAGGTAAACGCACAAAGCGGAAAGCATATTGATGTTGAGGCAGCGGGTTACTTGCTGCGCGACGCACAGGCGTTATTTCTTAAATAACAAGAAGTAGGCTTTTACGCTAAGCCTGTTACGCCGGGTAAATCAGCCATGGATATACGGCGATTACCGCCAATCTCGAAAAAAACGCCTCGTCCGATAACCGGACGAGGCGTTTTTTTCATCAATGAACCAATCTCATTAAATTAAATTCGGAATCCCCCTTTTTTAGAGAAACGGAGTACGGTAAACTCAACTTCTCTGATAGCCTATGAAGTGGTGAAGCTCATAAAGGATGCGCATGCAACACAAGTCTGATGTCATACTTAGTATTTGCTGCTAAGACGCTGGAGTAATAGCACCCCGGGCTTCATAGATAATCTATAACCTCCGAACAATACGTAAACACCTTCGACATGACTTCTCTTTCGAAATCATTTTTCACATAAAAAACAGTGACGTTTCCAATCTAGAATTCGAAGCGTTCCGTCAATATCTCCAGAAAGCGCATCATGAATTGCTGTCTCTTTCAAATGTCAAGACGAGTTGCCCTTAAAAAAATAAAGATGAGTCGTAAAAAATGAAGATTTACAGTCAGCTCAGTTTAGAAATATATTGAGGATAGGAAGAAGGGCTGCTGAATCCAATTGATGTTTAATTAAGCTGAAAGAGGTGCCTCCAACCATATGGCTGAGCGTAGAATAAAATCTGTACCTAACCCTGTGCTGCCGGGGGATCATCCCGATCCCTCGGTTGTGCGGGTTGGGGAGGATTATTATGTCGTTTCCTCAACATTCCAATATTTCCCTGGGGTCATGGTACACCATTCCCGTGATCTCATAAACTGGCGGCCGATCGGGCACGTTATCACCCGAAGGAGCCAGATCGATCTGACCGGAGTCCCCGATTCTCACGGTGTATTCGCTCCCGATATTTCTTATGCGGACGGGAAGTTTTGGGTGGTCGTTCCTTTTTTCCATGGTCAGCCGCGATGCACGAATTTGCTGTTTACGGCTGACCGGCCGGAGGGACCTTATTCGGATGGCATTGTATTAAACCATCATTTCATAGACCCGTCGATCTTTCATGACGACGACGGAAGACGATATCTCGCCTTCGGCGGAGGCTGGCTACAGGAGCTTAAAGCCGACGGAACCCGCCTGATCGGGGAAGCCCGCCAGGTGTGGCCGGGTACCGGAGGCAGCACGCCGGAGGCGCCGCACATCGTCAAACGCAACGGCTATTACTATTTGATGCTGGCGGAAGGAGGAACCTCTTTCGGACATAAGGTAACGTTGGCACGCAGCCATTCCATTTGGGGACCGTATGAGTCTTGTCCGCACAATCCGGTTCTATCCCAGCCAGATCCGGCGAAGCCTCTGCAGAAGGCAGGGCATGGCAAGCTGGTAGCGGATTTCCTTGGGAACTGGTGGATGCTCCATCTCGCCGGCCGTCCGCTGACGCCGGGCGGAGCAACCCCCTTAGGCCGCGAGACATTTCTCGAGCATGTACGCTGGACGGACAACGGTTGGTTTGAAGTTGGAGACGGCGGCCGTCCGCAGGAGCGTGTGGAGGTTCTGATTGAGGGGGGGCAAGCCCCTGATTTGACCGGGGAGAAGACGGACTGCTTTAACGAAAAGGAGCTGTCTCCGGTCTGGGAGTGGGTGCGCTATCCGCTGGAAGGGGGCTATACGCTTAAGGGGAACGGACTAGAGCTGGAATGCCAAGCGTATCCCTTATATGTTCCAGGCTCCACCTTGATCTTAACCCGCCGTTGGGAGCATTTCGGGTTTGAGGCGCTAACCCGGCTATCCTTGGCGCCGCGATCTTTAGGTGAAGAAGCGGGGCTGATTCTCTATCGCGATATGGATGCCATGCTGCTGATGAGTGTCCGCAATGGGATCGGCCAAACCTCGGGACAGAAATTCGACACGAATAGGATGCATGAGAGGCAGGAGGCAGACGGTCTTTATTTACAGCTGGACCGTTCGGAGAAGTGCTTCCGCAATGTGCTTTATCAGCGCAAGCTTGATTTGGAGCCAGGAGCGGATTTGTGGCTGAAAGCAAGGCTGGACGCTCAGCATTTCACCTTCGCGTACTCTACGGACGGTGTATCGTTTACAGAGCTGGACGTTACCGTGCCGGCCGAATTTTTATATCCGGAGAATTATGCCCGATATAAGTGCTATACGGCTCCTCGTGTGGGGATCTTTGCAATGGGCGTACTGTTTCAACCCAGCGGCAAAGCGACGTTTAAACAGTTTGAATATCGCGGAAATTCGTGAGCTCCCATTCTGAAAGCGCTTTACACCCTTTGGCCATTCCACTAGTATTGTTAGTGAGGGTAATAAATAGAAGGCATGGGGGGTCAAACTGTCAATGCTTCCTCAAAGCTTAAAGCTGTTTAAACAGAGAAGCGTTTTTATCCGACTGTTGATTTTATTTAATGTCTTTGTGCTCTTTACGATTTTGGCATTCGGTTACGCTTCCTATAGCAAGTCGTCCGCGCTGCTGACCGACGAGGTCGTGGAATCCAACAACAGGTATATTGAGCAGGCACGGGATAACGTCGATCATGCCTTAAGTACGATGGACAACCTAACCTATCAGGTTTCGCTGCAGCCATCGATTCGACGGGCACTTTATTTATCGGAAAAGACGTGGGATCTGGACCAACTTCTATTTATGGATAATATTGATTATTTAAAAAGCATTAAGCTAGCTAATCCGCTGCTTGCCGATATTTGGATCCAGTTCTACCGGTACCCGGTAGTGCTGAATAATATCTCCAAGTATAACACGGAGTACTTTTACCAGGAGATATTTCAAACGGATGCTTCTTCCGAATGGAGGGAACCGCGGAAGGAGCATATCGGCTTTACGTACGTTGGACGCCAGCAAGCATCGAGCTATGGAGTAACCTCCAATCTGCTTACGTTTGCTCGGACTGCGCCCCTAAACGACCTGTCTCCGATGGGCATCTTATACATCAATGTAAAGGCGGAAGACTTCTCCAAGATGATCCAACGGGTCAGCGACCCTTATCCAGCGTTTATTTACACAATGGACAAGGCGGGAAATGTGGTATTCGGCAGCCCCATGCGGCACGGGCAGGAAGACCTGTTCAACACGATTAGGAACGAACTTTCGGATAAATTCAAAAATATGGAAGCAGAAGAAGGACATGTTCAGGCAGAAGTCTCCGGCCAGAAATATGAAATCGTATTCACCTCATCGCAAGTCAGCGATTGGAAATACATCAGTGTCGTCCCTACTGCGTTTATTACGGAGAAGGTTAGCCGCTTCAGACAGTTTACAATTATGGCTGCTCTGCTGTGCCTTGTGATCGGGGGGATCCTGTCTTACGGGCTGACCAACCGGATTTACCGGCCCATACATAAAATCGTCGACTACATCCAGCAGTTCGATCGAAAGCAACCGGAGGGAGGCCGAAAACCGGAAAATGAGCTGGAGTTCATCAATCGCATCATTAATTTCGTGTATTATGAGAATTCTAGCCTACGGAATGCATTTCACCGCAACCTTCCGGCTCTGCAGCATAAAGTGCTCAACGATCTGCTCGAGAACGGGATCTCCTCCGGAGAGCTCGAGAGGCTGTCCGAGGAATTCGAGCTGCCTTTTGCCTTCGATTCCTACCAGGTGATCGTTTTTGAGCTCGGAGATTTCACGCTCACGGACACGGGCAGCTCCGCTATAGAAGAAATGATCCGCGCGATTGATAACCCCGATGGTTACGGACCATTCTGCTCGTATGCAGTCAAAACGATCCGGAAACGAAGCGATATGCTCGTATCCATTCTGAATATAGACCGGAACAGCCCTGAGCTGGGGACCGTATATGAATTTATCCATAGGGTGACCGAAGGGCTGCAGATGTCTTATTCTCGGTCCATCACGGTGGGGGTGGGGAAGCTCTACGCCCGGGCAGACGATATTCCGTCCTCTTATGCCGAGGCACTGCGCGCTTTGCAATATAAAATCGTGCAAGGAGAAGGCACTGTTATTTTTGTAGAAGAAGTGGGCGGCCGGCTGGCCGGTAAGCCGATTTATTCGTTGGAAACGGAGAAGCATCTCGTCAATCTTGTCAAAACGGGAAATCGATCGGGCTGGAGCGAGCTTCTGGAGACATTGTGGGAAGAACACTTGGATAGCAGGAGTCTGACCCCGGAGATGATCCGCAACCTGTTTCATGCTCTTGCAGGAACGGCGGTGCGAACCGTGTATGAAGTACACTCGTCGATGGAAGAGATCTTCGGGGCCGGATTCGACTTGTACCAGCAGCTCGACCAGCAGCCCGGGCTGCACAAGAAGAAGGAATGCATGGAAGAGGCGTTCGGCCAAATCAGCGGCTGGATCCTTCAACGGAAACAGGGCCAATCTTCGCATATGTTTACCCGGATCAAGGCGTATGTGGAACAGAATTACGCTCAAAATTTATCACTGACTGTGCTTGGGGATGCACTCGGGCTGTCGCCGTCGTACTTAAGCAGCATTTTCAAAGAAATTACAGGCATGAACTGTGTAGACTACATCAATTCCAAAAGAGTGGAGGAGGCCAAAGCTCTCCTTAGCCGCAGCGGTGATACGATTACCGATATTTCGGACCAGGTTGGCTTCACCAACTCCAATACGTTTATACGGGTTTTTAAGAAATACGAGGGGGTAACTCCCGGCCAGTTTAGACAAATGCAGCAGAGTTAATATCGTGATAATGGCTGTCCGGGCGCCGGGCGGCTTTTTAGAGATATAAGAATTTATATGTTTTGGGGTGACTGAGAGGTTACCCTTTATTTATTGGCGGGCTGCTTGGGCGAGAGCGGGGAATTGGGCCGAGGGAAATACAATGCGCTAAATCAGCGAATACGGCGTGTTTGGCGAGTGAAGCGGAACTACGATGCGCTAATGCTCCTGATACGGCCCGGAAACCGGACTACACCGCGAAATAAAGGCCTGTAGTTCCGCACCGCGGCCTAAATGCCCGTTTTTGAGTAGAATAACGCATCGTATTTCCGCTAGGTGGGCCCAAGAGCCAAGGGGAAATACAATGCGCTATATGAACGAAACCTGCAACAACTAGTACGCAGTGCCTTATTTCAGCATCACCAAAGTGAGCCTGTCAAGTACTCTTCTTTACAGACGGTCTGTCTTGTCATACTTGATCCTGGGTCCGGTTGATCATGCCGGACCCTTGCCTTACGGTCTGACTATGAATCCAATAAAAAAGAGATCGTCATCATGGAAATATGTAGACGAATCGAAAGAAATATCGATGTACGAAAGGAATGAAAACGTATACATTTATAGCGTAAAACGAATTCACGAAAGGAGGACCGTGCCTATGGATAAACAGAGCAGTGCTATCGCCACTCCTTCTCCAGGGCTAAGCGTTCCTAAAGCGGCCAACTGGAAGAAGACATTCAAGAAAGCACTACCATACTATCTGATGTTTCTGGCACCGCTGATTTATTATGTGGTATTTCGGTACGTCCCCGTGTTTATGGCGCTGACCATTTCGTTTATGGACTACAACGTATATAAGGGGATACTGGCGAGTCACTTCGCCGGCTTCAAGCATTTCATCGATTTTTTCCATTCGGTCTATTTCTGGAGGCTACTTAGAAATACCTTGATGATCAACCTGCTTAACCTGGTGTTTGTGTTTCCCGCCCCAATTATTTTTGCTCTGCTGCTGAATGAGGTTCGCAATTCGATGATCAAACGGACGGTGCAGACGATCAGTTATTTACCCCATTTTGTGTCCACTGTCATCGTGGCCAGTATGGCGGTTACCTTCCTGTCGCCTACGGTCGGCTTGGTGAACAATATGCTTGTCCAAATGGGCTACGAACGGATCAGCTTTTTGTTGAAGCCCGGGTATTTCTGGGGCATTTACACCGGGATCGACCTATGGAAAACGATGGGCTGGTCGGCGATACTGTATTTTGCGGCACTCACCGGCATTAATACGGAGCTATATGAGGCGGCGAGAGTAGACGGTGCAAGCCGATGGAGACAGACATGGCATATTACACTGCCCGGCATTTTGCCGACAATTATTATCTTGTTCCTCTTGAAAATAGGGCACATGCTGGAGGTCGGGTACGATCTGATCGTTTTGCTCTATAATCCGAACACCTACGTAACAGCTGACGTCATCGGCTCTTATGTGTACCGCCGGGGGATATTGGAAACCAACTACAGCTTTGCAGCCGCAGTGGGCTTGTTCCAATCCGTGATGGGCCTGATTCTGATTGTAGCGGCCAACCGATTTGCACGAAAGGTTTCGGAAACGAGTCTTTGGTAGGAGGAAAATGAGATGTCTTCAATGCGAGTAATGCCGGGAAGGCTGCTGTTCAACATCATCAATATGGTCGTATTGTCGGTTGTGGCTGTAATTACGTTATATCCTTTCCTTTACGTTCTGGCAGCTTCGCTAAGTGACCAGCTGTTTATCCAACAGGGGCGAATCGGCATTATCCCGATGGGGCTTCAATTCGAGGCTTACAGGCGGGTGCTTGAATTTCCGATGCTAGCGCGTTCTTACTTGAATACGGTGACCTATACGGTAGTCGGAACGGCCATCAGTCTCGTTCTGACAATCTGCGCTTCCTATCCGCTGTCCAGGCGAGATTTACCCGGTCGGAACGTGCTGACGGCATTGGTGCTTCTGCCGATGTTGTTCAGCGGTGGGCTCATCCCGACCTTTCTAGTCGTCAATGCCTTAGGCATGAGAGACACCATTTGGGCTATCGTTATTCCATCGGCGATTGCATCGTTCTATGTGTTTGTCCAGCGGACATTCTTCGAACAGATTCCGGCCGAGCTGGAGGATGCCGCCAAGATCGACGGCTGCTCCTACCTCCAAACCTTAATCCGCATCGTCCTGCCGCTGTCTGTGCCGAGTCTGGTGACCATCGGACTATTCTACGCGGTGAACGAGTGGAACAGCTTCTTCCCGGCCATGATCTATCTCAATGACGAAGCTAAGTTTCCGGTGCAAATTTTGCTGCGGGATATCGTCATCCAGAATCAGACGGATCAAGTGATGGTCGATGTATACGACGATAAGAATTTGATAAGTGAGTCAATCAAATACGCTACCCTGGTGGTTGCGACGCTGCCGATCCTAGTTGTTTACCCGTTCATCCAGAAGTATTTCGTACAGGGATCGATGATCGGTTCCGTGAAGGGCTGAACTTGTACCGTTTTCTCATTACATCACGGGATCCCCGTCCCATGATCATACTTTTGAGAATTGTAAAGGAGGTTCACAGAGATGAAACGAAAAAAAATGATCAAAGGCGTCTCTACTACAGTAGCGCTATCTGTACTGCTCACAGCTTGCCAAACCGGGGGCACACCCGAGCCGACGAAAGACGCAGTTGCTAAGGTTTCCGAGCCGGCGGCCGCCCAGAAAGACCCGAATGCGAAAATTGTAGACAAAAAGACAGAAATCAGCGTCTATATGAGACCTAGACCGGAATCAGTCGAGTCCAACGACCTCCCTTGGATGAAACCGATCGTGGAGAAGACCAACGTTTATTTCAAGTGGGTCAAGGCCCCGAACGAAACGAAGGATTACATCGAGAAGTTCAATTTGACACTCGCGGGCGGCAATCTTCCGGATTTGATGGAAGCTACCCCGGATTTGCTCAATAAGGGCGGTGAAAATGGCATCTTCGAGCCGCTCAATAAGCTGATTGATCAGTATATGCCGAATTTTAAAAAGGTTATGGATGCAGATCCGAAAATTATGAAAGAGATCAAATCAGATGATGGAAATATTTATTTCTTTCCCCAAATCTCAGCGGTCAAGACGATTAATCTGAACATCTTCCGGCAGGACTGGCTAGATAAGCTGGGGCTTAAGGCGCCGACCACAACCGAAGAGATGTATCAGGTCCTGAAGGCTTTTAAAGAGAAGGATCCGAACGGTAATGGGAAGAACGATGAGATTCCGTTTACGACCCGCAACAAAACAAAAGGATTACTTCCGTTCTTTGAGCCGTTCGGGGTGTCGTTGGAGGAGGACTTCTACGCAGATAACGGCAAAGTGAAGTATACGTTCACGAATCCTCAGTTGAAGGAGGCTCTAACCTACGTCTCAAAGCTGTATAAGGAAGGGCTGATCGACAAGGAGTACGTCACCAATGACCAGAAGGTGTGGGAATCCCGCTTTACCAACCAGGTGTCGGGACTGACTTTCGATTCCTTCCCCCGAATTGAATATTTAGAGAAGCTAGTCGGAAAAGCGAATCCCAATACGGTGATGACCGGTACCATTCCGCTGAAGGGACCGTCCGGAGCGGAACCCTATACCAAGAGCCAGCAAACCTTGATTAAGAACGGCTTCGCGCTTAGCTCCAAATCAAAATATAAAGTAGAAATCGCTAAGATGCAGGACTGGTTCTATAGTCCGGAAGGCCAATTGGCAATGAACTTCGGCAAGCTCGGAGAAACATACACGATGGAGAACAACCAGCCCAAATATACGGATGCGATCATGAAGGACGCGAATAACTCCCCGTTAATCAAAATGTACGAGCTGGGCCACAGAGAGTTTGCTTATCAGTGGGATATCCGTTACGAGAACGCCATGGTGACTCCAAAGATCGAGAAAATCCGCGATTCGATTACACCGTTTATTAAGGACAAATTTCCAGTTTCCCTGTCGTTCAATCAGGAGGAACGTGATGTGCTGAACTCGAAGTACACGGAGATTACAACGTATAAGGATGAAATGATCAACAAATTTATTATGGGGACAGAGCCACTGGATAAGTTCGACGACTTCGTCGCACACATCAACTCAATGGGATTGGACAATGTGCTGAAAATACAGCAGGCAGCCTATGACCGTTACGCGAAAAGATAAGCGTTAAAAAACTGACTGTCCTACTGAAGAAAATCTTAGAGGAATCTTCCTCTAAGATTTTTTTTAGATCGTACATTCTCAGACATATATATGCTAACCTTAATCTACTGCCGCATGAGCTTGTTTCTGTGCCGGACGAGACGTTGCTGCAGCATTGAAGAGAAGCTGCAGAGTTACGGCATTTTTCTTCTTCGACCGCTTCCAATCGGCCGCTTTTTAGGAGGAAATTCGTGTTGACATGTTCCTATTTATGCTCTATTATCAATTTAAGAAAGCGCATACAATTAAATGTAATCCATTACATTTCCATCAAAGAAGAGGTGAATCCTTAAATGGAGAAGACTACGATGGATGATGTGGCTAAGAGAGCTAACGTATCCGTAGCAACCGTTTCAAGGGTTTACTCTAACCCCGATAAGGTATCCCCCAAGAACCGCCAGAAGGTATACGAGGCTATTAAGGAGCTGGACTACCAGCCGAATGTTTTGGCACGGAATCTAAGAAGACTGCAGACCAATACCTTTCTGGTGGTTGTTCCTAATATCGTGAATACTTTTTTTACATCCATACTTAAGACTATTCAAGCAACTGCGATTGAAAGCGGTTACCAAGTGCTGTTGGGAGACACGAACAGATCTCCGGATCTCGAAGAGAGTTACATCCGCCTGCTTAAGCAAAGGATGGTCGACGGAGTGATCCTGCTGTTTCCCCGAATGGAAACAGCAGCCTTAGAAGCTATAGCGGAAGAGTATCCGGTTGTTATAGTAGGACGCAAGGTGTCTAATCCTGATATTCCTTTTGTGACCAACGACAACGCTGTGAGCACCCGGGCGGCAACCGAGCATATCATTAAGCTGGGCCACCGCAGAATCGGCTATTTAGCCGGAACGCTTAATCTTGAAATAAGCTCCGAGCGGTTAAAGGGCTTCCGACAGGCTATGGAGCAGAACGGTTTGGAGACGGATGAAGCTTTAATCCGTGAAGGAGATTTTTATCTGGATGCAGGGTACTCATTAGCTCTAGAGATGCTGTCTTCGCCCAACCGTCCTACAGCGGTTATCGCAGCCAGCGACGAGATGGCTATTGGCGCCATGAGGGCTGCTAAAGAATTAGGCATTTCAGTACCTTCACAGCTGGCAGTTATGGGGTTTGATGATATTAGGATGGCTTCTATATGCGAGCCGCCTTTATCAACGATTGCCCAACCAAAAGAAGAGTTCGGAAAAATATCTACGCAGCTGTTAATAGCATTACTGCAAGGGAGGCTGCAGTCGAAAAGTCATATTTTTATCAGTGATGAGTTAATTATTCGACAATCCTGCGGCGCTGAGCTAAGGTAATCAAACTTTTAGCTAAATGTAATCGATTACATTCCTTTTTGTAATCGATTACAAAATTTTTGTATTGAGAGGGGGGATGGCTCGCCAGCTACTTTTGTTAAAACGTTGTTTTATAATATCAAACTAATTTAAAACATTATCAGGAGGGTTGTCACACATGAAAAAGACAGTAGCATTGTTGAGCGTCCTATCCCTTTTAACTTTAGCGGCATGCAGTAACGCACCGGCTCCGGTGGCTTCCGGTACAAAACCGGCCGATCCGAAGCCAGCGGACACAAAGACGGCGAGCGGAGAAAAGAAAACTCTTGAGTTCTGGTATATCGATCCGGGTGACAAAGAAAAAGTATATCTGGAAGCGGTAGAGCGTTTCAAAAAGAAGCATCCGGATGTTGAAGTGAAGACGCTGCAAACGCCAAATGATACCTATAAACAAAAATTCGCTGTAGCCATGTCCGGTGGCACGCCTCCTGATGTGTTCCATTCTTGGGGCGGTGGCTGGCTGAAGGAATTTGTGAACCAAGGGAATGTTCTTGATATTTCCGGCAAATTTGACGCTAACACCTTCAGCAAGCAAGCTCTCGATAATGCAACGTTTGACAGCAAGGTTTACGGGCTGCCCTTGGGACTTTCCATTGCGCAAATCTTCTACAATAAAGACATCTTTGCCAAGTATAATTTGAAGCCTCCAGTTACATGGGAAGAGTTCATGACCGTTATTGATACGCTGAAGGCAAATAAAGTGATCCCGTTAGCATTAGCTAACCAACCGAAGTGGCCTGGAGCTTATTATTTGATGTATCTTGCCGATCGCGAAGCAGGCTCTGATTTGTTTAACGGTGCTTTGGCCCGGACCGGAAAAGGCTTTGATGACCCCGGCTATGTTAAAGCAGGCCAATATATTCAAGAACTGGTGAAGAAGGAAGCCTTCAACAAAGGCTTTAACGGGCTTCCATATGACGCCGGCCAATCCCGTCAAATTCTTTATACCGAGCAGGCTGCTATGATGCTAATGTCCAACTCCCTGGTGAACAATGTACGTACAGAAGCACCTGCTTTCGAGAAAAAGCTGGACTTCTTTAACTTCCCGGCTCTGCCGGGCGGAAAAGGCGACCAATCCAGTCTACAAGGCTCCACAGCGCCTGTATGGTCAGTTGCTAAGAAATCGAAAAATCCTGAATTGGCCATCGAATTGATCAAGGAATTGGCCAGCGTAGAAACAGCACAAGCTTATTCCGACCGTACGGGCTCTGTTGTTGCTGTGAAAGGCGTTGAATACAAGGATCCGTACGCAAAGAGATTAGCTGATATGGTCAATGTAGCCAAAACGATCTTCTGGCCGTATGACCAAACGCTTCCGGCTGACCTTGCCGAATTGCATAAAGACACAACACAAGCCTTGTTCGGGTTGTCGACGACTCCAGAGGCAGCCGCTAAACAAATGGAAGAAAAGGCGAAGCAAGTATTGAAAAAATAGTAGCAGGGAGGGGAGGTGACGAATCTCCCTCCCCTTATTCTCATCAACTATGAAAGGCGTGGGATCCTTGCAGAAAATTAGTGAAGCTAATCCAGTAACTGCTCCGGTAATAAAAGGAAAAACCAAGCATTTTGAAAAACTGATTACGATCTGGTTGTTTCTGACGCCTGCGCTGCTTATTTATGCCGTCTACATTTTATATCCCATCGTGGGAACGCTCAACTACAGTCTTTACGACTGGAAGGGCGGAGCGGAAAAAACATTTATCGGACTTGATAATTACTTCAGACTTTTAGCGGATTCTGTATTTTGGCATTCTCTGTGGAACAACATTAAAGTCATATTGGCTTCCGTATTCTTGCAAATTCCATTGGGCTTGATCATGGCGTTAATGCTGTTTGCCCCTATAAAAGGAAGACGGTTTTTTCAAACGATCTATTTTATGCCCTTTTTGATGTCGACTGTTGCGATTGGCTTGCTGTGGGTGTTCATGTTTGATCCCCTAAACGGTGCAGTCAACCGATTAATTAGCTTGTTCGGGTTTGAGTATGTAGCTTGGTTAAGCGAGGAAAAAACCGCAATGACCGCAATCCTTATCGTTACCGTATGGCAATACGCGCCTTTTTACATGATTTTGTTCAAAGCAGCTATTGTCGGGATTCCGGAGGATTTGTACGAGGCGGCAAGCATTGACGGCGCTAACGCCGTTAAACGGTTTATGCATATCACCTTTCCGCTGCTTGTCCCGACGATCGTCACTTCATCTACCTTGGCGATTGTAGGCTCCCTGAAATCATTTGATATCTTCTACATCATGACGGGTGGCGGCCCTAATAACAGTACAGAGCTGCTCGGTACCTACATGTATAAGCAAGCGTTCATTCACTTTAATATGGGCTACGGCAGCTCGATTGCCTTTATGATGTTTTTGCTGGCCTTTATAGCCGCCGGAATTATTCAAGCCTTGGAAGCAAGCCGGAAGAAGAGGGGGATGTTCTAGATGGTATCAACAATAAAGGCAATCCCTTTGTATGTCATAGCACTTCTTCTGCTGGTATTTACTGGGTACCCGTTTTTATACATGGTGCTGACCTCATTTAAGACGCAAGAAGAGTTTTTTATGAATCCTTTTTCCTTATTCACATCGGTGCAGTTTGGAAACTACATACTGGCTTTTCAAAAAGGACTCGGCAGCTACCTGTTCAACAGTATCGTGGTAACTGTGGTATCGGTTGTGCTGATTGTGCTCATTTCTGCGTTGGCCAGCTATCCGCTCAGCCGCTTGAAATTTCGGGGTAATAAACTATTGTTCCTGTTATTTATATCCGGAATGATGCTGCCGATCCACTCTACCTTGATTCCGATTTTTATATTGACCAAAAACATGGGCTTGGGCGACTCCATTCCTGCCCTGTTTGGCCCATACGTTGCCTTTAGCCTGCCGATTTCGATCTTTATTCTGTCACAGTTTATGGCCGAATTGCCGCGCGAGGTGGAAGAAGCGGCGGAGATCGACGGCTGCAGTCACCAGCGTATTTTTTGGAATGTGGTACTACCGATGCTGACACCTGCATTAGCTACCATCGTCATCTATAATTTTATTCATATTTGGACGGAATTTATCTTTGCGCTGGTCTTGATTACGAGTCCGGAAAATATGACGCTGCCGCTCGGTATGCAAAAGTTCTACGGTGAATTCACCGTAAACGTTCCGGCGTTGATGGCCGGCTTGACATTAGCAAGCTTACCGCTGCTTCTGATTTATTTTATGGCCCAGGAGAAAATCGTTACAGGCTTGGCCGGCGGAGCAGTGAAATAAGGCTCTGGATACAGAGAGGAGAGATTGCTTTGAAGAGAATGGGCTTAGGCTTACAAATGTATACGCTTCGCGACGAAACGGCCAAGGATTTTAAGGGCGTGCTCCGCAAAGTAGCTGCTATGGGATATGAGGGAGTAGAATTTGCAGGTTATTTCAATGTGCCGGCAGAAGAGATGAAGGGTCTTCTGGATGAACTGAATTTGAAGCCGATTGGAAGCCATGTACGCTATCATCTGCTTCAAGACAACCTCGAAAATGAGCTGGCTTACTTAAAAACGATCGGCGGACAATATATCATCTGCCCAAGTATTGCGCCGGAGGATAGAAAAGATTGGCAGCGGCATTTTGAATTCTTCAAAAGCGTTGCCGAGCAAGCGCGAAAACAAGGTCTGCAATTTGCCTATCATAATCATGCATTTGAATTCGAGAACAAAATTGGGGAGCAATTTGTATTTGATGCTTTGTACGATACACTTCCCCCATCCGAAGCAAAAGTGGAAATGGACCTCGGTTGGGTGCAGTTCATCGGCCAAGACCCTCTGGCATACATCGCCAAATATTCGGGCCGTCTTCCTTTGTTACATTTAAAGGATTTCCGACATGCCCCGGACGGCACAATTGATACGTTGGAATTAGGAAGAGGCATTATCCGCTTGCCGGATGTTATAGAAGCCGCTTCCGAGGCGGATGTCGATTGGCTGATCGTCGAGCAGGATAAATGTGAAAATCCTTCGCTGGAAGCAGTTGCAGAAAGCATGAATTGGTTGAAGGAAAATTATCTATCGCGAGTGTAGCCTTGCATGGAAATAGTGGGTATCGTCAGGGGACTAAATATCAATTTGAAAATTATACTTGAATACGGTTAAGACGATTCCCCGGCAATTACCAGGGAATCGTCCTGTGTCACATTTTTATGGCGGTTCAGCTGTTGAAGTAGTGCCCCTGTTCGAGATCCTGGATCAGTGCGGGATGCACTGGCCGCCATCCCAAACGTTCCTGAGTCAGTGCGCTCGAAGTCGGGTTGTCGGCTGGCGCGGCGAAGGAAAGCCAGCCGAAGTGGGCGTCCGCTTCTTCGCGGGGAATGCTGACCACCGGCAGGTTCAGGTGGCGACCAATGACGCCGGCGATATCACGGAAGGGCACACCCTCATCGCCGACGCCGTGCAGCCGCGAGCCTGCCGGTGCGGCTTCCACCGCCAACCGGAACAGGCGCGCCGCATCAAGGCGATGCACGGCTGGCCAGCGGTTGGACCCGTCGCCGATGTAGGCAGAGACGCCTTTGGCGCGGGCAATGTCAATAAGGGCCGGGACGAAGCCATGATCGCCCGGGCCGTGCACGGACGGCGCAAGACGGACGATCGATGATCGCACCCCACGACTTGCCAGCGCCATCGTCGCCTTCTCGGAGTGCCGTGGTGTAGTCGGGATCGGCGCGTCTTCTTCTGTCCCAAGACGTCCCGGCGTGAGCATGAGCGTCCCCGAGGTGACTACGAATGGTTTGTCAGAGCCCTCAAGCGCTGCTCCTATCGCCTCGATCGCCAGCCTATCGGTCTCTGCAGCGGCTGCATAGTCCGCGAAGTCGTGAATGAAGGCCAGGTGAATAACGCCGTCCGCCGCAGCGGCGCCGTCGCGCAGGCTGTCGAGGTCGTCGAGAGCACCACGGTATACCTCCGCTCCGGCGGCCGTCAGCGACACAGCTGCCTTGTCTGAGCGGGCAAGGCCGGCAACTTGATGTCCAGCATCGATCAGTTCGCGGACGACCGCAGATCCGATGAATCCGGTTGCTCCGGTGACAAAAATACGCATAATGAATTCCTCCTAAAATGAAAAATTATTGCTTACATGTGCAATGATAAAGTATAGAGTGCACTCGATAGCAATACAGTCAAATCACTGCTATAATAAAAAATATGGAAAACAAATTTTCGAGCAAACAAGTTTCTGAAGAGACGGGATTAAGCATCCACACATTGCGATACTATGAGCAAATGGGGCTAATTGACGGTATAGAACGGGACGAAAATGGATATCGTCAATATTCAGAATCCGATATCGCATGGTTTCAAGTTTTAAGTTACTTTCGAGCGATGGGGATGCCCATTCGGGAGATGCAGCAGTTTATCGACTTGCAAAATAGTGAGGTCTCTCAAATAACAGCACGACGAGAATTTATGGAAGCTTATCGCCGGAAAGTTATCGATCAAATGAAGGAACTGGAAGAGTCGCTGAAGAAAATCGATCTTAAAATCAGTTTTTTCAAAAACCTAGAGGACTTAGATAAACTGCAAGAGGACGGATAATAAAACAGCCATCCTAACGTGTTAAGATCTCCGTTGAGCATTAACAAAGATCTCAAACCATATAGCTACTATGGGGGAACTTTCTAATGTCTGTAAGTTCCTGTTACAAGGCAATTTTGTTTACTTCTTATCGATTTAAACTGTTCGTTTCACTCTCGAGAAAGTAATTGTATAGTGCTGGTATGTCGACTTCTTGCTGAAATAGGAATTTATGCGGAGGATGCGGCTAATATTTAAATTAAGCATGGATGGCTGGAACGGCCACCTCATGTTGTTAATCGTATTGAGCAAATTGACAGAATTGAATATGACGACGAGAAACTAATGAAGAAAGATAAGTAGGCGATGGATAATAACCATCGCTTGTTGTCGTTGTACGGTTAAATGACCTTGTTGAGTTCTAACCTAACTTAAAAAACAAACGGATGAATTTTCTTCTTGTTAATGTGAAACCATAATTATACAGTTCTTATGCGCTGGAGGATCTGCGGAAAATTTCAGAAAAGGGCGAGGAGAGGGAAAATGAACGTGACACATGAAGTCGGATTATCATCCACTGAAATCGCTTGGTTATGGTCGGTTTATATCAATGAGAGCATGTCTATTTGTTTAATCAAACATCTGCAAAAGTACAATGGACATAAAGACGTTGAAGTCCTGCTGCAAAGAACAATGGATTTATCCGAAAAGCACATGGAGGAAATCAAGAATATTTTTTCAAAAGAAAACTTCCCTATTCCGAGGGGGTTTTCGGAAAATGATGTGGACCTTACGGCTCCAGCGTTGTTTTTTGATTTATTTTCCGTAAGCTATGTGTATGGCATGAGTCGAGTAGGTTTGGTGACCTATGGAAAGATCGTTTCTAACGTGGCTCGTGAAGATGTTCGATTATTTTTTACGAAGTGTCTTCAATCGACGCTTGAATTATACAATATTTCAATCGAACTAATGCTCCATAAAGGAATATACGATCGACCGCCGATGATTCCTTATCCGGATCATATCGAGTTTATTAGGAACAAGGAAACCTTTATTTCGAAGTGGTTGGAGAAACAACGTCCCCTTAATGTAATTGAAATTTCGGAGATGTTTTTTAATATTGAGCGAAACTACTTCGGATTGCTTCTATTGACCGGATTAATTCAGGTTGCCAAAGATGAAAAGGTTAAGCAACATCTGGTTAAGGGGAAGCAGTTGGCTCAAAAACAGATTGAGTTTTTGAATAAGACCTTTATTAATGATGATCTTCTTGGGACTATAATGGTTAATTCCGAAGTAACTACATCTACAGTTTCGCCGTTTTCCGATAGGTTGATTATGTTTTTGATTACAACGCTTAACACACAAGGGGCAGCTTATATTGGACATGCATTATCGACGTCTTCCAGAGTTGATCTAGTCTCAGAGTATTCCAAATTAATCCCGGAAATTATGAAGTATGGAAAAGAAGGAATGGATATCATGATTGAGTACGAATGGCTGGAAGAGCCTCCGCACGCGCCTGATCGAAGAGGACTCGCGCGGATTTAATGTAGCATCCTTAAAAATCTTTAGCATCACACGGCGTCGAATTATGGATTTACCAAGCTACGGTTCGCTTACATAGTGTTAATCCACAAAATGAAAAAGAGCTCTGCTACACAAGTAGCAGGCTCTTTTTTGTATGCGCGCCCGGCATGGGCGTTTAAGACTTAATTGCAAGTTTTTCCCAATTTCCTCGCAGAGCATTTAGAGGGATTTTGAAAAAAATGTCGAATACCTGTTTCATCATTTTTAAAGGGGGGATGCCTGTGCTTAAAAGGACCTTGATCGTCTGTCTTATTGGCTTGATTTCTTTTTCGCTAATTCCGCTATCCATCGTCATGGATAAAGAAAAACAGCAGAAAGGTTTAATGGTTCGGGATGGAGTAATGGACCTCTCTGCGTGGAATTATGAACAGAATAAGCGAATCAAGCTGGATGGTGAATGGGAATTTTATTGGAATCGATTGTTAACCTCTGACGATTTCAACCAAGCAGGAACACACAAGCCCTCTACGACGGATTTTATCAAGGTGCCCTCTCAGTGGAATGGCAAAATAGTCAATGGCCAGCCCTTGCCCGCTTTTGGTTTTGCCACTTACCGAATGGTGCTGAAAAACGTGCCTTTCAACGGAACATTTGCTTTGAAAAAGTCGAACATACGTTTTTCAAGCGCGGTTTATGCAAACGGGCACATGCTCTTCGCGGATGGAAAACCGTCGCAGGAAGCAGCGGGTTACCGACCGGGGAATATTCCGCAAATCGGCTTTTTTTCTTCCGATAAGGGAGACGTTGAAATTATCGTCCAGGTTGCCAATTATGATTATGTAAATGGAGGCATTCCGGTATCCATCTATTTTGGTGAACAAGCAGCGATGAATGAGCTTCAGCAGAAGAGCGCGGCGCATCAATTCAGTACCTTCGCTATTCTCCTCACGCTTGCGTTTATTTTCTTCATCTGCTTTGTAACGGCAGCGTTATATCGCAAAAAAGACTATACATTGCTGGTTTTTGCTGTAATTTGTTCGCTTTACGCAATTTATAACGGCTTGCTCGGAGAACGACCTCTCATAGTATATTTGCCTGGAATTTCATTCGAAGTTTTATTTAAGATGAAGGACATCTGTTCATTTGCTTGCATGATTATGTTAGCTATCTTTTTCTATCAACTGCAAAAAAGCATTATTTCGCTAAAGTTTACTCAAGCCGTAACCATCGTGTTAAGCTGCTATCTGGTTATGATAGCGTTCCTTCCTATTCGCGCTTATATGGTCATCCAACCGTATATGATCGCTTTGTATGAGTTGATGATTATTTGGCTGCTTTTGAGAATTGCCTTACTACATATCAAGAGTGCCGAAACCGATCGCTTTAAATCTTTTCTGCTGTTCATGGCGATTCTCGCGATTAATTTGTATTCCATAGACATTATCCTGTTTGCCTTTTCTTTTAAAGAAAATCTATGGCTAGGGCAATTTTATATCGTTGTGTTCAACATCATTCTGATCTTTATGATTGCTCTCCGTTTTTTTGAGGCCTATCATACGATAGATGAAATGAAAAATCAGCTTCTCCAATTAGACAAAATTAAGGATGATTTTCTGTCCAATACTTCCCATGAGCTGAAGACGCCTTTAAATGCCATAGTGAGCATTACTGATACCCTTATTAAGGGAGTTGAGGGGCCGGTTAACGAAAAACAAGCGCATAATCTCACCATTGTGATGGAAAGCGGAAGAAGATTATCCTATCTTGTAAACGAGCTCCTCGATTATTCAAAAATGAAACATGGAGATATTTCGTTATATAAAAGCGGCATAGATCTGAAAGCTGTCGTCGATTCGGTCATCGGGATTCACTTGTTTCTGCTGGGAGGAAAGCAGATAACGCTTGCCAACCGGATCTCAGAGAATATTCCTGAGGTATATGCGGATGGCAACCGTCTGATCCAAATTATGCATAATCTGATTGGCAATGCGATCAAATTCACCGAGCAAGGCGTGGTAGACGTAAGTGCCAAAGTTATCCGTGATAGGGTTGAGGTTCGTGTAAAAGATACAGGTATCGGGATTACAGAGCCTATGCAGGATCGTATTTTTAAGGCTTTTGAACAGGCGGATGCTTCCGAAACGAAAAATTATGGCGGAACCGGTCTTGGATTAAGCATAACGAAGAAGCTGGTGGAGCTTCACGACGGAGAAATTCATGTGGAATCCAATCCCGGGCAAGGATCGGTTTTTATTTTTACGCTTCCGATATCGGGCACGGTTTCGAGAAAAATGAAGGGACAAGCGGATGAGAAGGAACCGCTGCAAAAGGATGTGAGCATCGCTTATTCGGAGTATCCCCTATATGTCGAAGGGGAAAAAGACGAACCTATTCTGGTGGTGGATGATGAATTCGGCAATCTTCAATCCATGATCAATTTGCTGAAGCTGGAGGGGTATTCCACCCTTGCTGTGAATCGAGGGCAAATGGCGCTGGATGAACTTTCAAAAAAACGGGAATTTTTTCTGGTTATACTGGATATCATGATGCCTGACATGTCCGGCTACGAGGTGCTGAAAGCGATTCGAGAGAGGTTCTCTTCCTCTGAACTGCCGGTACTGATGCTGACGGCTAAAGATAGGGTTGACGATATGATCTTGTCGATGGAAAATGGTGCAAACGATTTTGTTGGGAAACCGTTTGAAGCGGAGGAGTTAATGGCGCGACTCCGAAGTCTCATCCGACTGAAAGCTTCCGTGAAAAACGCAAAGGACGCTGAAATTGCATTTTTGCGTTCCCAGATCAAACCTCATTTCCTGTACAACGCCCTAAATTCAATTGCCGCACTTTGCCCGGATGAGCCTCTGAAGGCGGAGGAGCTGACGCTGCAGCTTTCGCAGTATTTGAGAGGCAGCTTTGATTTCAAGCAACTGGATTCGCTTACGACCATAGAAAATGAATTGAATCTGGTACAAGCATATATCAACATTGAGAAGGCGCGGTTTGGCGACAGGTTGAATGTGGAATATGATGTGGATGTGAATCGGAATATTCTGATTCCCCCGCTGATTTTGCAGCCGTTGGTGGAAAATGCCATTAGACATGGCCTGATGTCCATTCTAAGGGGAGGAAACGTACAAATATCCGTGAAAAAGGAAGCGGACACCGTGATCAGCTTTGCCGTAGAGGACAATGGATGCGGTATGACAGAAAAAAAACGGCAGGAAATACTGGAATCGGATGATCAAAAGGAAGGCGTAGGGCTGTGGAACATTAGTCGGCGCCTGAAGCTTCTTTACGGAAAGAGCCTCCGTATAGAAAGCACGGAAGGAATGGGCACGAAGGTATCCTTTGAGATTCCTGCTAAGCCGATTAAGCAGATTGGAGGCTAAAGCATGCTGCGAGCCATTATCGTGGATGATGAAGAATTATCGGTGAAACGAATGAAGAAGATACTATCCGAGAACGGAGACATCGAAATATGCCAGACGTTTCTAAACCCGTTGGAAGCTTATGAATTTGTGAAGGCGAATACGATACATATCGCATTTCTAGATATTTCCATGCCGGAAATTAACGGTATGAAGCTTTCTAGTCTGCTGCTTCAGCTCGATGAATCTATAGACGTGGTTTTCGTAACCGGTTATGACAATTATGCAGTTCAAGCGTTCGATATGAGCGCGCTGGATTATCTGCTGAAGCCTGTAACCACCGAGCGTTTGTCAAAAACGTTGGACAAAATCAGAAAAAAACATCGGGGTGCGGCTTCCGGACCTTCCATAGAGGTTCTTCTGTTCAATGGATTGAAGATATACCGGCGGGATCAGAATAAAGAGCCATTAAAGCTGAGGAGTCCTAAAACGGAAGAACTGTTTACTTTTCTTGTTTGCAAGGGAACAGTCAGTCGGGAAGAAATTATCGATACGTTATGGAGTGACTTGGAACCTGAAAAAGCATGGAAAAATTTGAATTCGACCCTGTACTATATTCGAAAAGCGATCAGCGAGAACAAGATGGGGAATTTTATTATAGCAGGCAAAAACGAAATCCGGATTGAAGAGAGCGGCATTTATTGCGATTTGTATGAATTCGAACGGTTGCTGCGGCAAATCAGAGTGTCCTCTGAAAACAGCGCAGATCTGCTTGAACAAGCGGAAACGCTATATACGGGGCAGTTTTTGAAAGGAAAGGCATACGAATGGGCGAGCGAAAAGACCCGCCGGCTTGAACAAAATTATATCGAATTGCTGGAGGCCGCCGCAAGATTCCATATGAAGCGAAACGAGCCGCAAAGATCGTTGCATTACTTTTGCGAAATTTTGAAATTAGATTTGATTAGAGAGGATATCAATCATGAGGTAATCCGTTTGTACGCAGCGATGGGGAGGAAGAATGAGGCGTTTCGACAATATCGCATGCTGGAGGAGATGCTGCTGCAAGAGCTTGGAACGAAGCCTGATCCCCGAATCCGGGATTTTATCGTTAGTTTGACGCAATAGAAACAAGCAGAATGAAGAGCCTTCGGAATTGATCGGGATTCCAAGGCTCTTTGTTGTTTATTCTTTGTTTATTGTGATTTTGTATAATAAACCTGATTTTTGTCGAAAAGGGGGACGTTAGCTGTGAATCATCAAAGAAAAGCCAAACAATGGTTGTGGAAGCTGTACATATTGAGCGTGGCGCTGTTTATTGCATGTACATGTATGTTAGAAATCCCGGTATATGCAGCGGAGACATGGAGTCAATTTGTCCGGATTGGGCCGGTCATCAGTTCAAACCCGGGAGGTTTTACCATTCCAAAAGGAGTGACGGTAGACAGCAGCGGAAATGTGTATGTGGCCGATTCTGGCAACCATCGCATACAGAAGCTGACCCTATCGACGAATACATGGAGCGAGTGGAAAAAGGTCGGCGGCGGCGCTGGGACCGGTTTGGGTGAGTTTAGTGGTCCAAGTGCAGTGGCGGTAGATAGCAGCGGGAATGTGTACGTGGCCGATTCTGGCAACCATCGCATACAGAAGCTGACCCTATCGACGAATACATGGAGCGAATGGAAAAAGGTCGGCGGCGGCAGCGGACTCGGTTTGGGCGAGTTTAACAATCCAAGAGGAGTGGCGGTAGACAGCAGCGGGAATGTGTACGTGGCCGATAGTAGCAACCATCGCATACAGAAGCTGACCCTATCGACGAATACATGGAGCGTGTGGAAAAAGCCCAGCGCCGGCGCAGTCGCAGGAAGCGGCTTGGGCGAGTTTAATTTTCCTAATGGAGTGGCGGTAGACAGCAGCGGGAACGTGTATGTGGGTGATACTTTCAACAATCGCATACAGAAGCTGACCAAATCCACGAATACATGGAGCGAGTGGAAAAGTAGCGGCGGCGGCGCAGGAACCGGCTTGGGCGAATTTAATACTCCAAGAGGAGTGGCGGTAGACAACAGCGGGAATATCTTTGTGGCCGATTCTGGCAACCATCGCATACAGAAGCTGACCGCAGCCAACGATACATGGAGCGAGTGGGTGAAGAGCGGCGGCGGAACAGGAAGCGACTTGGGCGAGTTTACTAATCCAAATGGAGTGGCGGTAGACAGTAGTGGGAACGTATATGTAGCCGATGACATTAATCGCATACAGAAGCTGAACGCAGCCAACCATACATGGATTCAGTGGTCTGTATTAGGGCCTGTTAACGGGATTAGTCCGGGCGAGTTTGCTCTTCCAAGAGGAGTGGCGGTAGACAGCAGCGGGAATGTGTACGTGGCCGATACCTCCAACCATCGCATCCAGAAGCTGACCTTATCGACGAATACATGGAGCGAGTGGAAAAAGGTCGGCGGCGGCGCAGGAAGCGGATTGGGCGAGTTTAGTAATCCTTATGGAGTGGCGGTAGACAGCAGCGGGAACGTGTATGTGGCCGATTCCGGCAACCATCGCATCCAGAAGCTGACCCAATCCACGAATACATGGAGCGAGTGGGGGAAGAGCGGCGGCGGCTTAGGAACCAGCTTGGGCGAGTTTAACACTCCAATGGGAGTGGCGGTAGACAGCAGCGGGAACGTGTATGTGGGTGATCGTAACAACCATCGCATCCAGAAGCTGACCCTATCGACGAATACATGGAGCGAGTGGAAGAAGGTCGGCGGCGGCGCAGGAAGCGGATTGGGTGAGTTTACTGGTCCAAGTGCAGTGGCGGTAGACAGCAGCGGGAATGTGTACGTGGCCGATACTTCCAACCATCGCATCCAGAAGCTGACCCTATCGACGAATACATGGAGCGAGTGGAAAAAGATCGGCGGCGGCACTGGAACCAGCTTGGGCGAGTTTAATAGTCCTTATGGAGTGGCGGTAGACAGCAGCGGGAATGTGTATGTGGCCGATAGTTCCAACCATCGCATCCAGAAGCTGACCCTATCGACGAATACATGGGGAGAGTGGAAAAAGGTCGGCGGCGGCACTGGAACCAACTTGGGCGAGTTTAGTGGTCCCTATGGAGTGGCGGTAGACAGCAGTGGGAATGTATATGTGGCCGATACTTCCAACCATCGCATCCAGAAGCTGGATATACCTGCATCCGCGATCACTGACTTTGCAAGCACAGCGAAGACGAGCACAACGGCATCGTTCAGTTGGACAGCAGCCAGCGGAGCGACGGGGATCATCATCGAGCAGTCGCCAGCCGGAGCGAATACATGGACAACGGCCACGATCGGCGCGATTGCAACCAGTTCGACGACCGCGACGGTAACGGGGCTCAGCGCGGCCACCGCATATGATTTCCGGTTAGTGGTCACCGGCGGGGCGAACGCAGGCAACTCGAACACGGTGAGCGTCACGACCGATTATGCACCAACGTACACGATAGCAGAGATAGCCGATCAAACGGCAACGGCACTGACGGCAGGTTACAGTTCGGGCGCTCAGGACACGAAAACGATCACGATTACGACAACCGGCACCGGGGATTTGACGAACGTAGCCACAGCGTTAAGCGGAACCAATGCGACCGACTTTGTAATTACGCAGCCGGGAGCGACGACTCTGAACAGCGGAACGACGTCGACGACGTTTACGGTGAAAGCAAAGGACGGCCTGGCAGCAGGCACGTACACCGCAACGGTGACGATATATGCGGACAACATGACGAACGTAACATTTACGGTTACACAGACGGTGAATCCGGCGCCCGTGGCACCGTCGATCACAAGTCAGCCGGGCAACAAGACAGTGACAGAGGGACAGACTGCAACGTTCAGTGTAACCGCCAGCGGCGACGCGCCGCTTAGCTACCAGTGGAAGAAAGACGGCAATGCGCTGACAGACGGCGGAAACATCAGCGGAGCCACGGCGGCGAGCCTAAGCATCACAAACGCGCAATCGGGGGATGTGGGCAGCTATACCGTCGCGGTCACCAATGCAGCGGGGAATGCGACAAGCAACGCGGCAACTCTGACGGTGAATCCGGCGCCGGTGGCACCGTCGATAACAAGTCAGCCGGGCAACAAGACAGTGACAGAGGGACAGACTGCAACGTTCAGTGTAACCGCCAGCGGCGACGCGCCGCTTAGCTACCAGTGGAAGAAAGACGGCAATGCGCTGACAGACGGCGGAAACATCAGCGGAGCCACGACGGCGACCCTAAGCATCACTAACGCGCAATCGGGCGATGCGGGCAGCTATACCGTCGTGGTCACCAATGCAGCGGGGAATGCGACAAGCAATGCGGCAACTCTGACGGTGAATCCGGCGCCCGTGGCACCGTCGATCACAAGTCAGCCGGGCAACAAGACAGTGACAGAGGGACAGACTGCAACGTTCAGTATAACCGCCAGCGGCGACGCGCCGCTTAGCTACCAGTGGAAGAAAGACGGCAATGCACTGACAGACGGCGGAAATATCAGCGGAGCCACGACGGCGACCCTAAGCATCACAAACGCGCAATCGGGCGATGCGGGCAGCTATACCGTCGCGGTCACCAATGCAGCGGGGAATGCGACAAGCAACGCGGCAACTCTGACGGTGAATCCGGCGCCCGTGGCACCGTCGATCACAAGTCAGTCAGGGAACAAGACAGTGACAGAGGGGCAGACTGCAACGTTCAGCGTAACCGCCAGCGGCGACGCGCCGCTTAGCTACCAGTGGAAGAAAGACGGCAATGCGCTGACAGACGGCGGAAACATCAGCGGAGCCACGGCGGCGACCCTGAGCATCGCAAACGCGCAATCGGGCGATGCGGGCAGCTATACCGTCGTGGTCACCAATGCAGCGGGGAATGCGTCAAGCAATGCGGCAACTCTGACGGTGAATCCGCTGACCAATGCGGCAACGCCGGGCATTGATACGCAGCCGACGGGTGCAACGGTAAACGAAGGCGACAGCAGCCCGACCTTGAGCGTAGCAGCTAGCGTAAGCGACGGCGGAATGCTGACCTACCAGTGGTATAGCAATACGACGAACAGCACGAGCGGCGGCACAGCTGTCAGCGGTGCAACAAGCTCAACCTATGCCGCACCGACGACAACGGCAGGCACGACCTACTATTATGTTATCGTGACCAACACGAACAACAGCGTGAACGGCACGAAGACGGCAACGACAACGAGCAACATCGCTGCGGTCGCGGTGAATATCGCGCCTACCTATACGATTGCTGCTATTACTAATCAAACGTTACCTGCACTTACTCAAGGTTACGCTTCGGGTACCCAAGAGACAAAAACCATCGATGTAACAAATACCGGCACGAGCGATTTGTCGAATCTGTCGGCAAACATTAGCGGCATTCATGCTAGCGATTTTGTGATTACGCAACCAAGTTCGACGTTAATGAGCGGAGCGACCGCGACAAGCTTTACGGTTAAAGCGAAAGACGGCTTGCCAGCCGGCACATATACAGCAACGTTAACGTTATCGGCAACCCATATGACGGATGTGACGTTTACAGTGACACAAACTGTGAACTTGCCGAACGCTCTCCCGAATCCGCAAAACCTTGTGGCTACCGGAGGAGACCGTAAGGTTACACTAAATTGGAATACGGTAACGGGAGCGACGTATTACAACATTTATATGGCGACTGCTTCAAGTCAGTTTAGTAACGCTACAGTTGTTACCGTCACTTCCTCTACCTACGATGTACAAAACTTGCTAAACGGCACGGCCTATTTCTTTATGGTGAAAGCAGGTAACTCGGGAGGCTTGAGCGGGGAATCGAATCAGGCAAACGCTACTCCTGCAACTGTTCCGGCAGCACCAACGAATGTTTCGGCAATATATGGAAACGGGGAAGCCACCGTTACCTTTATGGCTCCAACCGACAACGGAGGAAGTGCGATTACAGGGTATGAAGTAACAGCTTCATCAGGGAATGTAGCCGTAACAGGAGCAGCAAGCCCGATTGTTATTACAGGTTTGACGAATGGAACGAGCTATACGTTTACGGTGAAAGCGATCAATGGTATAGGAAAAAGTGCACCCTCCGCTGAATCGAATGCGGTCATTCCGCAAACGCCATTCAGTGACAGCACGAGCGATAGCGATACGCCATCCGCGCCTAGTACTCCAACGACACCGGAGAAAACGAATACTGATGTAGATATACTTGTCAACGGTAAAGCGGAGAATGCGGGAACTGCAACGACAACCCAACGAAACGGTCAAACCATAACAACAGTGTTTGTTGATCAGAAAAAACTGGAGGACAAGCTTGCGACGGAAGGTCAAAATGCTGTGGTTGTGATTCCAGTAAACAATAAATCCGATATGGTCATTGGCTCACTGAACGGTCAGATGGTGAAAAACATGGAGGACGAGCAAGCTGTTCTTGAGATTAAAACTGATCGTGCGACCTATACAATTCCAGCGCAACAAATCAATATTAACACCATATCCGAACAAGTCGGCAAGTCGGTAGCCTTGCAAGACATCGAGGTACAAATCGAAATCGCCGTACCCACAACAGATATGGTGAACGTTGTTGAGAACGCGGCAGCCAAGGGAACGTTCACATTGGTCGCACCGCCGCTAAACTTTACGGTGAGAGGCACCTACGGAGATAAGACTATCGAAGTATCGAAGTTTAATGCCTATGTGAAACGAACTATTGCGCTTCCAGATGTTGTTGACCCCAGCAAGATTACCACAGGGATTGTTGTTGAGCCGGACGGAACCGTTCGTCATGTACCGACCAAGATTGTCGTGATTGATGGCAAATATTACGCACAAATCAACAGCTTGACGAATAGCACGTATTCTGTCGTCTGGCATCCGCTCGAATTTAGTGATGTGGCGAACCATTGGGCAAAACAAGCAGTGGGCGACATGGGATCGCGGATGGTCATTGATGGTACTGGCAATGGTATGTTCAGTCCGGACCGCGATATTACCCGCGCTGAGTTTGCAGCCATCATTGTTCGCGGATTGGGACTCAAGCTGGAGAATGGAGCAACACCATTCTCGGATGTGAAATCGACAGATTGGTATAGCAGTGTTGTCAATACTGCTTATGCGTACCACTTGATCAGCGGTTTTGAAGACGGCACTTTCCGCCCCATGGACAGGATTACGCGGGAACAGGCAATGGTTGTCCTCTCCAAAGCGATGGCGATCACTAGCCTGAAAGCCAAGCTTTCTGTTCAATCGACAGACGCAATACTTCGTCCTTATGGAGATATGGCAGCAGTATCTGCATGGGCGCTGAGCAGCGTCGCGGACAATGTACAGGCTGGCATTGTATCAGGTAGAAGTGGCAATGAGCTTGCACCAAAGGATTACATTACTAGAGCTGAGGTTGCCACAATTATTCAGGGAATTTTGCAAAAATCCGGCCTGATTTAAGCCGGGGGACGATAGCAGACGCTAATGGAACGACTCCGTTTGCTACGGTTAGCAGCCTCCCCAAACAATCTAAGCATCACTCGGCGGCGGGTTTTTGCTAGCCACGGTTCACCTCCATAAAGTAAATCCACAAAAACGAAAAGGAGCCTTGCCACTGAAGTACGGTGGCAGGCTCCTCTTAGTGTGTCTCAGCATGGGCGCTATCAATAGAGGCGCTATCAATAGGATTCAAGTCCCGAATGGCTATGACACAATTCATAGAGAAGAAGTTGGAATTGAAGTTGAACCAAACATAAGTGCGGTATGGAGACGGAAATTTTTAGACTTCGCGTTCAGTTGGTAAAAAGGTAGAACCAAAGGTGAAGCTCTCGCATCCATCATATTAAAGAGTTAAAGCACGGAGATCACATCGCGGAAAAGACGGGGTTAGTCGCCCCCTCTTACTCAATTTATATATTTGGAAATTTATTGAAACTACGCATATTTAGATGTAAAATGTATTATACAGTTCTCTCAGACTATTATTAAGGTGGGTAACTCAAATGATAGATTTATTCCAAGTTTCGATCGAAAAACTTGTAGAAATTAAAAACATTGAGGTAAATACGGAGACAGCTATTCTAGATTATAAAGAAGTTTTTAGTCTATCTGGACCGACTGGGGTAGAAATAGTAAAGGATATAGTCGCATTTGCCAATTCAAAAGGAGGACATATAATATTTGGTGTAACAAAAGAGTACAAATGGATCGGATTAGATGAAAGAAGCGATGAGAAAATTGATGATGCCAATTTATACAATCTTTTAGACAAATATATTGATGGTCATGTGGAAGTTGTATTTGCCCTACATACAATTGGGAAAAGGGAATTTATTATTAGCTACATCCATCCAACTAAAAGCGTAGTTCCATTTAAAATAGACGGGAAATATATGAAAACTGATAGGCAAAAGAAACAACACGAAGAAGTTGTATTTCGAAAAGGGGATGTATATTGTCGAAGAGGTAGCAGAAGTATCAAAGCGGACCACATTTTTTTTAAACAAAAATCACATAACTTTGATACAGTACATAACTTACCTTCCTATTCTCCTTTTCATAGGTTCATAGGTAGGGATTCCCAAGTAGAGCAATTGCATAAGTTACTTATTCATGAAAATACCAGATTACTCCAAGTTGATGGGATTGGTGGAATTGGTAAAACTTCGCTTGTATACCATTATTGTACGCTTCTGACTAAGCGTACAATAGATCATAATTTTGATTTTGTAATTTGGATGAGTGGTAAACGTACATACCTTACTCCAGCTGGGGAAAGAAGAATTAGAAATTACATTGCTTCATATGAAGATGTTGTAAATGAAATCTTTAATTTTTTTGACAGTCAAATTGATAAAGATAAGGAAATTACTGAGCAAATCCTTTCCTTACTTTCACAATATAATGCGTTGTTAGTTATTGATAATTTGGAAACCTTAATTGAAGAGGAACTGAATGATTTATTATTTAATCTACCCAAATCGAGTAAAGCCATATTAACTACAAGAGAATCGATTAGTGATTTCCAGATGAGCAAAATAACATTACATGGTCTAAAGAAAGAGGATTTTTACGAGTTTATTGAATATGAGTATCGTCGTTTAAAAGGTTTATCATTTAATGATAGATTCAGAGATAATACCGATGAACTATTTAATCTAACAAAAGGCATGCCTTTAGCTGCGCAACTTGTTGTAAACCAGTTGGCATATGACGCTCCGATTAATTTTGTTCTTGAAGGGTTAAGGTCTGGAAAAACATATGAGTCCTTATTATCTTTTTGCTTTAAAGGCTCAATAGAGAGAATTAGTGATATCGCTAAACGAGTACTATACATATTGTCGATTGCTGATAGTGAAAAGTTATTTTCGATAAACGATCTTAAGTATATAAGTGGGTTTTCTGATGATGAACTTCACATAGCGATTCAAGAACTGTCTAAATTAACATTATGTTTTACCGACAAAACTAGTGAAGGGTACGCAGGATATGGAACGCATCATCTAATGAAGCTTTATATACGAGAACAGGAAATTCCAGATAGGGTTGAAATTTTAAGGAAATATGAGCAATTTGTAGATGAACTCCGATTAATTGCCGATGCAACAGTATCCGAAGAACAGTATCTAGCTAATACTAGAGCTCGTACTCATGAAGAGCGCATATCTGCATTAAATATAAAGAATATTATTTCTGTTTTTTATTTCAATGGTTATGATACAGCAATTGAGATATTGGACAATGAAATAAATAAATGTCCTGATTTTGCGTACCCTCATTATATGAAAGCAATTATAGAGAAGATGTCAAGTCTATTTAACTCGTATAAGTTGGCATCGAATGAATTTGATAGAGCTACTAAATTAGATCCTGAGTTAACTGAAGCGTGGATAGACTGGGGATATCTGGAGCTTGAACAAAAAAACTATAATAGAAGTAGTGAGTATTTTAAACAAGCACTCTTTTTAGATTCAAAGAACCCAAATGCGAATCATGGTTATGCAAGGTCATTATTTTATTTATGTAGAAAATCTAATGATATTTCATTGGCTGAACTTGCGGAGATTCATTATGAACGTGGTTATCACAAGACAGATGGTGATACGCATTTAAGTAAACAACAAATACATTCAAACGCGATTAACGCTCACTCTCAAGCATTAAATTTGATGATTAACTTAGAAGATCTTGAAAAAGCAATGGAAGTTATTAAATTGGGCCTTACGTACGAAATATCCAATAATAAGTTATCAACTTTAAAAGGTGAAATAAATAAAAAACTTAAAGAGCGTAAGCCAATGGAGTTGAAGAAAAGGATTCAGAATATAGCTCCCCAAAGTGAAATAAATTTACCTGAGAATAAAGTAGACATCCCAGTAAAAAGGCTGGGTAAAAGATCTGAGCTCTCAACACATACAAAAAGAAATCAGCAAAAGATTAGTGAAGCTTTACCAACAGATATAATTGAAAAATTACGCAAAATGACTTTTTAATTAGTATTGAGTTGGAAATAGTAGTTATTAGTTAAGTACAAGCAGAGGATTGTGGATTTACCAAGCCGCCGCTTACTTACATAAACCCCTGTCCGGTTAGGTGGATAGGGGTTTAGTTTGCTCAACGATTGAGTCTTTGGTTGTGATCGAAAAACTTGCAGACTGTAGTTATTCTTGCTCGTCCACGTCTCGAACGGGCGCTTTTGAAAATAGCATTTTACCATGTGCTGGGTATTCAATTGAGTGTGGTAGTTGGAGCACCAGATATGCCAAAGTTAAGTATCATAAAACCGTTGCAACCGTCGGGAATTTTGAAGATAAGAATTACACATACGCTCTTGTATCGGTGTTGAGGCGGCAACGAGAGTTGCGTTAATCCATTAATGTGAAAAATGAGGTCTTTGAACTAACGGGACACGATAGCTCAATGGAGACACCGCGGCAGCCGGCCATGTCATGGTCGGCTGCCGTTTCCATGCTACGGGCAAGATGCACATGGGCGGCTGTTTGGTGAGGTCATGTAACTAACCAGGGGGTAATGGCGAATGATATAACGATTTGTTGCTGACTCTTGTTGCCAACGAAAAACATATTTTGCTTCGCTTCAAAAGGTACTGGATGCAGGGAGTAGCATCCCCTATATCCCTCCGGATCCCACAGGTTCTTGTGAAATTTCATGTGAACAAATGTGTCGCTGTCTCATAATCCGTTTGAATGCGGATTTAATTAAATAACAAAAATCGTACAGAAAGACCTAAAGATTCTTAAGGCTTGGAGTGGAGGAATCAAAGTACAGTGAAAGCATCCATGGAGCAAAGATTTTAGTGGAAATGAAAGCGGTTTATTTTTGGGCGATCATTCCCTGTCAGTAAAAGCTCCACATAAAATTCCAAAAGGAGGAATTTATTGAAATGAGGAGGATTGGGTTGTTTGCTGTGCCCCTGGCGGCGGTACTGATCGTAATGATGTTGACAAATATCGCCTATGCGGATGTGTCATCCCATTATCTAAACCCGTTGATGAAAGGTGCCGACCCCACCATTGAGCGGCAGGAGGATGGATACTATTATTCCGCTGCAGGCGATGGCAATGTTGTATTGAAACGGCATGAAACCATTCTTGGCGTTTCCACCGCCAAGAGTAAAGAAGTATGGAAGTTACCTGAGAACCTGGAATTTATATGGGGGCCTGATGCACACAGAATCGATGGCAAATGGTACATCTATTTTGCTTCCGGTCCGAAGAATAGTGATAAAGCGGGGCGCTTTGCTTATGGTCATCCCAGCTCCTATGTTCTGGAGAATAGCTCGCCCGACCCATTTGAAGGGACCTGGGAACTGAAGGGAACATATGATAATGGAGACGGACTTACACCCCAACAGGGGTTGCTGAATACGCAAAGCTATGGACTGCCTACCGGCTTTGTAACCATCAATGGACAGAGGTATCTTACTTATACCAAATATTTCTATTATATAGATCCAAAAACGGGAAACGAGAGATTTGATGAATGTCCCACAATAGTCAAGATGAAAAACCCGTGGACATTGGAAGGCGAAGAGTTTACATTAGCCAGGCCGACCTACGACTGGGAGAAGTATGTTGATAATGTTAATGAAGGCGCAGCCGTGGTGGAGCGGAATGGTAAAGTTTATTTTGCCTATTCCGCGAGCAGCTACACGCATGATAACTATGCGGTGGGCCTGTCCTGGGCCGATTTGGCCCAAAGTGTGGAGAATGAAGCGGCATGGAATAAATATCCCGAGCCGATCATGAAACGATCGGATGAAAACGGTTCTTATTCGACTGGCTCGCCGTTATTTCTGAAATCAGAAGACGGCACAGAGGACTGGATTACATACCATGGCATACCGACCCATAGTCAAGGCGGCAAGAACAGAGAGGTTCGCGCCCAGCGGATCAATTGGGACGACAATGACTTCATCAATCTGGGCATCCCTTCTAACCCCGGCACCGTGCTTAGCCGCCCCTCCGGGGAGGAGAAGAGCGAAGTCTATGAAGCGGAAGATGCGCAATTATCAGGGGCTGCAAGAGCAACAATGAACAGCATCTATGCCTCGTCTGGCCGCTATGCCCGGTACAGCAATGGCAATGAAAGCGACTATGTAGAGTTTACAGTCAACACGAATACAGGGGGGATTTATTCACTGGACTTCCGCTACAACAACAATACGACAGAACCGATCACCATGACACTGGACGTGAACCAGGAGGCTCCTACCGCGCTTGTATTCCCGTCTAATGCCGGACCGGAGAACAAGCTGAACTTCGACTTACAAACCGTTCACAACATCCGGCTGAATGAAGGTAGCAACATCGTACGTCTTTCCGGCAAAAGCGCATTGGGGCTTGACGCTATCATTGCCAAGAAAAGCGTGTTGTATGAAGCGGAGGACGCAGAGTTGTCCGGCGGCACGGGAATTGCTCAAGATCATACGGGATATAGCGGTTCAGGCTTTGTCACAGGGTTTACGGAGCCGAATGCGTCGATCAGTTTTACTGTAAACACGCCTCACGCGGGTAGCTATTCGGTTAAGCTGGCTTATGGCACTGGAACTGATGACGATCGAACCTTGACCATGTATGTGAATGGCGTCAAGATCAAACAAGCGAATTTCTTCGGTTTGAAGGAATGGAACAAATGGGCCGACAGATATGACAATGTATTCCTGAAAGAGGGAAGCAATGTCATTACCTATAAGTATGACAACAGTGATACGGCGAATGTCAATCTGGATTATATCACCGTTACCGAAGCGGCGACCTGGACGTATGAGGCGGAATCCGCTAAAACGACAGGCGGGACGGATTCCGGGATCGTTCAGGCCCAAGATGGGAATACGGGAATCGGCTATGTGAGCGGTCTGGCCCAATTGAACTCGTCCGTGGAATTCTCAGTTGATGCCGAGTATGCGGCCTCCTATGATCTCAAGCTGCGTTACGCCACAGAACAAGGCGGCAAAACATTGTCACTGGAGGTGAACGGCACGCCTGTGCAGGACTTGGTCCTTCCCTACTCCGGAGGCGCCAAGGTATGGAAGGAACAGATTGTAACTGTTCCCCTGAACAAAGGGAAAAACAGCATCACCTATAAGAGTACAACCGGAGATTCAGGTGTCATCCATATCGATCATATTCATTTGAATAAGCGCACGCCATGGAAATATCAGGCAGAGGAAGCAGCCCTCCCAGGCACGGTGGGTATCGGAAGAGACCGTCTATGGTTTGAAGGCAACGGGTATGTCGGCTTATTCCAGAAAAAAGGGGATTCTATCAGGTTTGAAGTGAATGTCCCCAATACAGCGGCCTATACGTCAACCTTGCGCTATTCGGGGGTAGAGTCGTCGAATCGTACTATGACCATGTATGTGAACGGCAAACGTGTCAAGCAAGTTTCCTTTCCGCCAACAGCGAATTGGGATACCTGGATGGATGCGACCGAGACGGTCAATCTGGAAGCCGGGAAGAATAGCATTGAATTCCGCCGTGAGGATGGGGATACCGGACAGCTCAATATTGACAGTTTGATCCTGGATAAATTCAGCGGGGGATTCATGAGTACTACGGCCAGGGAACTTACCCCCGAGAAGATGGTGAAGATCCAGCCGAAGCATAGCGGCAAGGCGCTGAGTGTGGCAGGTGAGAAGTACAATCAGGGAGCGGCTGTTATCCAATATTCCAATGGCGATACCAATAGTCAATTGGCACGATTCCTGGATCTGGGAACAGGATATTACCGGATCCTAGTTATGCGTGGCGCACGCTTCCTCGATATCAAGCCTGATTCGGATATGCAAGAACTTATTCTAAATCAGACTATTGAAGCTGCCCCCACTCCCTCCGATACTGAACAATGGCGTTTGGAAAAGGATGGCGATTATTACAAAGTGATCAACAAAAGCAATGGAAAGGTGATTACGGTAAATGAAGCGTCCAAAGGAAATAACGCTGTTATGCGGTTAGCCGATGATGAGGGGAAAGACAACCAGCGGTTTAAGATAGAGCTTCGCAACCTTTATGATACTACATTCCACGCGGTATCAGACATTACTACTGTCCCGGCGGCAGCGAAGGCAGGGCAGGAACTGACTCTCTTCGGAACAGTCTCACCGGATTGGGCCACACGTAAAGTTATCTCCTGGAGCATCAAGGATGCCGGGCAAACAAGAGCTACCCTGGATGGGAATGTGCTGTCCGCCACAAGAGCGGGAACGGTCATTGTCACCGCTACGATTGAAGAAGGAAGCGACATCGGTGTGAACTACTCCAAGGACTTCACCATTACCGTCTTCAAGAAGGATGCGGATGTTAGTCCTGAAAAGGCTACCTATGATCTTTATGTTCCCGGGGATGTAAGCACCGGCATCTTATGGAATGAAGCCAAGTCTGTGACCGGGGTGGTATACGCAGCAACAGTAACAGGTGCCGTATACAGTGGCACACTGGGAACAGACGGTTATACAGTTAGCGGGGATATATTGACCATCAAGCGCGAGGCTATGGCAGGATTGGGGTTGAAGAGCGGCGATAAGGCGGACTTCTCTGTCTTGTTTGATCGGGGGAATCCGGCTGTGCTCAGTGTCAATGTGGTGGATAGCTATGCTTCGGCTAACCATAGTATTACAGTGGCAACCAAGGGACACGGCACTGCTAGCGCCAGTGTATCGTCAGCGGTCAAGGATACGGCCATTAGCTTAACCGCTACACCAGATCCCGGTTATCTCTTCAAGGGCTGGCAGGTGAATAGTCCCAGTAGACTGAATGTGACTGGCAATACCTTCATCATGCCAGACGAGGCGGTGATGATCACGGCGATATTCGGAACGCCATCCTACAGCGTGACCTATAACGGTAACGGCGCGGCAAGCGGCCTTGTGCCGATAGATGACAGCAGCTATGAGCAGGGCGTCACAGTATCAGTCTATGGCAACACCGGTAATCTGAAGAAGCCGGGCTATGTCTTTGCCGGCTGGAATGTACGGGCGGATGGCAGCGGAGCCAGCTACACGGAAGGCCAGGTATTCACAATAAGCGGGGCGGATCTGACCCTGTATGCACAATGGTCGGTTAAAAATTCGGATGGTTCTTCTGGAGGAGGTTCGTTTGATGGGGATTCTTCCAATGGCAGTTCACCATCAAAACCAACGAGCGAAGGGGTTATTTCTGCGAATAGCAGCAAATTTGCGATTCCAGCAGATAAGAATGGCGAATTCGGCATAGGTAATGAGATTAAAATCGAGATCCCTGCCGGAGCTTCCCGAAAGGAATTCCAGCTTATCATCAGCAGGATAACAGACACACAAAAGCTGCTTGCAGACAAAGATGTGCTGGTCAGTCCGGTGTTCGAGATTTGGAAGGATTTTTCAGGGGATTTCGATAAGGAGATCACTTTGTCCATTACTTTCGATCCAACCCGAATAAAGAAGGGTCAAAAGCCGACTGTATTCTCCTATGACGAAGCGCGAAGAAACTGGAGGGATATAGGGGGACAAGTCAGTGAGACCACTTCTATTACCGTGAAGGTGAACTACGTTGCCAAGTTTGCAGTATTCGGCGCTGATCAGGCACCAAGCCTGATCGCTCCGAAACCGACGGCCAGCTTGAGTGACTTGGCGGCACACTGGGCGGAGGCCGATGTCAAACAAGCGATTGATCTAGGGATCGTCAGCGGTTATCCGGACGGTACGTTCAAGCCGGATCGAACCGTAACGCGCGCCGAGTTTGCCGCCATGCTCATCAATGCGCTCAAGCTGCAAGGGAACACCCTCTACAGCGCACCGCTAACGTTCACCGATAAGGAGAAAATCGGCGCATGGGCGCTGAATGCCGTGGCGCAAGCGGTGCAAGGAGGGATCATTTCCGGTTACGAGGATGGTTCCTTCCGCCCGGATGCTGAGATTACCCGCAGTGAGATGGCTAAGATGATTGCCAACGCCCTGGACCAGTCAGGCGAAATGGTTACAACAACAGGGTTTACGGATGACACGGCTATTCCTGACTGGGCGAGGGGTGCCGTTGCGACCTTGAGCAACCGGGGCATTATTGAAGGCGAGGGAGGAAACCGATTCGCTCCCGGCAATCAAGCAACAAGAGCAGAGGCGATTAGAGTGTTGCTGAACATGCTGCGCAGCTCATCAGGGCTGAAGGGTGGTGCCTCTACAGTTCGTACTGCGGGTAATCTATTGGCTTTACCAGGTGAGCATGAACGGAAGGCCATTGGCAACAGGATGATATGATTCCAAGGAGGATTGTACATGGTCAAAAAAAAATTCAGACATCTGCTGCTTTGTCTTGCAGTACTGCTGATGCTGCCGCAATGGAGCGGAATGGCTGCGGCGGCAGAACCGAAGACAGCTAAGACGGATTCGACGTTTGTGCAGGAGGGAAAGAATGTGTCGGATTTCTACAATGTAATCATGCAGACAGGAGCCGATCCCTGGGTTTACAAGCACACAGACGGCTATTATTACAACGTATTTGCCAATTCCAGTGGCATCATGATCCGCAGAGCGAAAACTATCACCGGCATTGAGGCAGGCGAGAGGAGCCTGGCCTGGACGCCGGTTAAGGGCACCATGTACAGCTCCAATGTTTGGGCGCCTGAAATGCACTATCTCAAGGATACAGACGGCAAATCCAAATGGTATATTTACTTTGCGGCTGACAACGGAACTAATGCAAACCACCGCATGTACGTGCTGGAGAACGATAGTGAAAATCCGTTGACAGGCACCTGGGAGTTCAAAGGGAAGATCACTGATTCTACCGACCGGTGGGCGATTGACGGCACTGTGCTGACTGTAAATGAGAAACACTATTTCATCTGGTCCGGTTGGGAAGAAACGGACGGAAGCTTCCAGAATTTATATATTGCGCAGATGAGTGACCCACGGACTATCCGTTCAGAACGGGTATTGCTCTCGACGTCTGAATATGATTGGGAATCATCCCCGGCCAGAATCAATGAAGGTCCGGAAGTCACGATTAAGGGCGACACGATCAATCTGGTCTATTCTGCAAACGGAAGCTGGACAGACAGTTATTGCCTCGGGCTGATCACGGCCAAGATCGGCGACGATTTGATGAATCCCGACTCCTGGGAGAAAAAAGACACGCCGATCTTCACCAGCGCCAATGGCGTTTACGGCCCTGGCCACCACAGCATCGTCACGTCTCCTGATGGCACAGAGGACTGGATCGTCTACCATGCCGCCCGCTGGTCGGGATCGGGATGGACCCGCAAAGTCCACACACAGAAATTTACTTGGAAAGCAGACAATACGCCGAACCTGGGAGAGCCCGCCGATCCGAACACACCGATTGCCAAGCCTTCGGGTGAGCCGGTGCGGAAGCGCTATGAAGCGGAAAACGCGCTGTTGGTGAAAGCTCCGGGCGGTGAAACTTCTCCCGCTGTCCGGTTAGAAAGCACTGCTTCCGGCGGGATGAAGGTCGCCAATATCAAGAACGCCAACGATTATGCCCAGTTTACCGTAAACGTGCCTGAGGCGGGATTTTATATGCTGTCCGTGCGCAATGCCAACGGCTCACCTAATGCGGCCGATGCCTCCCATATCTTGTCGGTCAATGGGAGCTCCGGCGTCAATTTGAACATCGTCTATTCCGGCCTGAATCGTTGGGGGCTCTCCACGGCGAAAGTCTATCTTAGAGAAGGCAACAATATCCTCCGCTTCTCGAAGGGGAACAACCTTGCCGAAATCGACAGCATGGATATCTTTAAACTGGATGCATCGGAAATGTTATTCGATGCCCCGGGGTACACCTTGGGGTTAGGTGAAACCCGCAGCTTGCCCCTGTATACCGTAACAGGCACTACCTATACCCCTGTTGACACAGGAGCAATCTTCAGTTCTTCCGATACGAAGGTCACCGTTATTGACGGAGGCGTTAGGGTTAAGGCTGTAAGTGCGGGCAGTGCAACAATCACCGCCACATATAACGGAAAAACGGCCACAGCCACGGTTACCGTTGCTGCGCAGCCTAAAGCTGTGCAGTCCGTTGCCATCAGCGGATTGGACAGCGTCCTGACCAGCGGGCAGACAAGCGGGTCATTGCAGGTAACGGCACGCTATAACAACTATGAGGTTCAGAATGTGACAGCGGCTGCCCAATTTACCAGCAGCGATCCTGGGGTGGCCAGGATGGAGTCGGATTCTGTGATCCAATCGGTATATGCGATTAAACCTGGCACAGCGCTTCTTACAGCCGAATATAACGGCAAGAAAGCAGCGCTCAACTTGACTGTTATTGCCGCTTCCGATGCGGTTCAGATTGCCACCGTAGTCAAGACTCCTTCCGGAGTGGCTCCTAAACTGCCTAGCGTTGTTGATGTTGTCTACAACAGCCAGTCGAAGAAGGCCGAGGTTGCTAGTTGGGAACTGGAGGGGCTTGATTTCAGCTCGCTTGGCACTGTTCAGGTGCCTGTCACCCTGAAGTTGGATGGCCGTGATGTTCCTTCCACCATTGCCGTAAACGTTATTCCGGGATGGGGCCTTGACGAGATTGTGAATCAACTCCGCAACAAGCTGGCCAACTTCTCTTATCCTTTGGGCGATGGGCTGGGCAACTATAGCCAATCCAAGTATGATTCCTTCGTGGCCGAAGTCAATAAGGCGGAAGAGATGGCCATAAACGCCGATCTGAGCAAAGAACAGTTTGACGAGGAACTGGATAAGCTTGCTCAAGCGGAAGCAGCTTTGTTAAGTTCGCTGAACAGCATTCAGGACGGCGTTATCTATAACGCTTACCGGGATTTCTCCGGCGATACGGTTGGCAAGTACCCTTATGGCATTACCACCGAAGATCTGACCAATGGGGCTAGCGCCACTGTACAGGAAGAGGCCGGTAATAAATTCCTCCGGCTGACCACAACCGCTGCTTCGGGCAAGGCAAACTTGTTTTTGCCGTATGCAGGCGAGGTAAAGGCTGAGGCGGATCAGCGCATCGTCATTGAATATCGCGCCAGACTAAACACCAGCTTCCAGTACGCCAATGGCGCCATGATGCGAAATGACAGCGGTACGGGCAATTATTCCATGGTCACGGCTTTTGATACGGGTAAAATTATAGTCCAGAACGGACCGTCTACGAAGGTCAAAGTCAAAGACTTTCAGTACAATACATGGTACAAAATCAAAATGGTGGCAAACGGGGACGCCAAGACTTATACCGTCTATATAGACGATGTTGAGGTGGCTGCTGACTACAACTTCCGCCATACAGGCGGCGAGAAGCTGACCGGCCAGCGTTTCGGCGTCGATGGCTATGCCAACGCCTCCATCGATTTTGATGATTTTAAAGCGATGGTTACCGGCGGACCGAAGGCTGCGCCAGAGGGGCTCAAGCACACCGATGAATCAGCGGTTGGCGCCAATGATGGACGCATCACCGGGGTCACCTCCTCCATGGAATGGTCCTCCGACAATGGGAGCACCTGGTTAAGTGCCGAAGGGGATTCCATCGCAAATCTCTCACCCGGGACGTATTGGGTTCGTTACTCTGAGACTGCTACCCATAAAGCCAGTCCTCATGTGGTCTTGACCATTACGGTCTTTACTCAGCCGGTGCATGTCACCGGGGTGAGCCTGAATCAGACCACCGCTCATCTGTATACCAACCATGGGGATTCGACTGTCCAGCTTACCGCAAATGTGGAGCCCGCTGATGCAGCGGACAAAACCTTGATCTGGACCACTTCCAATCCGATTGTAGCTACCGTGAATGAACACGGTCTTGTGACGGTTCGTGCCTCTGGTAAAGCCATTATTACGGTAACTACTGAAGACGGCGGCTTCACAGCTTCTTGTGTGGTAACTGTGGGTGTATATGATAACGACAGCGGTGAAAGCGGCGGAGATCTCCAAATTGGCGGCAGCAATCCGGTCGTCCCAACTACGCCGTCTACTGGGGTCACAAACGGGGATGGCAGCACGACGACCAGCATCACCGATCAGACAACCGGTACGGTGACGGAGACTACGGTCTGGCCGAACGGCGACCGTGAAGTTGTAACGAAAGAACGTAATGGTACAATTACCGAAGTCGTCACCAAGCAGAGTGGAAGCAAGCGTGAGACCGTGAGCAAGCCCGATGGAAGCAGCCGCTCTGTCACCACGGATCCGCAGGGAGTCAAGGTTGAAACTGACAAGACTTCTCTTGGGGGAGTAACTGCGACTGTCCATCTGCCAGAAGGCGTAGCACAAGCGCGGGTCACAATTCCGTTCAAGAATGCTTCTGTTTCCACGGTGGCTTATAAGGTTCGGGATAACGGAACAAAGGAAGTGATCGGAACGGTTGTCACCAAAGCCGGATTGAGCTTTACAGCCAAGGGCAATATGACGGTGAAACTGATCGATAATAGGATTGTTTTCCAGGATGTGCCCAATAGCCACTTGGCTGCGGAGGCGATTGCCTTCGTAGCAAGCCGTGGATGGCTGCTCGGAACGGAGCAAGGTGTCTTTGCTCCCGATGTATCCTTGAGTCGCGCCATGTTATATACCGTGCTGGCCCGTTTGCATGGCGTTGAGACCGAAGGCGGTGAAAATTGGTACAGCAAGGCGAAAGACTGGGCTACAACATCCAGGATCAGCGATGGCAGTAGCCCTGAAGCTTCCATTACACGCGAACAACTGGTTACTGTCCTGTACCGTTACGCCAGAAAGCCGGTTGCAAGCGGCAATAGCCAGAGCTTTGCGGACAGCGGCGAAGTGTCCGCCTGGGCAAATGATGCCATCGATTGGGCTGTATCGGCAGGTATTCTTAACGGCAAACCAGGAAACCTTCTGGAGCCTACAAGTGTCGTCTCCCGGGCGGAAGTATCCGCCATGCTCACGCGCTTTATAGCTTGGCGCAGCAACTAAAAGTTGAGTGGACAACAGGTAAAAACCAAGGAGCCAAGCAGGAAGATCCGCTCGGCTTCTTGTTTTTTTTGCCGCAGATTTAGTGCTGTTCTGCAAAGAGGGATTACGAATGAGGATGCTGCCCATTTGGGGGAGACTTCTGCTCGTTGGAAGGAGAAACAAAAATCGCACAGAAAGACCTAAAGATTCTTAAGGCTCGGAATAGACGAACCGCGGTACATTATAAGCATATCATCCAACAAACACTTTCAGCAGGAAAGAAGGGGGAGCCATGAAAACAACACCTGCTGCCGTAGGAACGGATAGAGCACCGGCAGCCAAAGAGGTTTTTTACCAGACAAAGCGGTTTCGGCAAAATATTCCGCTACTTGTCATGCTTATACCTGGAGTGCTTTATTATCTGATATTCCGTTACTTCCCTATGGGCGGTCTTGTGATCGCTTTTAAGAACTACAATTTTCACGATGGCATATGGTCAAGTCCATGGGTGGGGTTGAAATATTTCGAGATTTTATTTCAGTCCCGCGTTACGCTGCAAATTATCTGGAATACCCTTACCCTGAGCGTTCTGAACCTGATCTTCGGGTTCCCTGCGCCGATTATTATCGCCATTGCCTTGAATGAGGTCCGGAAGAGTTGGCTGAAGCGCTGGATTCAAACCATTATTTATTTGCCTCATTTTTTGTCCTGGGTTATCGTTGCAGGCATTATCCTGACCTTGTTCTCCATCGACGGCGGCACCATCAACAAGCTGCTGGGTCAATGGGGGATGGAACCGGTGCCTTTCCTATACCGCTCAAACTCATGGATCGCCATCTTTATCGGCTCCGGCATGTGGAAGGAGATGGGCTTCGGAGCTATTATCTATCTCGCGGCTCTCTCCGGCATTGACCCCAGCTTGTATGAATCCGCAGGGCTTGACGGTGCAGGAAAGCTTAGGCAAATTTGGCATATCACCCTGCCGGGCATCCGCTCTACGATTATCCTACTGCTGATTCTTGGGATGGGCCGTCTGATGGAAGTAGGGTTTGACCAGGTTTACAATTTGCAGAATCCCACTGTCTTGCAGAATGCGGAAGTCATCAGCACCTATGTGTACAAAGTGGGACTGCAGCAGGCGCAGTTTGGCCTGACTACAGCCATGGGCTTGTTTGAATCCTTTGTCGGCCTGGTGCTTGTGCTGGCTGCCAATGCATTGGCCCGTAAATTTGATCAGGGATTATTCTGAAGAAAGGAGGGAATTCCTCTTGAGGGAATCTACAGGCGGAAAAATTTTTGTAAGCTTTATTCACGTAGTATTAATCATTATTTCGCTCACCTGCATCCTACCTTTCCTGCATCTGATTGCGCTCTCCGTAAGCTCGGGGCATGCGGTTGACTTGGGTCGGGTTTGGTTCTGGCCGGTGGGGCTTGATTTCACCGTTTACAGATATTTTTTTGAGAATACACCGGCCTTGCGCGCCTTTACCAACAGCGTGATCATTACGTTATGCGGAACGGCCTTGAGCATGCTGGCCACAGTGCTGACGGCTTATCCCTTATCCCGTCGTTACCTCTATGCTCGCAAGCCAATCACAACCGCCGCATTGTTCACTATGCTCTTTAGCGGAGGCATGATCCCGACTTATCTGGTCATGAATAGCCTACATTTAACCAATACGTACTGGTCTCTCTGGCTTGGCGGGCTGATTAGCACCTATAATATGCTGATTATGAAAAGCTATTTTGAGAGCACCCCGGGAGAAGTGGTGGATTCCGCCCAGATTGACGGCTGCGGCGAGGTCCAGCTGCTGCTGCGCATCATATTGCCCTTGTCTCTTCCCATGCTGGCTACGCTGACGTTATTCTACGGGGTGGGCTACTGGAACATGTTCATGAGCGTTATTCTTTATATCAGTAAGACGAATTTGCAAAATCTTACTGTTATCGTTCAGGGGATGCTGCAAATTCAGGGGAACTTTAATATGTCGGCCATGGATATGATGCAGCAGCAGGAAATGGTATCCGAAAAGCTGAAAGCAGTTGGGGTTATGGTTATGGTTGTGCCCATGCTGGTGGTATACCCGTTCCTGCAGAAGTATTTTGTCAAAGGTATTATGCTTGGCTCTATCAAAGGTTAGCGGCAATAACGAAATCAATCATAGATTGAGGGGGATTCCACATGGTTAGACAAACATCCGCACCAAGAATGAAGATCACGTTGGCACTGGGACTGTCGGCGGTTATGGCAGCAGGGGCAGTTGGTTGCAGTCAAAAGGAAGAGGGGACAAAGGGACAAGCAGAAGGGAAAGCGACAATTACCGTTTCCAACTATGACAGGGGCAATATTCCCGCAGCGGAGGGGACGGTTGAGGAGAATCGCTGGACCAAGTGGATCAATGAACATTCTCCCGTTACGGCTAAGTATGTGCCAGTGGCCCGGGCGGAGTCAGTCAAGAAGCTGAATGTGCTGTTCGCATCGGGCAGTGCGCCGGATATTGTCAATGATTTTGATACGGGGTTCCGGAATTCCCTGTACCAGCAGAAGCAATTGATGCCTCTGGACGATTACTTGCAATATGCGCCTGAATACCAGAAGCTGCTGGAAAAGTACCCGCAGCTTCGCAAAATAGGCACCAAGCCGGACGGCAAGCTTTACGAGATCGGTAAAATTAATGAGCCCCATCTGCAGAGTGTAGCCTTTATCCGGATGGATTGGCTGAAAAAGCTGAAGCTGGAGGTTCCGAAGACCACCGACGAATTGCTTGTCGTTCTGAAAGCATTCGTTGAGCAGGACCCTGACGGCAACGGCAAGAAGGATACTTATGGAACCAACATGAGCTACACCTCGGACGGCATGGTGGATTCCATGTTCGGCTCGTACGGCTGGAAAATCTCCAATGATGACAAAATTATCAGGACTTGGGAAAATACGCTGGAGTCTCTTAAATTCAAGAAAAGGTTATTTGAGGAAGGGCTTATCGATAAGGATTACCTGGCGGACAAGAATGGGGCCAAAGCCAAGCAGGATTATCTGAACGGAAAAATAGGCGTTTATCTCCCTCCTGTTGTAAGCAACTGGTTTGAAAGTACGGTAACGGACCTCCAAACGCTCCGCAAGGTTGTTCCGGAGGCGGAGATTGCGCCGATGGCGCAGCCTAAGTCTCCCATGGGGCAATTCGTTCATCATGTGGTCAATCCGGTTCAGATGACCACGGTGATCAATGCTGATGCCAAAAATCCCAAGGCGGCAATGGAATATATTAATTTCATGATCAAGCCGGAGAACGGTCTGATTCTGAAAAAAGGAGTGGAGGGAGAACATTGGAAAAAAGGTGCGGACGGCTTTCCTAAGGTCATTGATCCTGCGAAGAATGCCAAGGAACTGGACTGGGCCATGGACTACACCATGTTCTACTCGATCCCCGAGAATCCGCTTCTGATTTCCACCACTGCGTTCGACGTGAGTGATCCTATTCAGAAGGCAGGTCTAGAAATGTTGAAGAAAGCTGACGAGTTTCTGCTTAATCCCGAGGCCCAGTATCCCGCGCTAAGTCACTACGAACATATGCCTAACCTGCCGAGCGATTTGGTTGTGATCAATACCAATGTCGACAAGGAAATGAAGGACATCTATACCAAAGGCATTATCGGCGGGGTCAAATATACCCCTGAGCAGGCCGTTGCAGATGCCAAAGCTGCCTGGGAGAGAGGCGGCGGCAAACAGATTGAGGAATTCATGAATACCTGGTACAAAGAAAATAAGGACAGAGCCTTCCTGGGTAAGGATATCCTGGAGATGGTCCGCTCCCAACACAAGTAAGGGTTGAAGGGCCAAGAATAGTAGGGTGAATGCGGACTTGGTTCGGCAAAGGCTGGGCCAAGTTTGCTTTCGGAACATTTTAAATGAGAAGGAGTATATGAATCATGACAAATGAGATGCTGCTTCAAAAAATCGAACTGGTAGTGGACAAGCTTATGAATCTGGGCGGTAGCGACTATGAAAAGGATAAAACCGTGGTCCAGGCCGATACAAGGAAAGGAATTGTCCAACGGGATTTCGGAATTGAAGAATGGGACTGGCCACAAGGTGTTGGTCTTTATGGTCTGTACAAGCTGCAGAAGTATTACAATGATCACCGGTATATGGCGTTTTTTCAGAACTGGTATTCCCGCAATTTGGAGGTGGGACTGCCGTCAAAAAACATTAATACGACCGCCCCTTATTTGGCTCTGGTTCTGCTCCTGGATCAGTATGAGCCTTCCAACCAGCTGGAACAACTATGCCGGGATCACGCGGATTGGCTCGTTCATGAGCTGCCCAAAACCAAAGAGGGCGGCTTCCAGCATACAGTCACTGCCATTGGTAACCGGGATGGAATCCACTTGCATAATGGGCAGTTATGGATTGATACGCTCTTTATGGCGGTTCTGTTTCTAAACCAGGCTGGGCGAAAGTTCAATCGGCCGGAGTGGGAGCAAGAAGCCGTACACCAGATTCTGCTCCATATTAAGTACTTGTTCGACAAACATACCGGACTGTTCTTCCACGGCTGGAGTTTCGAGCGCAATGATAATTTCGGCAGCATCTTCTGGTGCCGTGGCAATTCCTGGTTCACCTACGGCCTTGTGGATTACCTGGACACTTGTCAGGATACGATTAACCCGGGCGTCCGTCAATTTCTGGTTGATACGTATAAAGCTCAGATCAATGCTCTCGTTCCGCTCCAGGCCGCTTCCGGTCTCTGGCACACAGTCCTGCAAGACACAACCAGCTATGAAGAGGTATCCGGATCGGCCGCAATTGCTGCGGGTATCTTAAAAGGCATAAAAGCCGGTATTCTGGATTCCTCCTATCAGGCTGTTGCAGACAAGGCCATCCAGGCAGTTTGTCAAAATATCAGCGGGGATGGAACCGTGCTGAATGTGTCGGCTGGAACCGGTATGGGAATGGATAAAGATCATTATAAAAATATTACCATCATGCCGATGGCATACGGGCAGTCCCTTGCTCTTATTGCCTTATATGAAGCTTTAACATAATACGGGTAAACCGGACCGGAGCGTGACGCGCTTTCTTCCTACGTAGACAGGTAAAATGAAAACCTTGTTTGCTTGGAAGGAAGCGTTTTATAATACAATATGAAATTCAAGGGGGAGGGGAGCCGACTGCATCCCACAAGCTGGCCGGGGAATATAGCCGGAAAAATTAAGGGCAGCTTTAAGATCAAACTGATCGTGCTGCTCTCGTGTATGGTAACTCTTGCCTTTGCCTTGGCAGGCTGGATGGTTTACCGGTCAAATATCCAGTTAATGGAGGGGGAAATCAGCAGGCAGTTCTCCATCGCCAACGAACAGGCTTTGGCCCGACTGGAGGTGTCCTTCCAGGAAATCAACCGGGTATCCCAATCCATTATCCTGAATCCGAACATCGAACTGTTCCTTAAGGAGAACACCGTTCCGGTAAGCGATTCTTACACCCAATTCAAGAACCGTAAGTATGTGGAAGAGCAGTTGAATATGCTGCTGGTGGATGCTCCGTCTATCCGTTCCGTGTTCTTATACAATGAAAATGGGGAAATGACGGTTCTCTCTAAAGTCGGTGCGTCGGGAGAGCCGGGAACGGATGACTTGAACAGGATGATGGAAAAGCTGAAGCCCCATCGGGGGAATATGGTCTGGGGCCGGGCCGAGGCGGCCAGCACCATTGATCCCGACGGACGCAGAACGGTTCTGGTTGCTGCTAGACGGATGCTTAATGAGAAGCTGATCCCGTATGGCACCATGGTATTGGTGATGGAGGAAAGCCTGGTATCCAAGGTGCTGCGGGATCTTACGGAGAACGGTACAGGCAAGGTGTTGCTGCTGGAGCCTATGGGCGGTATACTCTACTCCAATACCGACCAGAGCGAGATGGAGCAACTCCTGCAACTGACTGAAGCAAGTTATCCCCGTTATGTCAAAATGAATGGCATCTCCTATCTGTTTGTCCGCCACGAGCTGATTCCGGCAGGATTTACCCTATATGGAGGGGCTTCCTTGCAAGAGATACAGAGGAAAAATAAAGACATCATTCAGGTATTGGCATTTGCCGGAATCGGCGTGATCCTGCTGAGTGCACTGCTTATTACGATTTCCACCCGGACGCTCCTGACTCCGCTGGCCCATCTGATGCAGGGACTGCGATTGCTGCGTTCCGGCGATTTCACGGTCCGGGTCAGAGTGGATTCCGGCGATGAGTTGGGCTACATCGGGGACAGCTTCAACAGCATGGCGGAGCAAGTGAGCGAGCTGATCAATAAGGTATATTTGGCGCAAATCAGCCAGAGGGAATCGGAGCTGAAGGCCATCCAGGCACAGCTGAACCCTCATTATCTGCACAACCTGTTCAACGAGCTGTATTGGAAGCTGTACAGCGACGACCAAGAGGAGGCGGCGCTTCTGATCAACGCCATCTCGGAGATGTTGAAGTATTCCCTTAAATCTGTTCAGACGGATACGACTCTTGGCGAAGAGCTGCATCAGATCCGCAATTACATCAAGATCCAGACAGAGCTGTTCACCGGCGAGATTGAAACCATTATTCAAGCTGAGGAGTCTCTGCTGAATCTGCGGATGATGCGATCCCTCTTGCTGCCGGTGGTGGAAAATGTTTTTGTGCACGCTTTCCGTGATATGGAGAGTGACCGAGTGCTGCGGATTAAAGCGTTCCTATTTCATGAGGCGTTGCATATCGAGGTAGCCGATAATGGATGTGGCATGGATAAAGAAACCCAGAGAATTCTGACAGAAGCGGAGGCTGATCTGCCGGACGGCAATAAGACGGGAATCGGCTACAAAAGTGTGTTGCGGCGCATTCAACTGGTATACGGACCCGCTTATGGAGTGGAAATTACCAGCAGTAAAGGAAAAGGAACGGTTGTTCACATGACGCTTCCTATTAAGTCCGGGACACTGGGGAGTCATGAGGAGGGAACGGATGAAGGGTAAGATGTTTATTGCAGAGGACCAGCCTAACTTCCGTAAGGGGCTGCGGAGGCTGGTGGGCAAGCGGTCTGCCGAGTGGGTGGTGACGGGGGAAGCGGGAAATGGCCGGGACGCCTTGTTAATGATGGAGAAATGTGTCCCGGATCTCTTGTTGACCGATATCCGGATGCCCCATATCGATGGTCTGCGGCTGGCAGAGGAAATCAGAAGCCGCGGTTGGCTAACGAAAATTGTGATTGTAACCGGATTCAAGGATTTCTCATATGCCCAGTCCGCCGTCAAGTTCGGGGTGCTGGACTTTATCACGAAGCCTTGTGTGGAAACGGATATCTTAAGCGTACTCGACCGGATTTATGTGCAGTTGATTGAAGAAAGCCAGTCCCAGCTCTTGGTGGAGGGCTGGAAGCGCCAGCATGAAGACAGCGAGCTACGCTCGGCGATCATGGGTATGCCCTGCAACGGTGAAGAGGTGGAGGCTCTGCTGAAACGGATGAAGCAATGCGAGCTGCATTTTCTCCGTATTCCTACCTATTTCCCACCGGATAAGCATTATTCAGACCAGGATGTGCCACTTTTGCAGTTTGCTTTCGCCAATATAGCCGGGGAGCACTTGAATAAATGGTTTCCTGGCGGCTTTCGGTTGTTTCCCTTGAACGCTTCGGAGTGGGCTTTATTGGTGGACCTGAGTGCATCCCGGCCGGATACATCCTCCTCATGGCTGCAGTTACTCGCCGATTCGGTCCATCATTATCTGAGGTTGGCTCTTGAATGCATCGGACAAGGGCTGTGCGCTAGTACGGAGGAATTACATCAGGGCTACAGGCGGTATTGCCGGGAAGGGGATAGGGATCACGGTTCTGCCAATGATTCACTGCTCAACCAGACAGCGCTATACGAGAAGGAGAAGGAAATTGTAACCTGGCTAATGTCGGAGGATAACAGTCTGCTAAGCCGGGAGATGCAGGGGCAAGCCGTCCGGATTAGCTGTTTACCCCCGCAAACCGCAAAGATCGAAGCGCTGCTGCTGGCTGCTGCCATTCTCCGGCTGGTGCAGGTTCAGTTTCCCGAATGGCAAATGGCCGTTCGCCCTATAGAGTGGGATTCTGTCTACAAATGTGCGACGCCGGAGGAAATTGCAGAATGGCTGAAGGGATACATCCATGAATTCCTGCAGTCCCACAATAACTGGCTTGCTAGCAAGAATAATAATCCGGTCAAGCAGGCCATTCGGTTTATTGAAGAATCATATATGGGAGTATGCGGCTTGGCTGAGGTTGCAGCCCATGTCCATCTGAACCCCAGCTATTTCAGCAATCTGTTTAAAAAGGAAACCGGTGAAAGTGTAACCGTCTATGTCCAGAACTTGCGCGTACAGAAAGCGAAGCTTCTGCTGAAAAGCACAGAAATGAGAATATTCGAAATTTCTGAGGCCACCGGATTCAACGATTCTAATTATTTCACACATATGTTCAACAAAATAGCGGGAGTCTCCCCCAAGGAATACCGCAAGCAGATGGCCGGCCAGTGACTAAAATGAAGTCATTCACACCACCAATCAAAAAACACACTCGTTCCCAATAGGCGGTGTGTTTTTGATTTTGAAATTGATAACAATGTCGTCAAGAGTAATTGAGATTGAACTATCGGGGAACGAGAGTTCAATGAACAAGGAGCAGTTCAACTGAACTGCTCCTTGTTTTTTTATTAAACTTAAGATTCCTATAGAAACGCTATATCTAATTCGAAGCTGGTTGAATCATGAATCGGTGTCCACCTTATTTGGTAAGACTCAAGATAAATTGAGCAAAAGGACAGATTGCCGTTGAAAAAGTAACGAATTGTCAGAAAAGAGCAATCTCAGTTCTAAAACCCATATTAAAAGAGCACAAAGGAAAGAAAATAGCAATTCGAGGACTTAGAATTTGAAGAAGTAAAAAGAATGAGGAATGATGACGTAAGATGAAAATACAGCCAGAAGAAATAAAAGATGCGAGTTTGTACAATTAAACGAATCTAACATGTCAAACAAGTTCAGTCTCCAAATCATCGTTTAATCTCGTTTTTCTCCTGACTGAATCAATGGAATGACGTTTGATGCTTCAGGGCTTGCCACAAGGCTTTTATCCTCGAATCGAGTTGAAAGAACGACAAGGGTCGTTGAAAACCCAAATGTGTTGCAAGCTTCAAGGAAGGTTTCCAACGTTTCGCCTGTTTCTGTTACAACCTTCAACAAGTAATTATACTCTCCACTGGTTCTATAGAAATCGACGATTTCAGGGGCCGCTTCGCTGAAGGTTTCGAATTCCTTGCAGTTATTTGACTTGAACAGTACAAATGCTGTTGTATACTTACCTAGCTTGGAAGGGGAAATCTCCGCACGATAACCCGTTATGACCTCCCGTTCCTCCAATTTCCGAAGCCTTTCGGTTACAGCCGGTTGCGACATGGCAATCATTCGACTCATCTCTGAAACCGTAATTCTGGCATTATCATGAAGAATGGACAGTATCTTTAAATCGATGTGGTCCATAAACAGATCACCTCAGTTTTATAAAGTTTGAATTCGAAACACCTATAGAAATGAGGTTTTAAGCCCCAAACTCCTTAATCTTCTTATTTAAATTGTAGAGCAGATCCCATAAAATGTCACTATAAACCAAAAGGGAGACTGAGAACAATGACAATAACTAAAACGAGCAGCACGGAGGGGTTAAACTATTTTACGACCGGAGATGGAGTTCGGGTTGCTTATCGGATTGATGGATTGGTCGACAAGCCAGTACTCGTGCTTGCGAACTCCATCGCGACCTCAATGAACATGTGGGATGGACAAATCCGTGAGCTTTCAAAGAATTTCCGCGTTCTTCGTTATGACTATCGGGGACATGGAGACTCGGATACGCCTGACGGTCCGTATTCGTTGGACAGATTGGGACAAGATGTAATCGAGCTGCTCGACGCGCTGCAAATCGAACGAGTGCATTTCCTCGGGCTTTCGCTTGGCGGCGCCGTTGCTCAATGGCTAGGTATATACGCTCCGGAGCGGATTGACCGGCTCATTCTAAGCAATACTTCCTCTTACCTAGGGCCAGCCGAGCAATGGGAGGACTTGATCACCTCAGTCCTGAAGCCTGGGAAACTTCCTGAATTCGCCGATATGTTCATGAAGAACTGGTTCCCTTCGCATATGCTGGTGTCGGAGACCTCGCTCGTAACTTCGTTTCGCGAGATGGTGCTTGCTACTCGTCCACAAGGAATCGCAGGAAGCTGGGCTGCTATCCGCGACATGGATATGCGCCAGACTGCCGCGCTAATCAGCAGTCCGACCTTGGTTATCGCAGGGCAGAATGATACGGTGACGCTTCCCGAACATAGTGAATTAATCGCCAAGACCGTACCTGATGCGAGATTGCTCATATTGCCCACAGTTCATCTATCAAATGTTGAGCATCAAACCGCATTCCTCAGTGCCGTGCTCGAGTTCCTGCAAGTAAAATAAAACAGGGAGCCGATTGCCGATGCAGTCCTGTTTCATTGAAATAATCGGGAGGATCGTTTAATCGCTTCATTAACGGAGATAAAGCAGTTCGTGTGCCGTTTCATATCGATTTTAGAGGTTTACAAGGTCCCATAACAGTGTATTATATAGACGGCTTATTTCCATTTTTTAATTGGAAGTGAGCCGTTTTTCTTTAATCTCATACATAGTGCTAACGATTTATAGAACTCAAAAGAGCAATCGCGGGTGGACTTAGTTTGTATATTTATGCTATGAATAAACGTATACATTCTTCCCGTAGGAGATACATATGCCAATTCGATTTTCCAGTTATTTAACCAAAATCTTATTGCTCAATTTGTTAATCATGACGATTCCTATCGTATTTCTAGGTGTGGTTTCTTATTATAAGAGCTCTGGGCTTGTCAAAGAAAAAATGAACCTGGGCAGCAAGACGATTCTCGAGCAAACGCAAATGCAGACGGAGCAGTTGATCAAATCGGTCGATAGCGCTCTTACTCAGTTTGCTGTCTCGGAATTGGTTATTCAGTCAATGGATATATCCTTTACCATCAATAAATATAATGAGGTCAAGTCAATAACGAATGAGATGAATAATCTGCAATCGTACGAAACGAGAATTCGAAGAATTGAAATGGTGAATATTCGAGAAAACTGGTATATCGCTCAAGGGGGAATCGTTTCTTTAGATGAAACCTCGAAGAGGGATCAATTAAAACAGGAATTCAGCTCCTTTCAGAATAGCGGCTGGTCTATTTTGAAAGCGGAACCAGGGGCGGTCGGAAGCTTGCGTATTGTCAAAAAACTGCCGTTACTTTCCAGTAACCCCAAGGGCTTTCTTGCAGCCGATATATCATTAAATGAACTTACAAGACTCATCACACGTAAAAATGAACTGGGCAGCATCGCCATATTGAATGAGAAGTTTCAACTTCTGACGCCTGCTGATGATTCCATTGCTCAAGTTATCGCGGCATCGAAAGCACCGATCTCCTCGGCGGAATCTTCGGGGCAGTTGAACGGTTTTTTTTACAGCAGTGATGAGAAGTACGGAGTGACCTATTCCAAGTCGACTTATAATGGGTGGATCTATGTTTCAGTCGTACCGACGAGCGATATTACGGCAGGAACAGGTGTCATTGCGAAAATAACGATAGCAACTTGCACCGCTGTGTTTATTCTTACGCTGCTCATTTCGATCATAGGCTCTAGACGCATGTACTCACCTATCGGCAAAATGTATAAGCTGCTAAGTAAGCAGGATGAGCATGGGGGGCCAAGCGGCAGTCTCAACGAGGTGGAGCATATGAGCAAACAGATTCTGAATATGGTGCAGACACAATCGCAAATTACAAATCAATTACGCGTGCAGTCCACGCAGTTGAACGAATATTTTATTATTCAGTTGTTGGAGGGCACATTAAGCCGGCAGGAGATTGAAGAAAAGCTCCAATCATTTGGTTTGGCGGAATATGATCAATTCCTTGCACTCACCGTCCAAATTGATACTCTGACAGGCACTAGATTCGAGTCCAAAGATTACGATCTGATCTTATTCGCAATTCAAAATATGATCGCCGAGGTTGTGCCGGTAGAACGCCGCCTGAATCCGGTGCTGCTCAATCGCTCCGTGGTGCTTGTTCTAGCCAATTCCTCCATGAGGGATTCTCTCGACCTGGCGAACGAAGGCCGAGAATATGCCAAATCCATTCAGGAAGCGGTAAAGCTCTATCTGGAGCTGGATTCCAGCGTCGGGGTTAGCCGAGTGTTCAGTGATTTAAAGGATGCGCCTACCGCTTATCATGAAGGTCTGGAAGCGCTCGATTACCGGATCCGCGCAGGAAGCGGGGTCGTCCTGCATATTGAAGATTTGAGGACAACGGCGTCACCGACATATATCTTTCCCAAAGATATGGAGAATCAACTCTTAGAGGCCATCCGCTTGGCAGACCAACAGAAGGCGCAAGAGCTCGTGCATGCACTGGTGACGGAAGTGATGCTGGTGCAAGATTACAGCTACAGGGAGTGTCAATTGACGTTGGTCGGTGTACTGCTGGAGCTGTTAAAGTTCGCACAGCAGCATGAACTTGATATTAGCGGAAGAGCTTCTTCACAGGAGAAGCCGGCAGTCGATCAATTTTTTGAGCTGAAATCGCCTCAAGAAATTGAAGCGTTTTTCTGTCAAGAGTTGGTGGAGCCATTGATTCAGGAATTGGAAACTAAGCGCAAGCGCCAGTTTAATAGCATTTCCGAGACCCTTAAGCAAATCATCCATGAACAATACCATACGGATTTAACACTTGAGTCATGCGCTTCAATCATGAACTTCAGCCCGGATTATTTAAGGCAAGTATTTCGCAAACACATCGGTATCACCTTCAGTGATTATTTGAACGCGTATCGCCTTGAAATGGCCAAGCAAATGCTGACCGAAACGGATATGACGATTACCGAAGTTGCCGAGAGGCTGGGCTACAAGAACCCGCAAAATTTTATCCGCTCATTCCGCAAGACGGAAGGGACGACTCCTGGGAAATATCGGGAGGAAGATCGTCTTCATCAAAGAGAAAACAAACCTTTTCAAAAGTGATTCGGTGAACGACGAAATTTTAGGTACGGAGGCGTTCGATCAAGAACGGGTTACCGAGGAGGAGGAAGGATGAAGCTTTATCCAAAAGCAGGGAAACCCGCAATTGCGCTGGTTCTTATTTGTATCATAATCACGTGTGTAGCGACCGGCTGCGGGAATGTTGCCACTACATCTGACTCAGCGCAAGATGCAAGCAAGCCGTTTCATCTTTCAATGATGACATGGTTCGAGTCCGCTGAGCCGCCGAAGGAAGATAACGTGCTTGTGCATGAATTAGAGAAAAGAACGAATACCAAGCTCGATATTACATGGGTCGGCCTAAATTATAGCGAAAAGCTTAACGTGACCATTGCATCGGATCAATTACCGATGGTCACTCTGGTCATAGATACGAAAAGCCCTGTGATTATTAATGCTGTCCGCTCTAATTTGTTCTGGGACCTGACTCCTTATCTGCAGGATTACTCCAATCTGAGTCATCTAGATGGAAAATTGCTGTACAATTCTTCGATCGATGGCAAAACGTATGGGATTTACCGCCCGCGTTATACGGCACGGTACGGATTGTTCTACCGTCAAGATTGGTTAGAGAAGCTCGGTCTTAAGGAGCCGACGACCATGGACGAGCTGTATGAGATGCTGAAAGCTTTCACGACAGGGGACCCGGACGGGAACGGCAAGCAGGACACCTATGGTTTCGCCACTTCAACAACAGGGGCCGGTTCCGGGCTGTTTAACGGTGTATACCCGTTTGAAATTATGAGAGGCGCGCCGAACGGTTGGGGGTTGATCGATGGTAAGATGGTTCCCTCCTTTATGACTCAGGAATACCTGGACAATCTTAAGTTCTTGAGAAGATTATACGATGAGAAAATCATCAACCAGGACTTCGCCTCGTCGCCCAATACAAAACCCGAAGATGAATTCGTTAAAGGCAGAGTGGGCATCCGTTCTTCGGCACTTGAAAACTTTACGCTGCCCTATCTGAACACAGATTTGTTGCAAGCTAATCCAAACGCCAAGGTCGGTGTCATTACACGCATCCAAGGACAGAAGGGAATCCGTGTTCAAGCCGGCAGCGGCATTAACGGCATGTATATGATTTCCAAAAATGCGGTTAAAACAGAAGCTGATTTGAAGAGAGTACTGGCGTTTCTAAATGAATTGAACAGTGACGAGATGATCACGATGTTTAATTATGGCATAGAAGGGAGTCATTACACCGTACGGGATGGCATGAAGACAATCGACCCGACCAGGGCGAATAAAGAGGTCTACCCGGTACGTCATCTCGGTATGTCGCTGCCTGTTACGAATAATGGAACGCCATTAGCGAAAACAGTGGAGCAAATGCTTAAGGACAATGTGCCCTATGGTGTGGCGGATCCTACGACACCGCTGATCTCGAATACCTTCACGGAGCGCGGCAAAACAGTAACTAAAATTATAGACGATGCCAGGGTCAAGTTCATCATGGGTGATATCGATGAGAAAGGATGGCAGGCAGCGAAAGAAGAATGGAAGCAGCAAGGCGGTGACCGGATCATGGAAGAATTCACAGTAGAGTATTACAAATATCATCACAAGTAAATTTAGTTACATAATAATAGCCAAGCATGAGCTGCTCATGCCTGGCTATTTTTATTGCAATATCTTCCAACAGAAGGCACCTTCGCTCATGATTATCCGCTATGTTCGCTAATGATTATCGTAAACTGCTTCGGGTAGGAGCATGTACGTAATCGTGCATTGGCGGTATTGTGAGATTTGTAATTGAAAACGGCATTGAGGCGGTGACCATCACATCATGGAACTAAAAGGTAACTAAACAATTCTAAACTATTTATGAGTTATTCGCAGGAATCAAAGGCTAAATAAACAAATTATAGGTGTATAACTTTACGGTATTGTGTGTTTATTATTTTGTTTAGTAAATTGATCTAAACATTTTCTATTGACTACACTTTCTTATTGATGATAATATCGACCTGTAAACAGTAGGGAGGTGGCATGTTTTACGTGGTTGAGCCAATTTGGACAAGGACCAAAAACAAGAGGTATCTTGAAATCTAAAGTCATAAATGACAACGCTTTCATTAACTAAAGTTTACTAAACGAGTTTATGAGGAGGCAGATGATTGTGATTTTGACAAAGAAGAGTGTATGGGTTAGTACCATGGCAGCTTTCATGATGTTTACAGCCGCTTGCAGCGGTGGAAGCAAACAAACGGAAACGACATCGACTACGCCGGGTGGAGAAGTGCCTGCGGTATCCGGGGAAAAAGTGGAGCTTCGGATGATGTGGTGGGGTTCGCAGGTGCGCCATGATGCGACGCTGAAAGTCATTGATTTGTTCCAAAAGAAGTATCCCAACATATCGATCAAGCCGGAATACATGAGCGACGGTTATTGGGATAAGCTGAACACGGTACTCGCCGGCGGCAACGCGGCCGATTTGATTCAGGTAGGGAATAACTACCCCGACTATGTCAAGCGCGGGGCATTTCTTGATATAAGTTCCTACTACGGCAAAGAGTTGAAGCTGGACAGCTTCGACCAGAGCATTATTGATTCCGGCAAAATGGATAGTAAGCTATACGCGGTAAGTCTGGGCTCTAACGCGCTTGGTGTTATATACAATAAAACGCTTCTGAATGGAGCGGGAATCGAAGCTCCGAAGGACAGCTGGACTTGGGACGAGTTCGCTGCATACGGCAAGCAAGTGAAGGATAAGCTGGGCATTTTCGGTTTTGTTGACGGCTCCGATTCCACGCACATGGTGAATTACTATGCACGCCAGAGAGGCGGCGCCGTGTACAAGGATGACGGGAAAATCCATTTCACAAAAGAGCAAGTGGTTGAATACTTCACGATGTGGGATCAATTCCGCAAGGGCGGCATCATGCCGAACGGCGAGCAGACTGCCGGCTACAAGGAATCCCCTGACAACTCCCGATTCGTCGAGGGTAAAGCGGCAATGAAAGTTATTTGGTCCAACCAGTTAACCGCCTACCAGAAAGCAATGAAGGACGAAATCGGCATCGCGTTGCTGCCGTCTGGCGGAACGGCCAAAGGCTTATGGCTGCAGCCAAGCCAGTTTATGTCCATTAACGCCAAATCGAAGCATCCGAAGGAAGCGGCTATGTTTATCGACTTCATGGTAACGGATCCGGATGCTACCCTCATTTTGGGGAGTGAGCGCGGGGTTCCGGGATCTTCTAAGGTGCGTACTGCGTTAAAGGAAAAAAGTAATGAAACGGATAAGAGAATGTACGATTATATCGACCTTGCTGTCAAAAACAGCCGCGAAATGGATAGAGAACTGCCCAATATTGCGGAATGGCAAAGCGAGTTAACGATTCAATCTCAGAAGCTGGCATTCGGGCAAACAACGGTTGAAAAAGCAGCTCAGGCAGTTGTGGACTCCGCTTCCAAATCGGCTGCTAAAATGAAGTAAGCTGAGTATCCGACTAGCCGGCGTATTGCTTGCCGCTGGCTAGCTTATTCACAAATTTGGATGGAATGGAGGCGGCACTTTGAAACAAACTGCATTAGAACAAACCCCAATGGTTGCCGGCCAGGTTAAAAAGTCTTATCTAAGAAAAATGTGGGAGAAGAACGCCGTCCCGTACTTGTTTTTGCTTCCGTGGCTCGTCGGTTTTTTTGCGCTTACCGTAGGCCCGATGATCAGCTCGGTATATCTTTCTTTTACTTCCTATGACGTATTGTCTCCTGCGAAGTGGATTGGCTTGGATAACTATGAGAAAATGTTCACCGACGATCCTCGGCTGGTCAAATCACTAGGGGTAACCTTCACCTACGTATTTACCTCGGTACCTGTCCGATTGGCATTCGCCCTGTTAGTCGCGCTGCTGCTGAATAAGGGCTTGCGAGGCGTTGGATTTTACAGAACCGTCTACTATATCCCTTCACTTCTCGGAGGAAGTGTAGCAATTGCGGTTCTTTGGCGCAAAATTTTCGGAGGCAACGGTATAGTGAATGCCTTCCTGCTCGACGTATTCGGCTGGCAGGCGCCGGACTGGATCGCCAACCCGAAATTTGCGCTGTACTCGATCGTCGCATTGGCTGCTTGGCAGTTCGGTTCATCGATGATTATTTTTCTGGCGGGCCTTAAGCAAATCCCAACAGAACTATACGAAGCAGCGCAGGTAGATGGAGCGCCGATCGTGCAGCAGTTTTTGAAAATCACGATCCCCTTGCTTACACCGGTTATTTTCTTCAATCTGGTTATGGGGATTATCGGCGCGTTCCAGGCGTTTACATCTTCTTTCATCATAAGCGCCGGCACAGGCGGTCCAATCGATTCAACACTTTTTTATACACTGTATTTGTACCTGAAGGGCTTTTCTTTCTATGAAATGGGATACGCATCAGCAATGGCGTGGCTGCTCCTTGTGATTATCGCTATTTTTACCGCATTGACTTTCGGTTCGTCCAAGTACTGGGTTAACTATCAGGATGGGGGGAAATGAGATGGCACAGCGCCTTAATTTGCAAAAGCTGATCATTCATATTTTTATTGTGGCGTTTGCAGTACTCATGCTCTACCCCATCGGCTGGTTGATAAGCAGCTCGTTCAAGCCGGAAAACGTCATTTTTACGGATTTGCGCATTTGGCCGTCCGAAGTAACTTTTGACAACTACATCAAAGGCTGGAATGGCATAGGCGGCAATAAATTCAGCGTATTTTTCTTCAACTCTTTCCTCGTGGCTATTCTGTCAGTCATAGGTAATCTCCTATCTTGCGCATTTGCCGCTTATGCTTTCGGAAGGCTCAATTTCACGTTGAAAAAACTTTGGTTCGCGCTCATGCTGGTCACAATTATGCTTCCGCATCATGTCACGATTATTCCCCAATACATTTTGTTCAAAAAGCTGGATTGGGTCGATACGTATCTTCCTCTGATCGTGCCCAAATTTCTCGCCACCGAGGCCTTCTTCATTTTTTTGATGGTACAGTTTGTGCGTGGCTTACCACGGGAGCTTGATGAGTCTGCGACCATAGATGGCTGCGGTCAAATTCAGATCTTCTGGCGCATCATTATGCCTCTAGCCAAACCGGCGCTTATCACCACTGCGCTCTTCACATTCATTGGGTCGTGGGACGACTTCTTTAGTCATATGCTCTATCTCAGTTCCTCCGAACTGTTCACGGTCCCGCTCGGCCTCAGATTGTTCATGGATTCGACAGGCGAATCTTCTTTCGGTTCGCTGTTTGCCATGTCAGCCCTGTCGCTGCTGCCTTGTTTGATTATTTTCTTCTCGATGCAGCGATATTTCGTCGATGGCATCGCGACTTCAGGCGTAAAAGGTTAGAACATCATTATCTAGGAGGGGTTACATTTGTTAGTAGGACAACTGCAAGAGAGTGTGGAACGTTGGGGGATATACGAGCTATCGCTCCGTGGGCCTGAGAACGGCAATCCGTTCAAGGATAACCAGCTGCAGGCGATCTTCCGCCACAAAAACAGATCGGTACGAATTCAGGGATTTTACGACGGTGAAGGTGTTTATCGCATCCGCTTTATGCCGGATACGATCGGAGAGTGGGCATTTGAAACGGAAAGCGATGCTGCAGAGTTGAACGGAAAGGTTGGAAGTTTTGTCTGCACACCGCCGGCAAAGGGGAATCATGGTCCAGTGCGGGTGCACGATGAATTTCATTTCGTTTACGAAGACGGCGAGCGTTATCTGCCTTTCGGTACGACCAGTTATGCTTGGATCCATCAGACGAATGAATTGCAGCAGGAAACTCTCGAGACGCTTGCGCAATCGCCGTTCAATAAAATCCGCATGTGTGTGTTTCCGAAGAATTACAGCTACAATGCAACGGAGCCGGACGTGTTTCCTTTTGTCGGCGACAGCAAGGAAAACTTCGACCACACGCGCTTCGAGCCCGCTTTTTTTCACAAGCTTGAGCGTCATTTGACCTCCTTGCAAAAGCTCGGCATCGAAGCGGATCTCATTCTGTTTCACCCTTACGACAAGGGACGATGGGGCTTTGATTCGCTTGATGCGGAGACCGATGCTTATTATCTGCGTTATGTCGTAGCGAGGTTGGCTTCATTCCGTAACGTCTGGTGGTCCCTCGCCAACGAGTACGATTTCATGCGCGAGAAACAGATGGACGATTGGGACCGGCTGTTCCGTATTTTGCAGGAGGAAGACCCTTACCAGCATTTGCGGTCGATACATAACGGAACGCGGATGTATGATCCATCCAGCATCATCATGTACGATCACGGCAAACCGTGGGTGACGCACTGCAGCATTCAGCACTGGGATTTGTCGTTCACCCAAGAGTGGAGTAAGCTCTACCGCAAGCCCGTCATTGTTGACGAATGCTGTTATGAAGGCAACGTGCAGCATCGTTGGGGCAACTTGACCGCCGAAGAGATGGTGCGAAGGTGCTGGGACGGGGTAGCCCGCGGGGGCTATGTTACCCACGGGGAAACGTATGTGCACCCTGAGATGATCATCTGGTGGGCTAAAGGCGGAAAGCTGTATGGGGACAGCCCGTCACGAATTGCCTTTTTGCGCAGCGTCCTCGAACAAGCGCCGATTGACCTTAGACCGTTACCGGTGCGTGATGTACCCACAATCGGTATAGACGGACACTATTATTTGTACTATTTTGGGATTCATCGGCCGGCCCATCGAGTCATCGATTTGCCTGAAGATGGCCAGTTTATGATTGAATGGATGGATACGTGGGAGATGAGCGTAACGAGGCTGGAAGGAGTCTTTTCCGGAAAGACCGAGATCGCGCTTCCTGGTAAGACCTATATAGCAGTAAGGATAACTCGAGTGTAACTTATTTAACGGCCATCAACGGCGATGAAGGGCTGCAAGGACGAGGCCGTACGGATGATTAAAGAACATTTTGAGAAGAAGCATAAGATCGGACCGTCAGGGCGATATTCCCTGACGGTTTTTTCTTGATCTGCGGCGTGGGGCGGCGTGGCTCTCTCGTTGAGGGAGCCGAGCTTGCTTGGTCAGCCGCAAAGTGTAACTGGAATTTCTCCCGTTATTCGCGAGAAAATTAGCGCAGTTGTACGGATAAAGGGAATTCCTCCCGCTGAAATCCGCGTCATGTAAGGGTTTTCATGTTTCGGATAAAGAAGTTAAATGAGTACGATAGCCTGTAACGAGATTGATAACGTATCATCGAGATAGAAACCAATCACTTTTCAGTCAGGAGGAAGTCGAGTGACGCAACCTTTGGAAGCACAGATACAAAGAGCTCAAGTTAGCTCGTTGAAACGATCACAGCTTGTACGGGATCTCTTAAGAGATCGATGGATGTATGTACTTTTGTTTCCTGGGATCTTGTATTTTGTCGTATTTAAATATGTACCCATGCTTGGTCTCGTCATGGCGTTTCAGGACTACAAGCCTTTTACCGGATTTATAAACAGTCCCTGGGTCGGCTTTAAACATTTTGAGCGGTTTTTTCTGGAGCCCCAATTCTGGTCGCTTTTTCGAAATACTTTACTGCTAGCCATTTATAATTTAGTCTTCTTTTTTCCGCTTCCGATCCTACTAGCCCTCATGATTAATGAAGCGAGAAGAGAAGTGTTCAAACGAGTTGTCCAAACATTGCTCTATTTGCCGCATTTCATATCGTGGGTCGTCGCGGTCGGTATATTTTATGTGCTATTTACGACAGAGGGCGGCGTCGCGAATGAATTGCTTGTGCACTTTGGGTTTGAGAAAATTCCGTTTATGCTAAGCGAGGAATGGTTCAGACCGATGATCATCGGTCAGTCGATCTGGAAAGAGGCAGGCTGGGGGACGATTATCTTTTTGGCCGCTTTATCCGGGGTAGATTTGCAATTATATGAAGCCGCTCGGATGGATGGGGCCGGCCGGTGGCGTCAGCTCTGGCACATCACGATTCCTGCTATCCGCAGCACGATTGTGATCCTGTTTATTCTAAGATTGGGAAGCTTCCTGGATACAGGTTTTGAGCATATCTTTCTAATGTTGAACTCTATGAACCGGGAAGTCGGCGAAGTGTTCGATACCTATGTGTATATGAAGGGTTTAACACAGGCTCAGTATAGTTACAGTGCTGCAGTTGGTTTGTTCAAATCGTTGGTTGGGCTCGTACTTGTGCTAGGTGCGAATCGATTGGCGAAGAAATTCGGCGAAGAAGGCGTGTACTAACTATAGTTATGGGTAGCTCTTAGGAGGTTGAGATCAACAATGCCAACGAATGACAAGACATTCAGCAATAAAATGTTCGATTGGGTTAACTATGCGCTATTGACTCTCGTTTCTTTAATCACTATTATTCCATTTGTCTATATTGTTTCGGTTTCGTTCGCAGCACCATCCGAGGTTGTCAAAGGCGGGCTGCTGCTGATCCCTACTGAATTTACGCTTAGCGCGTATAAATACATCTTTTCAACGGACACGATGATTAGAAGTATTGGAGTATCGATTTATGTAACCGTTTTAGGAACATTGATCAATTTGATACTGACTTCATTCACAGCGTATCCATTGGCTCGGGCCACCTTGCGCGGCCGTAGAGCGTTCATGCTATTGATTCTCATTACGATGCTTTTCAGCGGCGGTATGATCCCGACTTACTTCGTCGTTAAATCAGTTGGACTGATCAATTCCTATTGGTCTCTTATGATTCCAACAGCCATCAGTGCGTTTAACTTAGTTGTTCTGAAAAACTTCTTTCAGCAGATTCCGGATGGGTTGGAAGATGCTGCGAGAATTGACGGCTGCAATGATATCGGTACGTTGTTCAGAATTGTTCTGCCCTTATCGATGCCGGCGATGGCGACATTCGGACTGTTTTACGCGGTAGGACATTGGAATACGTTCTTCCACGCGGTCATTTATATCAACGATTCTGAGAAATGGCCCGTACAGGTGGTGCTAAGGCAAATTGTGCTCATGTCTCAGGATAAAATCGGAGATTCGGCCTCGCAGTCCGATCCAACGGATTATTTGCCTCAAACGATTCGTATGGCGTCGATTGTGGTTGCGACAATCCCGATCGTTCTCGTCTATCCATTCTTGCAGAAGCATTTCGCGAAAGGCGTTTTCTTAGGCTCGGTAAAGGGATAACCTATAAAAGGTTTGTCTTTGCGAATATACCATATGATTCATAATTAGGGAGGGTTAAGGATGATTGGAAAAGGGTATATGGCTTTACTTTGCTCCATCGCGTTGACAACAGGAACTCTTGCAGGATGCGGTAACAGCACAGATCCGAAGCAAGAGGACAAAGCGGCGGCGGATAAAACGCCTCTAACAGTGACCATCGCTACGCCGCAAGTCGGAGAGGCGCCTAAAAAAGGCAGCGATATTGAGCAGGCGATAGAGAAATATACGAATGCCAAAATCGATATTCAATGGATTCCGGATGCTGCTTTTGAAGACAAGAAGAACATCATGATTGCTTCTAACGAAATGCCCAAAGCTTTTAAAGTGAAAGCTAACGCTTCCACGCTGAATGCCATCCAGTCCGGCTTGTTCTGGGAAATTGGTCCGTTATTGAAGGATTACAAAAATTTATCGGAACTTAGCCCGATGTATTACGACAACATCAAAGTGGACGGCAAACTGTATGGGCTTCCGTTATACCGTGATATTGGGCGTGCCGGAATCATTTATCGCAAAGACTGGTTTAGTGCGCTTGGCCTAAAGCCTCCCGTTACCCTGGATGATTGGTACAATATGGCTAAAGCAGTTGCAGAAAAAGATCCGGATAAGAACGGCCAAGCGGATACTTACGGCTTATTTCTAGATAAAAACTATAACGATCCAGCCACGAGCGCCAGCTTTATGACTCGGCTTTCCGTTCCGAATGGAGCACCTAATAAGTGGGGGGTTGAGAATGGTAAAATCGTAGCTGAATTTATGACAAAGCCATATATGGATTCGTTGAAGTTATTAAAACGTATGTATGCTGAGAAATTAATTAATCAGGATTTCTCCATCGTGCAATCGGCTGATTCCGATAATAAATGGAATGCGGGTAAAGTGGGCATCCGTGTTAACACGGTAGCAACGGCTGCACAGCTTTCTTCGGACAACGTACTGAAGTCTACCCCAACGGCAGTTGTCGATGTCGTGCCATTTGAAGGCCCATCCGGACTTAAGGTGCCCGCTGAGTCTGGAAACAACGGCTTCTTCCTGTTCCCCAAATCAAGTGTGAAAACAGAAGCGGAGTTGAAGCTGTTGTTAGGCTTCTTCGATAAGCTGCTTGATGCTGAAATGTCAACGTTGTTGACGAGGGGAATTGAAGGTAAACACTTCACTAAGACAGAGGACGGCAAAGGTCAATTTAAAGATTTGACGTTGTTCAACCTTGAAGTTAAACCATACCGTGACAGCTTGCCTTCGTTTGAAACAGCAGGTAAAGGTATACCTTTGAAGCAATCCGAGCTACAGGCAAAAGGTTCGAAAATAGCGCAAGACAATCTGAAAAATGCCGTGCCGAACGTAGCTTTGACGTATTATTCCAAGACATACACGGAGAAAGGCGTGGAGCTGGATAACATGATTCGCGATGCCCAAACCAAATACATTATGGGGAAAATCGATGACGCCGGCTGGCAGACAGAGGTTGATAAATGGTTGAAAGCAGGCGGCGAGAAGGTAATCGCTGAGTACACGGCCGAATACGCCAAACAGAAGAAATAAGGTTCCATACACCAAGAAGTAATGATTCAGTCGCCGTCCGATTATTAACAGTCGGGCGGCTGGTTTGGTATACTAGGGTCGTTGAAACGAAAGTAAACAGAAGTGAGGAATTCATTTGCCCACCTATTTATATCGCATGATCCTATTCGCCATGGTGCTGGTAGCTATTCCAGTCACAACAATCGGAATGATTTCTTATCATATTTCTTCGAAGGACATTGAGCAGAAGGTTAGAGAAAGTAACGCCCAGATTTTGCTGCAGAACCAGATGAGAATTGAGCAAGTTTTGAAGAATGTGGAAATGGGTGCCGTGCAATATATAAATTCACCGCTGATATCGGACAATCTGTACAAGGATTTGAATCAGGATGATTTCCAGACAATTACAGACCTTGCCAAAGGTTTATATAACTTGCACTCTTTATCCGCAGTAGCGGACACCCATCTCCTTAATCTGGATAATGACTGGATGATTGGTAATCTAGGTTTTACTGGCACGGAGGAATATTCAGATAAAGAGCTATTGAAAGATTATGCAAGGAATCCCAAAAATTTATTCTGGCTTGCTGATGAACATGGCATTCGGTTGGTTGTAAAACTTCCGATGATCGCACCCTCCACATCCCCGAAGGCTCTGTTGATTATTGAGATGTCGAAGACGGAACTGGAAAAAGGGTTAGCCCAAACGAAGCAGCTGGGAGATATCTATGTCCTGAACGAAGAGCACACTCCTTTCTTGAGTCATGAAGGAGCGAGCTTCCATACAGATGCGGTAATGGCGCCATTGAAAACAGTGAAGGATGCAAACGGGTACTTCGAAGGGAAAGCTACGGCTGTGAATTATCGGGTATCTTCGAATAATTGGACCTATGTTTCCGTTGTTTCCATTGACCAAGTAACAATGGAATCCAAGAAAATTGCATTCGTTACAATAAATGTCTGCCTTATTGTCTTTATCGTGATTTCAGCTGCTGCCTTCTACGGGAGCAGACGGATGTATTCTCCGATCCGCCGGTTGTTTCAAACGATGGAACAATTCGGCGGTGAAACCGCAGAATCCCGCAGGAAAGATGAATTTGCTTATATCGAAGAAAGATTTAATACGCTTTTCCGAACAAGGAAGCAATTTCAACAGCAGCTTCAAGGTCAAATGGGACAGATGAAAGAGTTCATCCTATTGAAGCTGTTCATGGGTCAGGTTACGGAGAGCGAATTTGCTTTCAAGTGTGATACCTATGGCTTCGCGGAAAAAGGGAGACCTCTGGGTGTGATTGCGCTGCAGATCGATTCTCTTCAGGATACGAGATATATGGAAAGCGATAAGGAACTGCTGCTATTTGCTATCCAAAACATCGTCAGCGAGCTTTTACCGGCCAATCGGTTGCTGGGATCCTTATTGCTGGATCAGTCGCAGGTATCTCTGCTTACGGGTGATTCGGAAGACCCGCAAGAACTTCAACGGAGTTTTCATCAGGCTGCAGAGGAAATTAAGTCCAAGGTTCACGAGCTGCTTCAGCTGAAGGTGAGTATCGGGATTAGCCGGGTCTTTACGAGATATTCGGATGCCACGAATGCGCATACAGAGGCTTTAGAAGCGCTGAAGAGAAGGATCCGTCTCGGGAGTGATATCATCATTCATTATGATGATATCGAGTCGGTTCAAGAGAACAGCAAACATCTGGCAGCATCCCTGAATTACTTGAAGGATTATTTGGTCAACGCATTAAAAACAGGTGATGCAACCGCCGCCTTCGAACACTTTGATCAATATATTGCGTCGATCATGGAAAGAGAGATCCGATTTAACGATTTCCAATTCGTGATGGTTGAGCTGATCTCGGAGATTCATAGTCATGTCCAGCAGCAGGGCGGAATGTTAGAAAGCTTAATCAACACCAAGTCGGTGCTCCAGACTTTCATGAAACTAAACACGGTAGAAGAGATTACGTTATGGTTTAAGACGGAAATGCTGCCACCCGCTCTTGCTTTCTTCAAAGGGCGCGCGGATTCGCAATATATCAATCTCGCGCATCAAATGGTCGAAATGATCCATAACGGATATGAACAGGACATTTCCCTTGAATCGTGTGCCGCGCAGCTCAAATATCATCCTGTTTATGTAAGCCGTGTTTTCAAGAAGGAAACAGGTGTTACTTTTATTGACTACTTAACGAATTATCGGGTTAACATGGCAAAAAAGTGGCTGAAAGAGACGGATATGAAGATCTCGGAAATTGCAGAGCGTCTTACTTATACCAATTCGACTGGCTTCATCCGGACATTTCGAAAGCTGACCGGAATGACACCTGGGCAATATCGAGACAGCTAAATGAATCATTATCATGTTGGGAGAGGTGTCGTATATGAACTATCAAATGCTGGATCAAATAAGAGACCAATATTTAGAGGGTGAAGGGAAATGGTTTTCCTTGCGGTGGCATTATATAGAGAATTGCATTCTCAAATCGTATATGGACAGCTATAAGCAAACCGGGAAAGAAGAATATTATCTGTTTGTCAAAAATTTCATCGATCGCCTATATGATGAGAAGGGCAGCATCCCTGCCATTGATGTGCGTTATTATAGTATTGATCAGGTTAGACCGGCGACCATTCTCTTTGACTTATACAAGAAAGAGAAAGATCCCAAATATAAGCAAGTGCTTGACTTGATTTATGATCAACTGAAGACATATCCAAGAACAAAGTCAGGCAGCTTCTGGCATAAAGAAAATTATCCTCACCAAATTTGGCTGGATGGACTTTACATGGGGCAACCGTTTTATGTACAGTACATCAAGGAGTTTGAGGAAAATAAGAATTATTCGGATACTATGCATCAGTTTATGAACGTTAGGAAGTTTATTTTTAACGAAGAGAACCGCTTGTACTATCATGCTTACGACGAGAGCAGAGAGATGTTTTGGTGCGACAAAACGACAGGGATGTCTCCGAACGTGTGGGGTCGCGCCGTAGGCTGGTTTGTGATGGCATTGGTTGATGTGCTTGAACTTCTGGAAGATGTACAGGTTGATAGTGAGCCATTGAAATTGATTTTGCATGAAACATTAGACGGTATGCTGCCTTACCAGCATAGCGGGGGGATGTGGTATCAGGTTGTCGATATGGGGGATCGCCCGGGGAATTATTTGGAATCCAGCGGAACTTTGATGCTTGCATATGCCATGCTGAAAGGTTCACGCCTTGGCTATCTTGCTGAAGAGTACGCCGATTGCGGCAAATCTGCATTTCATGGCACAACCCAGCGATATCTCCGCGAGGAGAATGGTGAAGTGCTGCTTGGCGGGATCTGCAGAAGTGCGGGGCTTGGCACAAACCCTGATACCGGTAAGGTGCGCGATGGAAGCTTCAAGTATTACACAGAGAATGAAATCATTGTGAGTAATAATGGACATGGCGTTGCGCCACTGCTTATGGCCTATACCGAGGTTCTGCTCTCGGAGCTGTAATACATGAAACCGCCTTACACAATTCGTGGTAGGGCGGTTATTTATTGCAGTCCGCTCTTTTCATTTCAACCCGCTCATCTTTCGCTCCCAATAATCTTTACAAAGCGCGATTAATTCTTTCGCCGCTTGATTCAGATAGCTGTCTCTTTTATAGCTTGCGGCAATTTCCCACACCGGATGCTGACGTAGGGAGAAGTAGGAGACATTCGGCCGGGAGCCGGCATAACTGATTGGAAGGACTGAACAACAGATGCCCTCGGCGACCATTTCTAATAAAGTTTGACAGCTTCGGGTTTCCAATAATATGGGAGGAGAAATATCCTCTTCGGCCAAGAGATCGTCATAAATTTCCCTTAATGTGGAACCTCTCCGCATGACGGCGAATGAATCCTCGATAAAGAGCTTAAGGCTGATTTCAGGAAGCGGCTCCCCGAGGCGGCCTCCCAAATGCGCGAGTGGGTGGGTACCGGGAATACATAAGATGATCTCCTCAGAACAGATCGGGATATACGCATCTTTCGTTTTTTGAGCCTGCTGAAGCGTGACAAAGCCGATGTCCAAATGACTTAGGGATATGGCCTGTTGCTGCTCTTTGACGGTCATTTCAAGGGGCTCGATCCGTACTTTGGGATATTTATTATAAAAACCCGGATAAATGGCTGCAAACATGTCGGTACCTCTTTCCGGAGTTAAACCGATCTTCAGGGTTCCTTCCTTGATCGCAAGCAGGTCATTGATTTTGTTGTAGGTCTCTTTCTTGATCAGTAGGATACGCTTGGCGTTCTCAACATAGATGGCACCGGCCTGAGTCAGATGCCAATTATTTCTGGAACGTACGAAGAGCTGCGTACCCAGCTCATTCTCAAGCTTCAGGAGCTGCTGATTTAGAGCGGATTGCGTAATGAACAGTTTCTCCGCAGCCCTGGTAATGTTGTTGTCTTCGGCAATTTGGATCATGTACTCCAGCTGCTTCAACTCCATGTACGATCCCTCCCTAACTCTTAAATTTATTTAGAGAAAACGAATTTTAATCAATTTTACTTTTCGATAGTTCTAGATTACTATAAGTTCAATTCAGGAACAAGTGCTTATGCGAGGGGGTTATCCATGTGACTGTTCAACGTGTTGAAAGCGAAAAGCCGCTGTACATCCAGGTGAATCCGAAAGATAATATGGCGATTGTTGCCAATGCAGGAGGACTGCGGGAAGGAACGGTATTTCCCTGCGGCCTCGAGCTCCTGCAAGATGTTCCGCAGGGGCATAAGGTGGCTCTTGCTGATCTAAATCCGGATGAGGCTATCATCCGTTATGGAGAGGTCATCGGGTATGCGATGAAAGGGATAACGAGGGGGAGCCGGATCGACGAGTCATTGGTGAGAATGCCGACTCCTCCTCAATTGGCGGAGCTCCCTTTAGCAGGCAACTTACCGGAAACTATTCCTCCGTTGGATGGTTATACGTTTGAGGGGTACTTGAACGAGGATGGAAGTGTTGGGACCAAAAATATTCTAGGCATCACGACGAGTGTGCAGTGCGTAGCCGGTGTGTTGAACTTCGCAGTAAGGCAAATTAAAGAAGAGCTGCTTCCCCGCTTTCCGAACGTCGAAGATGTGATCGCACTGACCCATACCTACGGCTGCGGAGTGGCGATTAACGCGCCTGACGCCATCATTCCGATACGCACAATTCAAAATCTCGCGCAAAATCCGAACTTCGGCGGTGAACTCATGGTCGTCGGGCTGGGATGTGAAAAGCTGCTTCCCGAACGGATAGCGCCAGGAGGCGCCTCCGATCAGATCGTAACCCTGCAGGAGAGCCACGGGTTTATGCCAATGGTCAGATCGATCATGGCGATGGCGGAGGAGCGCCTTGACCGATTGAACCGCCGGGAGCGCATGACTTGTCCGGCATCCTCGCTGGTGGTTGGCTTGCAATGCGGGGGAAGCGATGCATTCTCGGGAGTTACAGCGAATCCGGCTGTCGGATACGCCGCTGATTTACTTGTACGTGCCGGAGCTACGGTGTTGTTCTCGGAAGTGACGGAGGTCAGGGACGCCATTCACTTGTTAACACCTCGCGCAGTTAATGAGGATGTCGGGCGGGCTTTAATCCGTGAGATGGATTGGTATGATGATTACTTGCAGCGCGGCAGCGCGGATCGCAGCGCGAATACGACACCCGGGAATAAAAGAGGCGGCTTAGTCAACATCGTCGAGAAGTCGCTCGGATCTATCGTCAAATCGGGTACGAGTCCGATTGCCGGTGTCCTGTCTCCTGGCGAAAGAGCAACCCAGAAGGGGCTGCTGTTCGCAGCGACGCCTGCCAGCGATTTCGTATGCGGCACATTGCAGCTTGCTTCCGGCATCAATGTACAGGTGTTTACTACGGGAAGAGGCACTCCTTATGGATTGGCCGCCGCTCCGGTCATCAAAGTGTCGACGAGAACCGCGTTAGCCGAGCAATGGCATGATCTGATCGATCTGAATGCGGGAACCATTGCGACCGGTGAGGCGACCATCGAAGAAGTGGGCTGGGAGCTGTTCCATCTCATTCTGGATGTCGCGAGCGGGAAGAAGCGAACCTGGGCAGACCATTGGGGACTGCACAATGACCTCGCTTTATTTAACCCGGGACCCGTCACCTGATCATAATCATTAGAGGAGGAGTGTTGTCATGGATACAGGTTGGATTCGCGGGGTCATACCGCCCATCGTTACTCCGGTGGATGCGGAAGAATGCGTGGAGGTGCAAGGCTTGCGCCGGGTTGTAGAGCATGTAATCAAGGGCGGAGTTCATGGCATTTTATCGCTGGGCAGCAATGGGGAGTTCTATGGTCTTGATCATGAACAGCAGGAGCTGGCGGTTCGTGTAACCCTTGATCAAGCGGGAGGCCGAGTGCCTGTGTACATGGGGATCGGTGCCATCACGACCAAGGAATGCGTCAAACTGGCGCGAATGGGAGAGGATTCGGGGGTACAAGCGATCACCATTCTGCCTCCGATGTTTCTGACGCCGAACGAGGATGAGCTCTATCGGCATTTCCGAACCATTGCAGACGCAACCTCGCTCCCTGTGCTTCTCTACAATAACCCGGATCGGGTAGGTAACAATATTACCGTTCGATTGATGGAACGGCTGGCCGATATTCCGAATATCGTCGGGGTGAAGGATAGCAGCGGCGATATGACGTTAACTGCCGAGTACATTCGCAGGACCAGAGAGAAAGGCTTCAAGGTTATGGCTGGCCGTGACGTGATGATCCTTGGCTCTCTGGCGTACGGTGCCGTCGGCTGCGTTGCTTCCACGGCCAATATCGTACCGGACCTTGTGGTGGATATTTATAATAAGTTTATGTCCGGCGATTTGCCGGCGGCGCGCGAAGCTCAGTTCAAGCTGGCTCCGCTGCGGATGGCGTTCAATCTGGCCAGCTTCCCGGTCGTCACGAAGGAAGCAATGAATTTGCTTGGCCTGGAGGTAGGCAGCTCGATTCTGCCGAATACGGCTGCTACCGAAGAGAACCGCAAGAAACTCAGAGCTATTTTGACGGAAATGGGAGCCATCTAGACGGGAGATAGGAGGAACTTTCGATGAAGGTCGGATTTATTGGACTCGGTATTATGGGGAAGCCGATGAGCCTAAATTTAGTAAAAGCCGGTTATGAGCTGGTCGTTCTGGCAACGAACAAGGGTGCGGCGGAGCTCGTCGCATTGGGTGCAATGTCGGCTGATTCGCCTAAGGCCGTAGCGGAGCAATCGGATGTGGTGATCACGATGCTGCCGAATTCTCCACAGGTGAAGGAAGTGGCATTAGGCCCGAACGGTATTATCGAAGGGGCCAAGCCCGGCACCGTCCTGATTGATATGAGCTCGATTGCTCCTCTGACGAGTCAAGAGATTGCACAGCGACTAGGCGAGAAGGGAATAGAAATGCTGGATGCACCCGTCAGCGGCGGAGAGCCCAAGGCGATTGAAGGGACACTGTCGGTCATGGCGGGGGGCAAGCAGGAGATTTTCGACCAATGTTATGAGATTATGAAAGCGATGGCTGCCTCTGTGGTGCGCACCGGCGATATTGGGGCGGGCAACGTAACGAAGCTGGCGAATCAAATTATCGTGGCTCTGGGCATCGCAGCGATGTCCGAGGCATTCGTCCTAGCGAGCAAAGTCGGTGTTCAGCCGGAGTTGGTTTATCAGGCGATCCGAGGGGGACTTGCCGGCAGTACGGTGCTGGATGCCAAAGCTCCGCTGGTGATGGACCGCCAATTCGACCCAGGATTCCGGATCAATCTTCATATAAAGGACCTGCTCAACGTTCTCGAGACCTCTCATGAGGTCGGCGTTCCACTGCCGCTCACTGCTTCCGTTATGGAGATGATGCAGGCACTCAAGGTAGACGGATTGGGCGATTGTGATCACGGAAGCCTCATTCGATATTACGAGAAGCTTGCGAAGGTAGAAGTGAGCAGATGATGGATGGAGACAAGCCTTGCTGATTATTGAATCACCCGGTGAAGGAACGGTCGAAGCGCTTGTGAGCGATGCCGGAGGAGAATTGCTATCGGCGTCGGGATGGGAAGTTGAGCGAGGTAGGGTAGTGAGGGCCGGGACTCCGTAGGGGTTCCGGTTTTTGGTTTGCAGAATAATGGTGGAGGGCTGAATCCAATGATTCAGGGGTGGTCATGCACATGAATGGCGAACATCGGAAAGCCGGGTGAGGGAAAACTTCACGTACGGTTTGATGAGGAGGGGCATCACTAATCATTATATTACTATTGATGGTGGGATCGCATGAGGGGAGGAACTGCCCTTTTTTCATTGTCATAAATCCAATGTCCTGAATACAATGTTACAGCTATTGCCTAGCCTTATGAACATAAAAGAAAGGATGACAATAGATAACCATGAAAAGAACATACAAAGTCAACGAGATCGCCAGTAAAATTGGAAAAACACGGGCAACTGTAGTGGAATGGTCCAATCAATTTCGCGAATTTCTTCCGATCATAACGGCGGGCGGAGCCCTAAAGTACTCGGAAGAAGCTATTGAAATGTTTCAATTCATTTCTAAAATGAAGGAAGCTAATAAGTCAGTAAAGCTAATTAAAGAGGACTTACAAGAAATGCGCGAGAAGGCTGTTACCACACTGAATAAGGAAAGGAAATCTTCGCCACCGGAAACAAAATCCTTGCTGCCGACAAACCCATCTGTTCCAGACTCCCCAATACCTCTTCCTGCCAACAATTCTATCTCGGAGTTAAGTAAAGAAACAATGAACCTGCGACAATTGGTACAGCACCTTAGACAAAAAACGGAAACGAATAAAACGCCCGAGAAAGTAAAGGATGCTATCGACGATCGGAATCAAAAGGTGAGTATATCATCTGTTTCAGGCGTTAGTGCTTTATCACCTGGGGAGGTTACAGAGGTATCAGAGGAAGATCTGAAAGGTGTTATACTTACGTCAGTAAAGGAGCTGCTTAGTCAACAATACGAAGCTGTTTCCAAGGATGTATGGGAGCTGCGCAAACGTTATAATGCCCATTTTGAGGAAGTGGCGGGATTGAGCAGCGTATTCCAGGTTCTCGATAGAAAGGTAGCTGAGCTGTTCCAACAGGACATAACAAGCGAGGTTATTGCAACAATTGATTTACTGAACACTCAATTGGAGGATGCCTCATTAGAAGTAAAGGGATTGCACAACACGATCCAAACCATTCAACAGAAGATAAAAGTTTCGGAGCAAGAGCTTAAGGCTGAAATACTTATCGCCACAAAGGAATTACTTGACCAACAATCTGAAAACGTTATGCAGGGTGTAAAGGAACTGCGTAATGTGATTCAGTCTCACAGTAATAAGGTGAATGAAGCGTTGGAACAGAAGCTCCGTAGTGAGATGAAAGCTGTTTCAGAATCACTGATCCAACGAAATGACGCCTTATCTGACAAAGTAACCGAGCTGCGCAGCTTAATTCAAACAGCAGACTTACAAACCAAATGCACGGACGGAATTGCTGAAGAAGTTTCTGAAATGCGTGATGCGCTCCATTTGCTCACCCAAATCGTAAATGAGGAGTTAGAACAGAAGCTCAAAAGTAATATGACTAAAAAAGAAGAAGCACTAAACAAAAAATATGACGATATCCTTTTAAAACTGACAACACAGCAACAAGTACTCGACAGAATTGCTAAATTTTTAGGCTTTCAGGTCACGAATTAATCCTCCATCAGGCATAATTAATAGTGCTTTCCAGCAACTGGAAGGCACTATTATTTGTGCTTTTGCTGTCTCAGGCTGACTCGGTCTCAAGTGCTGGTTTGGGCCGGCAATAACTTAAGTGTAGTTATTCGTCCATTCATAGGCAGGGAGGGTTGAATATACTAACTTGGATTACAGGAATGGCAAAGTAAAAAGCATGTGATTCCCGAATCGTTTCAACCATACCACGAAGGAGGTCCTCAATGAAAAAAATTCTCCAGCAGGTAGCTAAAAAGGCCGTTAAAACGAATCGGAAACAAAAGCTGCGTAAGAGAATCCGCAGGAAAAATGGGATCAAAATGAAACGAACGCGGAGAACAATAAAATTCCGCAAGCGTCTGCTGCGAAAAGTAAGGAAACGTAGGGGAAGAAGAACAACTATACGACACACACCTCCAGCGAAGCAGCCTCTACCTGCCCCTATAGACGTGCCGTTAGTTTATGAACCTGTGGATGTTCCGCAAGCTACTTTATTAGAGACGAAGCCAAGACTTACGGTCATCACGCCGATATTGAATGAGGAAAAGTTCCTTCCGCTGTTTCTAGAAAGTGTTGCTTCCTACGCGGATGAAATTCTTATCTTAGATGTAGGAAGCACTGACGCCAGTATAAGAATAATCAATGATTGGGAAAAGCGCGCGAATATTCGGCTGTTCCATATGAAGCAGACGGGGTTGCCCTACTCCGATGATTGGAACGAGTCAGTTGTAAGGAATTTCCTTGTCGACCAAGCTGTTGGAGATTGGATTATGGCGATCGATGCCGATGAGATGATGGATGACGGCTTCCGTGATGCCTTGCCTCGTCTGATGGCCCAGAAAGAATCGGATGCGATCTCATTTCCGTGGGTACAATTCTGGATGAATCCTAAAACAATAAGAATAAATGCAGCGAATGACAATCACTGGTCTGTCAATAAATACCTCATGTGGCGCAATCATATTGGTATTCGATACGACGATGCGAAAAATCACTGCAAATTGCAGCTGTTCGGACGTTACATGTGGGAAATTCCCAATAAGGCCGAGCAAATTCCAGTCTACCATTACCATTATGCTTTCGCTTCCTGGGTTAAAGCAAACGATAACCGTCGTCGGGATGTCGATCAATTCTTAGGGAAACCGACGAATCGGATCGAATATGACATTTTGACGAAGCCTTTTACCGGGAAACATCCAGCAATTATGAAAAGATATTTTGCTGAAAAGAAAGAGAAAGGAAATATGAACGGTTCGAAGCGATGAGAAAAGCTCTCTCCAGGCCATTCAAATTACATTCAATTGTAAAAAAAAAAGTGACTGAAAGTCGAAACCTTCAGTCACTTTTTTTGATTTTACCCGGAGCTATAAAGCTAACTTTATACATTCCAAGGCTCTTGATCTGGAGTAGTAAGTCTCCACGTACTGTTTACATTGTTCGGCTTTGTGCTCTAATAGACTGTTATTGTGGTATAACCGGATGATTTCTTCGGCGAATTCCTGAGGAGTGTTCTTGGGTTCAATCGATTGCCTGATATTCTGCAGTCCTTCGATCCCCGTACTAGTAGTAACTAACGGTGTCTGATGGCACATTGCTTCTATCGTTTTACCTTTCACGCCTGCTCCATAGCGAAGAGGAATAACGGCAATTTTAATGTTTCCATACAGCTCTTTAAGCTCATGGTCGGATACAAATCCTTTGACAATAATCCGATCCGATTGTAATCCTAGTACTTCCTGCGTAGGATGGGACCCGACGATGAACAATTGGATATCAGGAATGGATTGCTGCACGATAGGCAGGATATCACGGCAAAACCATAAAATACCGTCAGCGTTAGGAGTATGTTTGAAGCCGCCAACAAAGAGCAGACCGGAGCGTTCATCCCATGCCTTTATTTTCGGAACCGTTTGGTCAAAGTAATATGCCGGAAGCCATAGGGTACTTTTATTTGGAAAGTTCCCATCGATAATTCGTTTTTCCGAGTCACTGCAGGTCAGGATGGTATCTGCTTTGGTGAACAAGTCGAACTCCAGTCTTCTGATGTACTCTGACTCTTGAAGCAACCCGCGGTTTTTGTCCAGTCCGAACCGCTTCAGCTCACGGACGTAATGCAAGTCATGGCCATAGTACAGGATTTTAGCGCGGGTGTGGGCTTTGATTAGATCGATATATTTATGTGAAATATTAGGCCGGTTCAACAGGATATAATCAATGTAATCCTTGTGCTTAACGATCCAATACTCGTAATATCCGCGATCCTGTGTTCCGTAGATGATCTCGATACCGAGCTGTTCGAGTTCAGAGCCATAGGGTTCCAGTTTGGTGAAGTTGTCTGGAATAAACTTTACATTTAAGCCCATATCCACAAGCAGTTTCAGATACATAAACGTCGTTCGGCTGCCCGCATCTTGGTCGAAACTTGGAACACCGTAGTCAATGACCAAAATGGTTTTCTTATCCTTCGAGCGTTCCCTTGCCCAAAAGAGGTGTTCACCGTCGGCAAGATGATCCCGCTCGAGTACTTCCGCCCATTTTTCTCTAAATTTCTGTTGGTTAATCACCTGATATTTTTTAATTCCTGAGTTGAGGTCTGTGCCGTGGGATATTCCCTCGTAGTGCACGACAACAGATTTGGGTTGGAAAACGACCTTGTATCCGAGTTGTCTTGCTTGGAAGGCAATGTCCACATCCTCTGAGTAAGCAGGTGCGAAAAGCACGTCAAAACCGCCCATTTGATTCCATAAGTCCTTACGAATCATTAGCGATGCCCCGGAGATATAATCCACTTCCTTGACATAGTTGTACTCATGTTTGTTCGGGTTATCTAGACGACCGTAATTCCTTGCAAACCCGTTTTTAAAGACGATACCTCCGGCTTCCTGAAGTCTTCCGTCCGGATAGATCAACTTAGAGCCTACGATTCCGATAGTTGGGTCATTTTCAGGTAAAGACAGCAGATGCTCCAACCAACCGGGAGTCACTTGGGTATCGTTATTTAAAAATAATACATACTTTCCTCTGGAGATCTCTGCCCCATGATTGCAGTTATGAAGAAATCCCCTCTTCACCTTATTACGGATGACAGTGACATGTTTGACGAATTGTCTGATATGAACTGTTAAGTCGTCTGAAATATCATCCACCACGATGATCTCGTAAGGGATTCCGCGGGTGTTCTCAACGATGGACACCAAGCATGGATAGGTAAAATCCCATTTGTTATAAACAGGAATAATAATGCTGACCAATGGCTGGTCCCAGACCGGTACCAACAGCTTATTAATGTGTGGTAATCCTTTACGAATCCGACTACGTTTCAAGCGCCGGATCCGTTTGCGTTTATTAAGCTTCCCAACTTTCCCAGTTGACCGTTTTTTCCAACGGGCACGTGCGGATTTTCCACGTTTGAGCAACAGCCCCCGGCCAGCCGCTGTTTGTTTGCGTGTGCGAAGCTTACGTACGAGTGCAGACATAGCTGTCTTTCTCTTCTTTCTCCTAGCCGCTAGTTTCACCAAAACACCTCCTGGACGTAATTCATTATCACATACCTATACTATTCCCTCTGTAAAAGGTGTGAATGGGACAAACGTTTATTTCTCAAATAGCAAGGAGGGTGGAAAATTTCCCGCCCTCTACCATGCGTCCATACAAGTTGTCTTATCCGCACATATGCTGAATTGGTATAAGCAGATTGGACAATAAATGAACGGAGGAATCACATGATCATTAGATCTAAAGCTCCTTTAAGATTGGGGTTAGCCGGAGGAGGAACAGACGTCTCCCCTTATTGCGACTTATTCGGAGGATGCGTACTGAATGTGACGATTGATTTGTACGCCTATTGTACGATTGAGGCCAACGATGACGGTAAGCTTACTTTCGTCGCTTCGGATCTCAAAGAAGAGTTCCATTCGGACGCTCGTCGGGAGCTGGAGTTGGATGGTTGTCTAAGCTTGCATAAAGGCGTGTATAACCGGATTGTCAAACAGTTTATGCAAGACAAGCCGCTCTCTTTTCGGATGACCACCTATTCTGACGCTCCCGCAGGATCCGGTCTAGGTTCATCATCCACGATGGTGGTTGCCATGCTGAAAGCCTTCGTGGAATGGCTTAATCTGCCGCTCGGGGAATATGAAATTGCTCAGCTTGCCTATGAAATCGAACGTATTGATGTCGGTTGGGCCGGAGGAAGGCAGGATCAATATGCGGCCACCTTCGGCGGCTTCAACTTTATTGAGTTTCACGAGAATAATCGGGTTATTGTGAATCCGCTTCGGGTGAAAAACTGGATAATAAGTGAATTGGAAAGTTCGATGATTTTATATTACACAGGAGCATCAAGAGAATCTGCCGTGATCATTGACGAACAAGTGCGCAATACACTGGAGAAGAACCAATCGGCCCTGGAAGCGACCCATGAATTGAAAGCGGAGGCTTATGCCATAAAGGAATGTATATTAAAAGGTGAAATTAAAAAGTTTGCCGAGCACCTGGAGAAATCATGGAATGCCAAAAAAAAGATGGCCGCCTCTATAACGAACGATCGGATTGACTTCATATACAATTCGGCTATTACAGCCGGTGCCTATGCAGGCAAGGTATCCGGAGCCGGAGGAGGCGGATTTATGATGTTCATCGTGGATCCCGTCAAACGCATACAGGTCGTTCATCGACTGAATGAATTAGGGGGTAAAGTGTTTCAAGTCCATTTTACAAAGAACGGAACGCAAGGATGGAGGGCATAAATTTGAAGGCATATATGAGCAGCCATATATTACAGTCGATTGAGATTAAAAGAGCGATTGCTAAAGATAGTGCTTTATTGAGTTTAATAGAACAGGCAGCTAGAAAAATGATTGAGGTTTACCGAAAGGGAAATAAAATCATAATCGGCGGCAATGGAGGAAGTGCAGCAGATGCTCAGCATATTGCTGGCGAATTTGTCAGCCGTTTTTATTTCGATCGTCCTGGCCTGCCGTGCATCGCACTTACAACGGATACCTCCGTGCTTACTGCAATCGGAAACGATTACGGATATGAACAGTTGTTTGCACGACAAATTCAAGCTCTCGGCCAAACCGGAGACTTATTTATTGGCATTTCCACATCCGGCAACTCTCCCAATGTTTTGAGAGGTTTAGAAATGTCCCGAACTATGGGGATCACGACCATTGGTTTAACCGGTGAAACTGGAGGCAGCATGGCAGCTCTATGCGATATATGTATTCGTATCCCATCCCTAGAAACCCCCAGAATCCAAGAAGCGCATATTCTGATTGGCCATATTTTATGTGCAATAGTCGAAGAATCCATATTTGGCAAAGGATTTTAAGCATATGGAAGCAGTCATTTTAGCTGGCGGACTCGGGACTCGTTTGCGTGAGGTTATCTGGGATGTACCAAAACCGATGGCTCCCGTAGGGGGCAAACCGTTTCTTCGTTACATTATTGAACGATTGGAGATGCAAGGGGTTCGCAGTGTGGTACTCGCGGTAGGCTACAAACATGAAATCATAAGTTCCTATTTCGGCCACCGCTGCGGAGAAATAAGAATCGCATATTCGGTGGAAGAAGAACCGCTAGGAACCGGAGGGGCCCTTAAGAAGGCGATGGATCAGATCTCCGGCGAGCAGGTGCTGTTATTAAACGGAGACACGATGTTCCAAGTCGATATCCGGCAGCTGGTCCAGTATCATCAAGACCGCGCTGCCGACTTGACGCTTTCACTTAAACCAATGAAGCGGTTTGACCGGTACGGTACCGTTATCGTAAGTTCGGACTATCGGGTTTATAGCTTTCAAGAGAAACGGATGTGTGAATCCGGCTTGATTAATGGTGGTGTATACGTAGCTCGTACCGATTTATGGGATCCATTCAAGCTCTCTGGCAAATTCTCATTTGAACAATTTCTAGAAAATCCCGGAGTACAGAAGCTTAACATGTATGGCTTCCCGAGTGAAGGATATTTTATCGATATCGGTATTCCGGAAGACTATGAACGAGCAAAATCCGAGCTTGTCACCACAGGTGGAAACGCATGAGGCCGAAAGCGCTATTGCTCGATAGAGATGGTGTAATTAACATTGACAAATCGTATGTTTACAAAGTAGAGGATTTCGAGTTTAACGAGGGTATCTTCGAGAACCTTTTACGTTTTCAGCGAGCGGGGTTTTTGCTCATCATTGTGACCAATCAAGCAGGTATTGGGCGGGGATATTACACGGAGAAGGACTTTTGGGAGTTAACGGCATGGATGGTGAAGCAATTCGAGGCGCATGGTATCCGGATGGCCAAAGTATATTTTTGTCCCTATCATCCGGTACACGGCATCGGAGAATACAAACAAGACGCATTCTGTCGAAAGCCGAATCCGGGGATGATTTTACAAGCAATGCGGGAGTTCCAGCTGGATCTAGCCTCATCGGTGTTAATCGGTGATAAAGAGAGTGACATCGAAGCGGGTTTGCGGGCGGGAATCGGGACCACAATCTTGATTCGCGGCTGTGATGGAAGTTCGACTACTAAGGCTACGTTTACTGTAAGGCATATAGGAGAAGTCGCTGAGCATTTTTTTGAAAAATGCAAATAAAAACATTTTCATCATGAATACGCCATGAAAGGACCGTTACATCATCAGGCTGCCGAGTAATTCGGCAGCTTGTATTATTATTGTGCTGTCGGGTGACAAGAACATGGTTACATTAGAAATAGGTCTGATTATTACATCCAATTAACCGAATTTTTCTATAGGATTTGGTTTCATAATGGGATAATCTAAGAGGAGGCACTGACGATATTGTGGTCAGTGTCTCTTTGTACTCAACCTAAAGGAGTTGGCACCGTGCTTACTGACCGATTTCGCCCGATATCCTTCAAGGATATGAAGATTAAGCATAAGCTAATCGTCGTCATGATGCTCTTAATTATCTTATTTTGCAGCTTATTGGCAATGATCCAAATAAGGGGAACATCCAAGGGGAATGTTGGATTTTATGTACAAGACTGGAAGTGCTTGCCTGACGGCAGCTCTTTTTTGTTTATATATAGGGAATTTTACGTTGCTTCGTGTCCACAATGTCAAAAAGTATCGTCGCTACTTTTAAATTTTATATACCAATATTGATATAAGTGGTTGCGGGGCGGAGTTATTTTGACTATAGTCCAAGATAGGAAGATGGATAACGAAGCAAGGAGTGCGTGAAATGAAATCAGCCAGAATGTTGTACGCAAATTTAAGTTTGAGAGTACGATTAACTGCATCTTACATCGCACTGATCGTCGTTTCAATGACTGTTTTGGGCGTAGGTTATTATGTGAAGAGTTCGGAAGTTATTTTAAAGAATGCAAGCGGAACTTATTTGGGATTAGTGAAAAGCAGCAATCAATCCTTGGATGCGAAGTTTGCGAGCGTCGAGCAGAGCGCGATCAACATGCATCTGGATGAAGATCTATTCGAATTGTTTAACACGACCGATTTGCAAAAGAAATATCTCGATTATGAAAACGATAGAAAAGTAACCAGGGTCCTGCAGAAATATTTTCCAACATCGGAAGATGTATATTCGGTCAATTTGGCAACGAAAAATTACACATTTGGAGGGAATCCTAATTTCTGGATCCCGAAAAAAGATTTCTCCGCTTCTGATATTTACCAGATTGGGATGAGCTCCATAGATCGCACTTTATGGGTTCCAACGTATAATTTACTTGAAAAATTTTACGCCTCCTCTGCGGTATCCAGCACGAAGGACCAGTATGTATTTACAGCCACCAGGCTGATTAACTTATCGCATGTCTCTAATAACTTGCTGCGGTCTATGGATAAAGCTGCAGAAAGGCCGATTCTTCTCGTTAATTTTCAGGAATCCATGATTAGCAGAGCTTTTAAGGAAAGTCTCGTTGTGAAGGATTCTTATTACTACGTCATGACCAAAAACCAAGAGGTCGTTTCAACGTCTAATCGTGCCGATTCTGGGCTTGTTAGCCAGGCATGGATCAACAGTGCCATCGCGAGAAAGAGCGGTACCGAATTTATACAAGTCGATGGGAAAAAGATGGTCGTCTGTTTTGATGTGATTGCGACAACAGGCTGGTTGTCTGCTGTATTTATCCCGTATGACAATCTATTAAAAACGATGCCCAATATGTTCAGTTATACGCTTTACTCCACCCTATTGGTTATCGGCTTATCTATTTTCCTAGCCTCATTCTTTTCAAGCCGAATTACCATGCCGCTTAAGAAGCTGATGTGGGGAATTAAACAGATTGGGGAAGGGAATTTCAATACGAGGATTGAAACTTACGGCACTAGCGAAGTCAATCTCATCATCCATAAATTTAATCAAATGAATGATAAGATCCAGGTATTGATCGAGGAGAATTATGAGACTCATCTAAAGGAGATGGAGGCTGAGTTGAAGGCTCTTAATTTCCAATTCAATCCGCATTTTCTTTATAATACGCTCAACATTATCAATTATTTAGCGATCGAAAATAAGCAGACAGTGATCAGCAATATGCTGGTGGAGCTATCAGAGATGCTGGAATATACGGCTAAAAAGTCAGGTGAAGTGGCTTTCAGCGAAGATGTGAAATATTTGCAAAACTACGATTATATTATGAGGCAGCGGTTTGAAGATAAATTTCAAATCGATTATCAGATCGATCCGGACTTATACCGTTACACGGTGCCCAAATTTTTCTTGCAGCCCTTCATGGAGAATGCACTGATCCATGCTTTGGAGGATAAGGAAACAGGCGGGTGGATCCGGGTAAGCGGGCGGATTGAAGATACAACCAGAGTGTTTACCATTGAAGACAACGGGAAAGGCATGGATCCGGATACGCTTATGAACGTGCTGGCGACCCTGGACGATCCCGTCAGCATGAGCAAATCGATCGGTATTGCTAATGTGAACAAGCGGGTTAAGCTCATCTATGGCACTCAGTACGGTGTAAGAATCGAATCTCAAGGTAATAAAGGTACTAGAATAACCATTACTTTACCTCTACCAATTACCTCATAATGATAGGAAAATAGACCTTCCACCGTTACGACGGTGGATTTTTTCAAAATGAAAATTATTAATGTAAGGGTTTTCGGTACAAAAGTCCACCTTTTTACGTTTTTTAGAGTAGGATCGAATGAATGATCACGATATGATGAAAGCGTAAACAAGATTACGTTCATGGAGGGGTTTAAATGAAAGAAGGAAAAAAAGGGCTGCTAACCGTCACTGGTTTACTCACTGTCTCCCTGCTTGCGGGATGTTCCGCAGATGGACCGACGAACGCAAGCGAGACTGCCGGGAACAATGGCCAGGGTGCCCAAAAGGAAGTGGAAATTTCCTACTGGAGACCGCAGGCGAGCGGACCGGAAGACGATTTCTACGTGAGACGAGTGGATGAGTTCAATAAGGCATACCAAGGGAAAATCAAGCTGACAATGGAGCCGATTACAAGAGGCAACTCATTTGCCTATGAAGATAAAATTAATGCGGCTGTAGCTTCTCATACACTTCCGGACGTGCTTTCCATGGACGGTCCGAATGTCGCGAACTATGCAGCGTCTCAGATCGTCATCCCTCTGGATGACTATTATACCAAGGACGATCTGAACGACTTCGTTCCGTCCATCATTCAGCAGGGGACCTATAAAGATAAATTTTATGCCGCTGGCCTAGCCGAATCTTCTGTTGTTTTGTTCTACAACAAGAAGATTATGAAGCAGTACGGCATTGAACCTCCCACGAATATCAAGGATGCCTGGACTTGGGATCAGTGGTACGACGTGATGAAGAAGACAGCGCAGAACGATGTATTCGGCACGAACATGATTAATGACAAAGGCGAATGGATGACGTACGCTTTCGAGCAAATGTGGATTTCAGCAGGAACGGACATTGTGAATAAAGAAGGCACAACAGCGGTGGGATGGGTGAACAGCGATAAGGGACTCGCAGCTGCTAACTTCCTGCAAAAGCTGGCCAAAGAAAAATTGTTTAACATCGATCCGAAGCCTACCGAGTTCGAAGAAGGCAAGGCAGCGACCAAGTTGGGCGGACCGTGGAACATTCCAGGCTTCAAGAATTATCCGAATTTGGAATGGGGGATTACCTATTTCCCTCGGAAAGCTGACGGCATCGTAACTTCTCCATCAGGCAGTTGGGCTATCGGCGTATCTACCGACAGCAAGCATCCGAAGGAAGCGGCGGAAGTGGTGAAGTGGATGACGAATAAAGACAGCTCCGCGCAGCTGGCCAAGGCTATCAGCATGCCGGCCAGCAGGAAATCGGCTTATGACAGTCTGCCGGAATATAACGATCTTCCTCTGCGGATCATTAAGGAGCAGGTGACGACGGTATCCCATGCAAGACCTGTAACGCCGGCCTATCCAGTGCTGACGCAAAAGTTCGCTGAAGCGTTAACAGACATTATGATGGGAGCCGATGTGAAGAAATCGTTGGATAACGTAGCTTCTTCTTATGATGAAGAATATAAGCGGAACTTTAACAACTAATCCTAGGCAGGATAACGCGGAAAGCGGCATCAGGACATGGGCATCAGGATATGCTCGATTATTATCCTGTTGCCGTTCCACGCGGTCATTTGAAAGGTATTGGAAGTTCTTGGATTTACCGGAAAGGAGTGATGAGTGATCCATGCAGAACATTCGTACACAAATTCATACAAGCACAAAGTCTAAAGTGACATCCATCGGTCTTCAGAAGCGAAGAGAGTCTATCACGGGGGTAACCTTTATTCTGCCTGCCGTGGTTCTGCTGATTGCGTTCCTGCTGCTGCCTTTTTTGCTGGCGGTGGTGTTCGGATTCACCAAATTCAACTTATTGCGGCCAGATCAGATTAAATTTAGCGGTTTGGATAATTACATGATCCTTTTTAAGGATAAGCTCTTTTATAAATCGTTGTATAACACGATGTATTTCACGGTCGTCGTCGTTCCTATCCAATCAGCGGTAGCGCTGCTGCTGGCCTTGTTAGTCAACAATCAACTTAAGCTGCGAAATGTATTTCGAATTGCTTACTTCAGCCCGGTTATTACCTCCATGACGGTCATCGCTATTTTGTGGATTTCCCTGTATAACCCGAATGAGGGATTGATCAATTCCACCTTGCATCTGTTCGGCATACCGAAGCAGCCCTTCTTGCGAAGCGCGGATCAGGCGATGAATGCCATCATTTTCATGTCTGTATGGCAAGCTGCGGGATATCAGATGATGATTTTTCTTGCGGGCCTTCAGAGTATTCCGAAAGATTTGTATGAAGCCTCCGCCATGGATGGCGCGAATAAGTTCCAACAGCTCAAATTCATTACGATTCCAAGCTTGTACAATGTCATTGTATTCGTTCTGACGATTACGACGATTCAAGCGGTGAAGCTGTTCACGCAACCTTATGTGATGACGAACGGCGGACCGGAGAATTCGACCAGAACGCTTGCGCTGCTCATTTACCAGCAAGGGTTCCAATTCAGGAATGCAGGTTATGCATCAGCCGTATCCGTGATTTTCTTCCTGATTGTAGTCGTGATTTCTTTTTCTATGAAGAAATTTTTGAAAGACAGATGATATTCGGAAGGAGATGAGCTCATGGCTGATCGCAAAATTAAAATTTTCATCTACGCAGCTAATAGTATCGTGTCGCTGCTCTTTATTATTCCCCTGCTCTGGATGGTCGTTTCATCACTCAAACCGGAAAATCAAATTTTCGCGGATCTAGGCTCGATCAAGTCTTTACTTCCTACGAATATAACATTTGATAACTATATAAAAGCTTTCAACCGGATTCCTATGATGAAATATTTATTTAACAGTTTGTTCTATGTCACGGTTATCGGCATAAGCGGCTTAGGGGTAAATTCGCTCTGCGGATATGCGCTGGCCAAGCTCAATTTTAAAGGGAAAAGCGTTGTTCTTACTGCCATTATTGCGCTGATGATCGTCCCGTTTGAAAGTATTGTGATGCCGCTCTACTTCGTTGTCAACGGCTTGAGCTGGGTGAACACCTGGATGGCGCTCATCGTTCCGTTCATTGCGAACTGCTTTAGCATTTTCATGTTTCGCCAGTTTTTTATGGATATCCCGAACGAACTGCTGGAATCGGCGGCGATGGATGGCTCCTCGCCTTTGAAGACGTTTCTGAAAATTGTCGTTCCGCTCTCGGGACCCGTCTTTACTACGGTTTTCATTCTGGACTTTATTTCCCATTGGGGGGATTTTATGTGGCCTATTCTCGTGACCACAGGCGAATCCTTGAGGAACATACAGCTCGGCATCCAAACGTTCTTTACACTCCCGCCTATTTTCTACGGACAAATCATGGCGACGCTTACGTTCACCACCTTGCCCATTGTCCTCATTTTTTTGCTTCTCCAAAAGTACTATGTACAGGGGATCACCAGCACCGGAATTAAAGGATAACTTGCCGCGTTGATGTAAGAGTATCGTTTCGCAAGTTACGACCAGCCTTTTCCCACCCCCTAAATGAGAGAGCTCTATTGAGTTAACAAGAAACGCGCTTGGGCGTTGATGTGATGCCGCCGAAGCCGGGTAACGGCATAATTTAGAAAGAATTGAGGGAAGCATATGTCTACAGATTTATATAGACCGAGGTTTCATTTTACTCCGCAGCACAACTGGATGAACGATCCGAACGGTCTTGTTTATTTTGAGGGAGAGTACCACTTGTTCTACCAGTATCATCCCCACGGAATGACATGGGGACCCATGCATTGGGGGCATGCCGTTAGCAAGGACTTAGTTTCTTGGGAGCATCTGCCGATCGCTTTGGAACCGGATGAGCATGGTCAAATATTTTCCGGAAGCGCGGTGGTGGATTGGCACGATACGACAGGGTTCTTCGGGGGAACGCCGGGGCTAGTCGCGATTTTCACCCATCATGATAAAGAGCCGGGCAGCGAGCTGGCACGGGAACGTCAAAGCTTGGCATACAGCACGGATTCCGGGAGAACCTGGAGTAAGTACAGCGGTAATCCCGTGCTTGCCGATTCGCGATTTCCGGATTTTCGCGATCCGAAGGTGTTCTGGCACAGGCCGACAAGCCGCTGGATCATGGTTCTCGCCTCCGGGCAGACGGTAAGCATCTACCATTCTCCCAACCTGAAGGATTGGAGCTTTGCCAGTCAGTTCGGAGAGGGAGAGGGGGATCATAGCGGCGTATGGGAATGTCCCGACTTATTCGAGCTGCCGGTGGATGGCGACCCATCCATAACGAAGTGGATCATGTTCGTCAGCATCGGCAATTCCCCAGAATATGCCGAAGGTTCCAGAACGCAGTATTTTGTCGGAGAATTCGACGGTACTGCCTTCAAGAACGATGCTGAGCCGGGGGCGGTGCAATGGTTGGATGCCGGCCGGGACAACTACGCTGGAGTCAGCTGGTCGGACATTCCCGGACAGGACGGACGCCGCATTTATATCGGTTGGATGAGCAACTGGAAGTACGCCAATCTGACACCGACAGAAGGATGGCGCAGCACGATGACCTTGCCTCGAACGCTCGAACTGGCTAGCAGCGGGAATCAAGTAGTGTTGATTCAAAAGCCGGTCGCCGAGCTGCAGCGGTTGAAAGAAGAAGCTTATACGTGGCAGAACATAGAGATAGAGCCGGGAACCAATCTGCTATCTGCGGTTTCCATGTCTTTTTATGAATTGGAAGCGGAATTTGAACTGCAAACGGCCTCGGAATTCGGATTCAAGATCCGCGCGTCGGAATCGTACGAAACCGTTGTGGGATACGTTCCGGCAAAACGGGAGGTCTTCGTGGATCGGTCCCGGTCCGGAAATACTGGTTTTCATGCCGATTTCCCCGGCAGACATGTGGTGCAGGTATTGCCGAGGCATGGTAGAATCAAGCTGATTGTATGGGTGGATGCTTGCTCTGTTGAGGTGTTCGCCGGTGGAGGCGCAACTGTCATTACGGATCTGGTCTTTCCGGCAGAAGGTCAGAGCGGCGTTGAAGTGTACGCGGTTCAGGGAACGGTAAAGCTCGTCTCACTTTCACTGTCACCAGTGGCGAGCAAATAGGCACAAAGGGCAGGTGGCTTGTATGCAGAACATATTGGTTGTAGATGATGAGGCCATACAACGCAGAGTGCTGGCCAAGATGATCAGGGAAGCTAGACCTCATTGTCATGTGCTGGAAGCCAAGAACGGGAAAGACGCTTTGGAAGTCATTCGCACGAATCCAATCGATATCGTGTTTACGGATATTAAAATGCCGGTACTGGATGGGTTGGAGATGATTGAGCAGATGAATGCGTCCGCCCATCCGGTTAAGGTTATCATTCTTAGCGGCTACCGGCATTTCGAATACGCGCAGAAGGCCATTCGGTTGGGTGCTTTCGATTACTTGGTCAAGCCGATTAAAGAAAAGAGCATCACCCACATTCTGGACAAAGCTGAGGGCAGTATTACAAGAGAGAAAACGAATCAACTTGAAAAAGAACAAATTAAACAGCAACTGGATCAGACGTTGTCGGTTTATTGGGAACAGCTTCTGAACGATTGGATAACGGAAGGTGTGTCTGAAACGAAGGGGGCGGAAATTCGCAGACAATTTTCACTTGAAGCTCAGGGTATTGTTGTGACGGCCAAAATTGAAGGAGACGGGATTCCAGCAACGTCATGGGACAGTGGAAGTTGCATGAAAAGCGCACTGCTTGAGCAAATGGAGTCTGCAGTTGTAAACAGTGGGGCGTCCGTATCCTTCTACTCCCGAGAGGATAAGAGATTGCTGCTCACGGTGCTAACCTTTCCCAATCTATCGGCATGCAACATGGCAGAATTGGAAAGCGTGTTGAAGGAGTTCGCATTCCAAGGCTCGCAGCAATTCGGCATCTCCCTCACCATTGGTGTCGGTCAGATGTGCAGCCATGTATTCGAAGAAGCAAAGCAATCATGCGAAGAGGCGCTGACGGCTGCTTCTTTTCGTTATTTTCTGCATGATAGGACGGTTTTTCCGTATTCGGAGATCAGCCGGCTTATTCGCTCCGTACACTATAATTTTGGCAAAGAAGAAGAGTTGTTCAAGGAATCGATCCGAAAAGGGTTAATTGGACAGCTGATGAATCAGGTGGATGAATGGTTCACCGGGATACTCCAGGGCGGGCTTCCTCAACCGGAGCAGTGGATTAGGATCGTCCAGCGGATGATATCCAGTGTTGCCGTAGTCATGAGGGATTTTGTCTCTGAACAGGACTACAAGGACATTGTGATGGGAGCCGAAAGCCAACTTTTTGTAAGCGGCAATTACGAAATATGCAAAGAAGGCTTCATGAACCTGCTGCTAAATTGGATGGATATGATTCAGAAGAGCCGATCTAGGAAGCATGAGTCTGTCGTAGAGGCGTGTCTACAATATGTGGAGGCGCATTATATGGAAGATTTGTCTCTAGATACAGTAGCGGCAAGTTTGTTCTTTAGCCCGAACTATTTGACGCTCATGTTCAAACAGCATTTGGGGACAACTTTTAGCAAATATTTATCCGAGTTCCGGATGAAGAAGGCACTAGAACTGCTGCAAAATAGTGATTTGAGAGTGTACGAGATCGCCCCGCGCACCGGATTTAAGGATGATAAATATTTTTATAGGGTGTTTAAAAACAAGTTCGGGATAACGCCTGATGAATATCGCAGAAACAATCATTTGCAGCACATGTCAAACTTTTGATATGTTTTGCAGCTCTTTTTTATCATGGACGTAGCTTGTGATTGCAAGAGAACGAGGAGGAATATCATGAGAACGATGTATACGATAGGCGAAGCGCTGATCGATTTTATTCCTGCTGAAACAGGCGTAGCGCTCAAAGAGGTTAGCAGCTTCGGCAAAGCGGCGGGAGGCGCTCCGGCCAATGTAGCCTGCACCGTGGCCAAACTGGGGGGGCGAAGCTTTTTTATCGGGAAGCTGGGGGAGGATGCCTTCGGCGATTTTCTGGTTGATACTATGAACCAGGTGGGTGTAGACACGCGCTATTTGTCGCGAACGTCTCAAGCGAATACCGCTCTTGCCTTTGTCAGCCTGCAGGCTGACGGCAGCCGTGACTTCTCCTTCTACCGCAAGCCGAGCGCGGACATGCTATTGGATGAGATCGATATCGATGCCTGCAGTTTCGACAGCGGTAGCATGCTTCATTACTGTTCCGTGGATTTGATTGAAGCACCGGTCAAATATGCGCACATTCGCGCCATTCAAGCAGTAAAGAGCAAGGATGGGTTCATTAGCTTTGACCCTAATGTTAGGCTACCTTTATGGAACAGCCCGGAAGAGTGCCGCCGGACAATTCTGGAGTTCATCCCTCGCAGTCATTTGATTAAGATCAGCGATGAGGAATTAACATTTATTACGGGGATTGAGGATGAAGCACAAGCGATTGCCTCTTTATTTAGGGGTGATGTAACAAGCGTGCTGTTTACACGCGGTTCGAAGGGCGCATCGTGGTTCACAGCAGGCGGCAGTGTGTCCGTATCGGGACATGCTGTTAAAGCGGTGGATACAACCGGAGCAGGTGATTCGTTCATCGGGGCGCTGCTGTACCAGCTGAGCCTAGCTTCTGGCGATATTCGCAGTCTTGCGGAAGTGGATATGAAGAACATGCTTGCCTTCGCTAATGCGGCGGCAGCTTTGACCACGACAAGGCGTGGAGCGATTCCTTCTTTGCCCGCCTTGGATGAAGTTGTCCAGTTTAGGAACGGAGAATAGAAAAGCTGTCGAAGGAAACCTATGGAAGATTGAATTAGATCATTCGCAGGAATTCTAGCGGGTTAACACGTATTGAAATATGCTAAGCCGATCAACAGCCGTCGCTGTGAGCGGCTTTTCAATTCATGAGATGGTACAGATCACAAATCATTGAGCTAACGTTGAACGATAGTGCAAAAACAAGGGACAGATCGCCGACACAGGCAACTGTCCCTTGTTTCATTGAAACGATCGAGAGGCTCCCCTTCAGCTACGAATTGATAGGATTACTCGGTCTGTTTCCACCGGGAAGCCTCTCACGCTAGTTATGCTAGAGAGTAGGACATGCATTCCGGTATGTCCGTTAGCGTCACGATTCTCGTGTTCAATCCATTCCTAACCCCATGATCGTAATGCCTTCTGCATTAAACACTTCATCACTGTTCCGAGACAAATCTGTCTTAAACCAAGCTGGATTGGGAGAGATTTGTACGAAAAAACTCCGCGAGCTTCGAAACCGCAATCGTTACGTACTGGTCTTTGTCGTAAGTATCGACATGGGTGGCGCCATCTATCCAGAACAGTTCCTTTGGCTCTTTTGCGTTCGCGATGGCTTCGGTCGTCATCCACGACGTGACCGCTTGATTTCCGGCGATCATGAGGAGCGGACGAGGAGATATCTGGTCAATGAACCGGAACGCTTCAAAATAGGCGATTCGGTCTATACTGTTCCAGGTAAAGAACTTAGCCGAGCGTGGGTGCTGCGCACGGTCGGTGCAGTAGTATTCCCATCCCTCGAAGGCGTGCAAATCACCTATTGCGCGAGCTTGGTCTTCGGTCTCAGGGAAGATCGGAAACACGCCGATTCCTTCTCCGCGGGCTTCCGAAGTACGAGCCTGCGCCGCAGCATCGAGCATGCTCCTGAAAACGGCAGGGTCCTGCTTGCCGTCACTTCCTTTACGGAATTGAAGATGGATGTCTGCCGCGCTAACAGTGGCAACGGCCTTAATGCGGTGATCGGTAACCGTAGCCGGAATAACGTAACCGCCGGAGGCGCAGATGCCAAGCGCGCCGATGCGCTCCGGGTCGACCTCGTTGCGTGTACTAAGGAACGAGACGGCGGCTTTGAAGTCCTCCACTCTATGGGCGGGATCCTCCAACCCCCTTGGCACGCCTCCGCTTTCTCCCTGATAGGCTGCATCAAAGGTAAGTGTAATGAGGCCTTGTTCGGCAAGCCGTTTGGCGTAGAGTCCAGCGCTCTGCTCCTTTACGGCGGTCCCGGGATGGCCGACGACGATCGCAGGTCGTGGACCGCCAGCCTCTCCTTTTGGGGTGTATAGATGGCCGGCGATCTTTACTCCAGCACTCTCGAAGGTGACGTCCATTTTCATATAATTTTGCATTTTTAATTCCTCCAATTTATTTTGTTTGATCTTGCGAATTATCACTCAGCGTAAACTCCATAGTGGTGTGCGCCCAATGGCAGCGTCCCCCCTTTTCATAAATTGACACTTGTTCATTAATGTATATTGATACATTTTCGAACATGTATATAATTATATTCAGGTACGGAAGAACCACAATTGTTAGATCAACGCAATTTGTTAATTAGTGAACAAAGGTTAGAACATTGTTTATTATTTCTTGAAAGTCAGGTGAATTTGATGTCTAAAGTGGATCGAAGAATAGGTAAAACGCAGGAAGCAATCAAAAACGCGGTTATAGATTTGATGTCTGAAAAGAATTTCGACGAGATTACGATTCGAGACATATCCGACAGGGCCAATGTGAGTAGGGGGACCATTTACCTTCATTATTTAGACAAATATGATTTACTAGATAAGCTTGTTGAGTCGCATATCAATGAGCTCCGCGAAATTTGCATAATGGGAGCAGATCTAGACTATTTTAGCGGCTCACCGCTATGGACCGAATATTTCGAACGGAATTATTCTTTCTTTTCGTTCATGCTAGCGAGTAAAGGAGCTCCTTTCTTTCGCACAAGGTTCCTTGACTTTCTTATCGAACAATTTAAGCAAGAGGTAGACGTCGCCGAAGGGAAAAACCAGGGATTAAAAGATGAGTTAATTGTGAGGTTTGTAGCATCCGCATTCGTCGGGGTTGTGGAGTGGTGGTTTACTAATAATAAGCCGATCCCGCATCATGTCTTAGCTGAACATCTCGGGTTATTGTTTGAGAGGAATTTGTAAGCTAACAGAACGTTAGTTTAAAGATGTAATCAAATTGAAATATTATTTTCATTCTGTCTTAATGAATTAAGCCTATAGAGCAGGTTATCAGAAACTATTCACGGTTCGAGCCATAGACTCGGAGGGCACACCTGTATTTCGCGATAGCTCAAAGGTCATTTTCCATGTTGCCGGGCCGGCGGAAATTATCGCGGTAGATAATGGAGATCTTTGTTCAAGTGAGTCTTACGACACGAATTGGATGCATATGTACCGAGGCTGTGTCAGCACGGTCATCCGATTGACGGGGGAAACAGGACGTGTAGTGTTGTCGGCATCCTCTGAGGGAGTGTATTCGGCTCAGTCGGTCATTGAGGTTGTTTAGAGGCCATCTGTTCAGAAAGGAGAACGTATGAAGCTTTCGGTATGTATGGATTCGCTATTCAAAGGATGGGATCTAGGGGATGCATTGCAGGTAGTTCAAGCCAATGGGATCGGGGCCTTTGAGTTCTGGAATTGGAAAACGAAGGACATCGGCAGGCTTGAAGCTGAAATGAAAAGCCGCTCGCTCACACTCTCAGCATTCTGCACGAATGGCGGCACGTTTGTATCCAAGGAGGCTCACCGAGCCTATGTGGAAGGGATCAAGGATGCGGCCCAGATCTCAAAGCGCTTGGGATGTTCCACGCTAATCACGACAGCAGGTTCTGAGCAGCCGGGTGTGGAGCGTGAGCGCCAGCTTGAACATATTGTAGCTGGCTTGCGCTTGGCCGCACCTATCGTGGAAGATGCAGCATTACCCTGGTGCTGGAGCCGCTGAATACACGAATCGATCATCCCGGTCACTTTCTATCACATTCCGACGATGCTGGAGCGGCTCCCGGATATCGGACATATTCATGCTGCCGGATACCCTGGTCGCCATGAACTGCAAATCGGTGATATAGCGTATGAAGACGTGTTTGCAGAGCTGCGCTCTGCAGGATATACGGACTACGTCGGTCTGGAGTATGTGCCTTCGATCGAACATGATTTAGGCTTGGCATATGCGAAGGGACTATGTAACGGTTTCAACACTTAGTTTTGATTGTGTAACAAGACTGGAAGAGCATGCCTGACGGCGGCACTTTTTTTTGTTCTATGAAGGATTTCATTCCTTTTCAACGATTTTCGTAACAGGCGAAGCGGGTTGGTGTATTTTCGGAGAGAAATTACGCCATGTTTGCGCTTACAAAATGACAACAACAGGTAAGTAAAGTAAAGAGTTGCACATTGCTGGCTTCTTTTATGGATTTTATAATGAGTACATAACACAGCAGCATCGCTGTGAGGGATTATAAAACCAGGAACTGGGGGATGTTCATGAAACAAAGAAAGCATAAAGTGAAAGCGTTATCCATTTCGTTCTTAGTCATTTCTACTTTCTTAGCTGCATGCAGTAACCAGGATGAACCGGCGGCCGGACAGAAAGAGGCTGCAAAAGATGCGGTAAGCACGGCGGGGACAAGCGATGTGAAAGCTACAAATGCGGACCCACTTGGCAAGTATGATCCGCCAATCGATGTATCTTTCGTGCGTAATCTCAGTGATGTTGTAGAAAATAATGTACTAGGTGTGCTTAAAGGTGAAACGTTCGAGGATAACCGCTGGAGTCGTTTATATAAGGATCAGTTGGGCATCAATATTAAAAACAGTTGGGTCGTCAAGGGGAACGATACCTCGGAGCAATATGTACAAAAGTTAAATGTAACGTTAGCTTCCGGTGATTTGCCTGACGTTATTCCTGTCAATGCAACGCAATTGAAGCAATTAGCTGACTCTGAACAAATTGAAGATATGACGGCCTTGTACGAGAAGTACGCTTCTCCGTTAACCAAACAAATTTTATCACAGGAGGGCAGCAGTCCATTCGATGCAGTTACCATTGACGGCAAATTGATGGCGATCCCACAGGTCGATTCTTCACTCGAACGCGCGATGTTTATTTGGATTCGTACGGATTGGCTGCAGAAAGTAGGCTTACAGCCTCCGAAAACAATGGCTGATGTGCAGGCGATATCCAAAGCATTTGCAGAAAACGATCCGGATGGCAATGGAAAAAAAGATACATTTGGGCTCGGTTTAACCAAAACCTTATGGGGCGGAGCCATGGGATTGGAAGGATTCATGGCCGGCTACAAGGCGTATCCGAATATGTGGTTGACAGATGCATCCGGTAAGCTGGTTTATGGAGGCATTCAGCCAGAAGTCAAGAAAGCGCTTCAATCGCTTCAGATCATGTTCAAAAACGGTGAATTGGACCAAGAGTTCGGTACCAAGGATGGAGGCAAAGTATCCGAGCAAATCGCCTCCGGAAAGATTGGGATGGAATACGGCGAACAGTGGAATTCCATCTGGCCATTGCAATTAAACAAGAACAATGAGCCTAATTCACAATGGCGCGCATTTCCGATTGTTTCAGAATCCGGCGATACGCCGAAGGTTCCTCTGAAATTCAGTACGACCAAATTCTTCGCGGTTAAAAAGGGGTTCAAGCATCCTGAAGCAGTCATCAAATTGTTTAATCTTCATCTGGAGAAAAACTTCGGCGCAACGGCGGAGTTTGACAAATATTACGCACCTCCGGAAGCGGAAAGCGTGTGGCAGCTGTCTCCGGTCACACCAGCTCCGGTTAAAAAGAACGTAGAAGCATTTAGAGCGATCGATGCAGCCCGTAAAGCTGGAGATTTCTCCTCTTTGAAAGGGGAAGCCAAAACCATTCAAAGTAAACTGGATGCCTATAAGTCAGCAACGAAGGAAGGATTCGCATTATGGGGTTGGGAGCGGATTTACGGTCCGGAAGGCTCCGAGGGGATCGTGGATCAGTACGATAAAAACAATCAGTTCCTGATGGATAAATTTGTCGGAGCACCTACACCTACAATGGTTGAACGTAAGTCAACTTTGGAAAAGTTAATGAATGAAACGTACACCAAAATCATTATGGGCGGATCTGTCGATGAATTTGACAAATTTGTGAAAGATTGGGCCAAATTAGGCGGAGACCAGATTACGAAAGAAGTAAATGATTGGTATGTGAAAACGAAGAAGTAGCATTGGGCAGAGGAGGAGTGATCTTCCTTCCTCTGCTTATTTTGCTTCAACGGATGGAGGATGGTTATGGGAACCAGGAAAATATGGAGAGAGCTTCCGTTGCATCTAATGATATTACCGGGACTGGTACTGATTATTCTATTCTCCTATGTCCCCATGGCAGGAATTATTATTGCTTTTCAGAAGTTCATTCCTGCCAAAGGTCTTTTCGGTAATCAGCGGTGGATCGGTTTGGATAATTTCAACTATGTCATGAACCTGCCTAGCTTTAATCAGGTTTTGTGGAATACCCTTTTTATTTCGAGTCTTAAGCTTATTCTAGGCTTAATCGTACCGATTATCTTTGCCATTCTTCTCAACGAATTGAAGAATGAAGTCATCAAAAGAAGTGTACAAACGACAATTTATTTACCTTATTTCCTCTCGTGGGTCGTTCTTGGCGGTATACTCATCGATATTTTATCTCCCTCCAGCGGTATTGTTAACCAACTGCTGGATGCACTCGGACTTAAGAGAATATTTTTCCTTGGGGACAATCATTGGTTTCCATTTACGCTGGTGTCATCCGATATCTGGAAAAACTTTGGCTATGGAACCATCGTTTATTTAGCGGCTATAACCGGCATAGATCCCGGCTTATACGAATCTGCTACGATTGATGGTGCTAACCGTTGGCATAAGATTTGGCATATTACCCTTCCCGGCATGCGCATGGTCATCGTTCTGTTATCTGTTCTAAGCCTTGGGCAGCTGCTGAATGCGGGATTCGATCAAGTGTTTAACTTGTATAGTCCGCAAGTGTACCAAAGCGGCGATATTCTGGATACTTTTGTGTATCGGATCGGTCTATTAGATGCTCAATACGGTGTTGCAACTGCTGTTGGATTATTTAAATCATTGGTATCGCTTATCCTGATATCGGGCTCTTATTTTGTCGCTTATCGATTTGCGAAATATCGAATTTTCTAAGAGGAGGGAAAACGATGATACAGCCATCAACAAGATCTGCGTCCGACGCATATATGCGGGTATCTGCGAGTCGTAGGCGGCTCGAATGGTTTTCCGTTCTGAATACGACCTTTCTCATACTGGTATCGTTAATATGTGTACTGCCGTTAGTCCATATTGTCGCCGTTTCGTTTAGTTCAAGTACTGCTGCAGCAGCAGGTTATGTGAAATTGTGGCCGGTTGATTTTACATTGGCCTCCTATACGTATACAGCCAGCCGGGAAGCGTTCTGGCAATCCATGCTGGTGTCTTTGGAGCGTATTGCAATCGGTACACCACTGAATTTGATTTTAACCATTCTGGTTGCCTTTCCGTTATCCAAAGAAACGAAGGCGTTTCGCCTGCGTATGGTTTACGCTTGGGTTTTCTTTTTAACGATGCTTTTCCACGGGGGCTTGATTCCTTGGTACTCTACACTTAAAGAGTACCATCTTCTCGATACGATTTGGGCGCTAGTCCTGCCGGGGGCCGTTCCTGTTTTCAGTATTGTCTTATTGCTGAACTTTTTTCGCGAGGTGCCGAAGGAGCTCGAGGAGGCGGCTGTCATGGACGGTGCCAGCTACTGGACAACGCTGTGGAAAATCTACGTGCCGATATCCAAACCCGCTCTTGCGACGCTAGCTTTATTCTCAATGGTGGAGCATTGGAACAGTTGGTTTGACGGACTTCTCCTTATGGGGGACCCTAGTCATTACCCGCTGCAAAGCTATATTCAGACGATTGTGATTCAACAAAATTTAACGAACCTGTCTCGCGACGAGGCGATGAATTTGGCGCTCATTTCCGATCGGACGCTGAAAGCATCGCAGATATTCCTAGGATCCCTTCCTATCATTTTGGCGTACCCATTCCTGCAAAAGTATTTTGTTAAGGGGATTGTACTTGGCAGTGTCAAAGGGTGAAGGGGGGGGCTTGTTCCTAACGAAAATGTTTACGAAGCTTATAGGGTTCAGGCTATAATGGAAGAAAAAAGTTGGGGGCTCGTGCCTTGATCAACCGTCAACCGTTCTCTATACGAAATACGATTTTCCTTCGGCTTCTCAGTACTTTTTTGCTTATTATGCTGCCGATCCTGATCTTTGGTGTCTATCTTTATCACTGGATTGTGCAAACGGCAAGCGAAGACATCTCCAAAACGGCGGTATCCCAGCTAACCTTCTATATAACCGATCTTGAAAAAGAGGTTGAACGGATGAAGCTGCTGCAGTATAGCGTAATTGAGGATGAGGATCTCAACGAACTGACGTTGACTTGGGATACGATGGATGTTTTTAAACGTACGGAGAAAATAAACTCGCTTCGAAAACGGCTCTACGCGATTCAAAATAGCAGTCCATATATTAAAAATGTAAGTGCTCATATTTATCCGTTATCCAAAACGATTTCTTCCGCAAATGGCCCAAGTGAATTTAATACTGAACGGTATAATGGCTTACGTTCGGAATTAAGCAGCAGGAATAACCAGATTGTTGAGTGGAAGGGCGGATTATTTCTAAGTGCGGCAAAGCCAAGTGTGACCATGGGGAACCAACCGCTGTTTATTATTGAAATCGAACTGGATCAAGAGAGATTACAGGAGGCGCTAAGCCAATTCAATACATATCCCGGCAGCGGAACTCTGCTGACAACGAACAAATCGGGTGTCATACTCTCGAGCGGATCATTAAAGCACTTAGAGCCGGATGTCACGGCAACCATTGAGCAAATGAGAGAAGCCCCCCATCAAAGCACGGAAACGTTCACCATTTCGGGGAACCGCTATTATACCGCAATTGCAAGCTCTGGTTATTTGAATATGTCTATCTACCGGCTTATTCCCGAACAGATGATTAAGAAGCCGTTGGACAAATTTTATATATGGGCCTGGTTATTTATTCTCGTTGCTTTTGTCATCATTGCGATTTATGCGTTCTCCACGTATAAATTTATTCACAAACCATTGTTAACACTTGTAAAAAGCTTTCGGCGTATGGAGAATGGGGATCTTGATGTTAACATTCACCATGAGTCTAAGGATGAGCTTGGGTACTTGTATGGCAGGTTTAACCAGATGGTCACCAATCTTCGTTCTTTGATCGATCAAGTCTACAAGCAGAAAATTATGACGCAACGGGCGGAGCTGAAGCAGCTCCAGTCGCAAATTAATCCACATTTTCTATATAACAGCTTCTTTATTCTGAGGACGATGGCAAAGATTGGAGACGTTGAACGAATCGGACAGTTCGCAACGCAATTAGGCGAGTATTTCCAGTTCGTGACGCGGAATGCTTCTGACGAAGTATTGTTGAGACAAGAAATTCACCATGCGAGGATGTACACGGAGATTCAGGAATTACGCTTCTCGCGGCGTATCCGTGTGCAATTCGACGCTCTCCCGCCGGAAATCGAACAGAAGTCAGTGCCGCGTTTAATTGTGCAGCCCATCATTGAAAATGCGTTTGAACACAGCTTGGAAAGAATGAAACGCAGCGGATGTGTTGTCATACGATTCGAAGTGGCAGAGTCTGAAATCCGCATAGTGGTGGAAGATAACGGTGAGAGTTTGACGGACGAAGCTTTGCAGCATATATCGGATACCTTGGATAACGATAATGAACAAACGGAGACGACAGGTTTGGTGAATATTCATCGCCGGGTGAAGATCACATACGGTGAGAAATACGGTCTGCGAATAAGCCGAAGCGATCTCGGGGGATTGCAAGCAACCATCTGCATTCCCTTAAAGGGGGGTGACGTTCATGATTAGAATGTTGATCGTTGATGATGAGGAAGTTATTACAGACGGGCTGTTCGATGTCTTTAGCCAACTGAATCTGAATCTTGATCTGTATAAAGCCTATTCCGGTGAAGAAGCGCTGGATTGGATGAATACGACGAGAGTGGACATTGTGTTATCCGATATCCGCATGCCCGGCATGGACGGTCTAGAGCTAATGAGAAACATACGAAGCAGCTGGCAGCATTGCAAAATCATCTTTTTGACCGGCTATAATGACTTTGATTATGTCTACCAGGCGATTCAAACTCCCGGAGTCAGCTATCTCCTGAAAAGTGAAGAATACGATGTGATTATCCAAGCGGTAACCGATGCCATATATGAATTGGAGAATAGTTTAAAGTTTCATGATCTCATCAAGCGATCGAGTGAGAAACTTAGCACACTCGAGACGCTTGCTCAAGGGAACTATTTCCGTTATTTGCTTCAGGGGACGCGAGAAGCGGAGGCTTTGGAAACTGACTTCCGTAAATTAGGTATTGCTCTTGACCCCGCTATGCCCGTCCTCGTAGCGGTTGGTGACTTGCAGCGTACGAACATGCACAACTCCTTTGCCGAAAATCAGGAAGCGGCGCTGGCAGTCAAGTTCCTTGCAGAGAAATTTCTGGCTGAACGCACCGATAGTCTTGGCATCATCGATCATTACGGCAGCCTCGTCTGGCTCGTTCAACCGAAGCATGCCGGTGGAGCGATTGAGGCGTATACGCGGACGGTATCCTTTCTGGAAGGACAGTTCGAGCTTTTACAGCGTGCTTGTCATGAATCTCTGGGAATCACGTTTGCCATTACGCTCAGCTCAGATCCATGTGATTGGAAGCGGCTTTCCGAGATATACGATCGAATGAGAGGTGAGCAGCATTGGCGAGCGGGGGACGGCTCCCAGATGATACAAACGGTCAACTTGGACACGATTGAAACATCGGCCAATTCTAGGACGCTGAGAGATAAGGCGGATTCATTGGCGATTTATCTTGAAAATGGAAATAGAGAGGGATTTCTCCAATTGTTCAAGGAACTTACGGAAACGGCCTTTGATGAACGCGGAAACGGGGGACCGTTTGCCTTGGAGTTGTATTATACGATTGCTCTCTTCTTCTTGTCCTACGTTAATCGTTGGGAGCTGCATGATCGAGTTGGCACAACCGGGCTCATGCAAAGAGATAGACATTCGTCCTGGCAAGATAGTTTCGACTTTTTAAAACAGACCGCGGTGTCCTTGTTCGATCTCCGACTGAGTGTAGAACGTAACAGAGCAGCTGAGGTGATAGAGAAGGTACGCTCGTATATTGAGGAGCACCTTGGCGAGGACTTGTCTCTCGTCCGTTTGGCCAGCGTGATTCACTTCAATCCATCCTATTTATCGCGGCTTTTTAAACAGGAAAGTGGAGTCAATTTATCCGAGTATATTGATGAAATTAGAATAGAGAAAGCCAAAATGCTGCTCAAGAGGGACGAGCTGAAGATTGCGGAGGTAGGTGCGCAGGTCGGATATGAAACCCCGCACTCGTTTACTCGTTTTTTCAAGAAATCTACCGGCGTGACACCTGTGGAATATCGGGAGACTGTCAGGAAATAAGAGCAATCACTTGGGCTGCTTTGGGCTCATAAGGAGAGAATGCGGCGATGGGGAATGTGACGATAACGAATCCGGTCATCTGGGCGGATGTTCCGGACCCATGTGTGATTAGAGTGGGAACCGCTTACTATATGGTGAGCACAAGCATGCATGCGATGCCCGGATGCCCGATTATGAAGTCCGAGAATTTGATGGATTGGAGAATCGTCAATTACGTTTATGATACTTTAGAGGATAACGATGCGCACAATTTGCTGGACGGGAAAGGCATTTATGGCAAAGGAGCGTGGGCTGTAAGTTTACGTCATCATAGTGGCATGTTCTATGTGTGCTTCTCGAGTAATGATATGAACCGGTTTTACATTTACAGGACGGCAGATATCGAGAACGGGGAGTGGGAACGCTCTGTAATCGCAGGGGTCCATCATGATCCGAGTCTGCTATTTGATGAAGGCCGCGTTTATGTCATTCACGGCAACGGGAGTATTCGTATTACAGAGTTAATGTCGGATGTGAGGACGGTAAAAGCTGACGGCATCCATCAACGGCTCTTCGAGACGGAGCGAGAGGGGATCGGGCTGCGGTGCGAGGGATGCCATGCGTATAAGCTGAACGGTTATTATTACTTGTTCTTCATTGAGTGGCCTAATACCGGCAAACGGCGACGCAGACAGCTTTGTTATCGGTCACGAGAGCTTCTGGGTCCTTATGAACATAAAGTCATTCTCGATGACGACATGGGCTATCGCAATCATGGTATTGCACAAGGAGGGATTGTCGACACGCCGGCTCATGAGTGGTATGCCGTATTATTCCAAGATCATGATGCGGTAGGAAGAGTTCCTGTTGTAATGCCGGTTTCTTGGGTGGACGATTGGCCTGTCATTGGGATGAATGGAAAGGCGCCAATGACATTTGAAGCGCAATTGCCAAGTTCAGTCCCATCTACTATGGTCATAAGCGATGAGTTCGACTATGCGTCCAATCAATTGGCGCTAAATTGGCAGTGGAATCATAATCCGGATAACCTGCTATGGTCGGTGACCGCGCGGCGAGGCTGGTTGCGTTTAGTGGCGGGGAATATAACCCGCAGTGTCTTATTAGCCCGCAATACATTGACGCAGCGGACGGAAGGACCCGGGTGTATCGGAATGACGGTGATGGATGTAACCCACATGAGGCCGGGAGACCACGCGGGGATGGTTGCGCTCCAAAACCACTTTGGAACCGTCGGCATTCAAGTGGATGCGAACGGCAGCCGCTATGTTGCGATGTGTATCAACCAAGGCGACGGCCTAGAAGAAACGGTCGAGCGGCTTCCCTATGATGATAACCTTATTTATTTGAAAATTCACTTCGCTTTTGAAAATAGCATGGATACGGCCAGCTTTTACTATTCAGCAAACGGTGAAGCATGGAAACAAATCGGAAGCCCGCTTAAAATGAAGTATACGCTGGACCATTTTATGGGATACCGGATGGGGTTGTTTAATTACGCTTCCAGACATGTTGGCGGGCATGCTGACTTTGATTTTTTTCGATATACAAGGGTGGATGGAGTCCCTCTATAGGCCTGTTGAGAACGATCTAATCAGGACTTTTTTACTTTGTAATGGAAACCGATCAATAACAATGGAAGCGCCAAACAAATGGTGAAATCGAGGTATGGCCAGTAATTGGTCACCAAGTCGCTGAAGTAGGTAATATCTGGGAAAGAGACAAGGGATGAGACGACTAGGATCATGCCGATCGGCAGGCTTGCCACTTTCGGGTCGCTCAGTTTTGTCAAATTGGCAATCCCATACATCAGGGCATAATAATTAAGAACCGTCTTGAAATAGGTTGTAACAATCCACATAATCGCAAGCATGGCCTCGATCCGTTCCAAAAAATTGCCGATGCTGATTTTTTTCGCCAGCGAATATGCAGGGTAAATCTGGTTAGCCGTAACGGGGGCTCCGAGCACGGCAATCGTCAGTACGATCATAATTTCTAGCGTAATCCCTCCGATAAGCGTCCCCACCAACATACTTTTCTGAATCCGCTTGACATTATTTACAGAAGGCAGGATAACTAGGAAACTGACGAGTTCAACGAATGGAAACGTAGTGGTCGTAATCGAGCCGTAGACGATTGTTTTCCATTTCGTATGCAAGACAGGGTAGAGATTTTCCCAGTCGATGGCCGGCATTAAACAGAGAGCCAGAACACAATACATAAGAAGGAAATAGGGAAAAAGAAGTTCCCCCAAACGAGCGATAGTCTCGATCCCAAGACGAGCTCCTAAGATAACGACTCCAAGAAATAAAAGGATTATCGAGTGAATGGGGGTTTCGGGCATGATTTGTACCGTCATAAAATCGCCCATCTCCCTTATCTGAGCAGAAACCATTATAAAGAAATAGTAGGTAAGCAGCAGAGCGATGCACATCCCACCCCATTTGCCAAGCAGCTTAGAACTGTATTGATACACGTTTAATCCAGGATTCTGCTTGCCTAACCAGGCAAACATCATTGCGAAGAGCAGGCCAATCAGTAAGCCCGCCAAACCGGAAATCCACGCATCTTCTTTCGCGATCATAGCTGGGATCGACGGCAGAACCAGAATGGAATCGCCAATCGTATAGAGAGTTACGAGAACGGCCAGCTGCCGATTATTGATTTTTTCTTGGCCCTGCATCATCATCACCTGCCAATCGTTCTATATTTATTGCGAATCCACGTGAGTGCGAGGAGGAATAAGGGGAGACCGACCTGGAAAGGGAGATGGAGATAGGTCGGAACGGTTTTTAATCCTATTTCGATATGCTCGACGAAGTTGTCCGCCATTGTGATGGAGCAAATAAACATTTGCAGCCCCAGGGACCATGCGAGCTCTTTTCTTCTTTCGAGTTGGAATAGCTCAATCAACCCTGCGAAACAGGCATACAGGAAGGTTGTAATTTTAAAAAATACCCCTATGATCAACGTGATGATTGCTATCACTTCCAGTCTTTCGATAAATCCTCCTAATCTAATCTTGCCTAATGTTTTCAGCAAGGGAAACGTAGAGTTCTCCGCACCGAATACCGATAAAACACTGATATTGACTGCAATGATGAAGCTCAGAATCAGACCGCTTATCACAATGGAAACAAGTCCGATCTTTCGAGCCAATAAAGTATTGTTCAAGTGAGGAAGGAGCATCGAAAAGACGATGGTTTCCCCGAAAGGAAAAGTCAAGGTAAGTGGGAACGCCGTTGCGAGCACTGGTTTCCAGCCGTTCTCCAAAGAGGGCTTCAGATTCTCCCAATGAATGACGTCCGATGCGGCAAGAAGAACAGCCGCCAGCAAGCCCAACATGGAAATAAATGTAAGGAGCAGTTCTCCAACCCTCCCGATTGTTTCGATCCCGAGTAAGCAAGCGTACACGACAGGGATGACCATCGTCAAAAGGGCGATAGGCATTGGCGTCAGAGGTAGAATGGAGCTTAGCAGCAAATCACCGAAATCCCTCAATACTCGTGAAGCAATGTAGAGAAAATAACCCAAATACAAGCAAGCGACCGCTGTTCCTATTTTTTTGCCTAAAAGGATCTGTAAATAACCGACCAGAGAGTGATGAGCATGAACCCGGAATAAGTGCTCGTATATGAGAAACAGGATTAGGCCTGCCAACATCCCGATGAGAATAGCCAGCCATGCGTCTTGTTTGGCTTGCATGCCCAATCCCACGACAACGGCACTGCCCATTTCGAATAACAGCATCAGCGCAACGAGTTCCGCACCATTGATTTTCACCTTATCCAAACGTTCCGCTCCTTTCTCCTTTGTTATTGTTCGAGCAAGGTTTTAACCACTTCATAAACAGGTTTGTAAACGATGATAATCAATCGAGAAGGGTTCGGCAGCTTGAAATTCGTTGCAAACTCAATGATGCTTAAAGCGGTGCCGGCAAGCAGCATCAGATAGAAGACAATAAGGTCTTTCTTCTGCTGCGTTCTTCTCAATGCCGGTGCTTCAACAACCAGGCAGGCTAACGATGCGGTGCATATCCCAGCTACTATGATCCACAAATTGGCTCACTCCTTCATTTGCTGAAAGATGGAGTTCGTCACGGTTCCCACTCTGCGAATTTGGAAGTCCGATTTCACCTGTACAGCCGTTTTCGGGAATTCATCTTCCCAATTTTTCTTGACCAGATCCCAATCTTTAGGGTTTGATCGTCTTATTGTATCCCCGAACCCGAAAATATCGGATTTGTAGGTTGTCTGAGCCACGGCAAGGGTATGTTTCACGATTTTCTGTATTCGTTCATTGGCTATTTTCTCTAATTGATCAATTGTTTCTGGCTTCTTAAGATCAGCTGCACATTGTACCTCACCGATATTTCCTTCACTGTGGATCTCGATTGTAATTTCCGGATGACCTTCCACAACCCTGCCTGTCATTTTGGTTTTGGATCGAATGGTCTCCAAATTCATTACACCTCCTTCGGGACAGGTAATCGGACCAACGGTCGAGTCCACCTTATCGGTTATGTAGGAATATCCCTTGCTGTCTGTTTCATCTAACCATCCGATCAATTTATCCTTCTTGAAAACAGCCAAACCGGCATACCTGATTCTTGCATTAGGTTCTGTAATAGCGATGTTTTTAACGGTTTTCGTCATGGTTCCGACCATTCTGACTGTGGTAAGCACGGGATTTCTCCCCTCTCGGACCAGATCGTTAAGGACTTTATCAAGTGTAATAGTCGTTGTAGGGGCCCATACTTTTCCGGATTCAGTTAACGAAGTGAACAACTTATTGGACGGGACTTCTTCGATAGGTGTCAGCACCTTCAAGATGTCTTCAGCCGGCGAACCCATGGCGACAACGATGAAAAAATCCGTCCTCATCTCATGATTCCTAGATAGAAAGTCCAGAACCGGAGCAAACCCTTCTTTCGCCAAGTTTTCTCCCAGAATGAGAACACGGAGATGGGATAAGTAGAGCCTCCGGGGACTTTCTTCGGTAATTCTTCTTAAAGCTTCATAAATGGTTTTGCCTGAGGACTGATATACGGTCACGGGAGCCTGGCCGCCGCTTCCCTGTTTGGAGGCAACTTCTCGGGGCACGACAACTTGAGCGGTAATACGGTAACCGTCACCGAGTTTATCGATCCCCAGCCCCATATTGATAGCAAGTTCATTCATTTCTCTGCGATTCCAGCAGCCTGAGAGCATCACCGCGAAGCATGCAGTCAGCGAAATAAATAACAGCTTACGTTTGAGCATACGATTTCCTCCTTAACGTCAGACGGAACCTCTGGATTTCGGATGAGGAGCCGGTTCTTCCCGGATCGTATTTGTTTGGTTGATTAAACGCGGTCGCTTGCGCTGCATCCAACGAGGCAGCCTGAAGAGAGCGTCATCCTGATCACTTGGAATGAACGGAGCAAATGGACTCATATAGGGAACACCAAAGGAACGCAAGCTGCACATATGCAAAAGCAAGGTTAAGGTACCGATCGTAACGCCGTACAGGCCGAAGGATGCGGCTAAACCCATCAGGATAAACCGCAGCATACGTATCGTAATGGATATGTTATAAGAAGGAAGGACGAAGCTGGAAATTGCCGTAATTGCAACAACGATGACCATAGCTGCTGAAACAATTCCTGCTTCCACTGCCGCTTGCCCGATAACCAGGGAACCTACGATGGAGATCGCTTGTCCAACGGTTTTGGGCATGCGGATACCGGCTTCCCGCAATATCTCAAATGTTATTTCCATCATTAAGGCTTCAATAAAAGCGGGGAATGGGACCCCCTCCCGCTGTGCTGCCAAGCTCATAAGCAGCCTGGTTGGCAGCATTTCCTGATGAAATGTTGTGATGGCGATATAGAGTGAAGGAGCACTAAGAGCAATAAAAAGAGCGAAGATTCGAATGAAACGGATTAAGGTGCTGATATCTGCCCGCTGATAATGATCCTCCGCTGCTTGATAGAATTGGACGAATAATGCGGGGACCAGAAGAACGAAAGGAGTGCCGTCCACCAAGATCGCGACGCGTCCTTCCAGAAGTCCTGCAGCGATCACATCCGGCCGCTCCGAATTGAATACAGTCGGAAATGGCGTCCACTTCTTATCTTCGATCATTTCCTCGATATAACTGCTCTCAAGAATGCCGTCTATCTGAATCCTTCCGAGACGGGAGCGAACCTCTTCCACAATTTTGTCATTAGCTAAACCATGAATATACATGATCGCAACGTTTGTTTTGGTATATTGACCGAGCGATATGCTTTCCAGCCAGAGGTTCCGGTCTTTGATCTTTCGGCGAAGTAAAGAGGTATTGGTCCGCAGATTCTCCGTGAAGGCTTCTTTCGGCCCGCGTACGACGGATTGTGCGCTTGACTCACTGACGCCTCGATCCTCCCACTGGCTCATGTTGATCGATAAGGCCTGGGATATGCCTTCAATAAGCAAGATGACCTGGCCGGACAGGAGAAAATGGATTAACGCTTCATGATCCTGAACATCCTTAATCGCTCCCACCGTGAGGACCTGTTCCTTGAGTCCAGAGAATAAAGTGTCATCCGAATAGCAAAGCAGGTCCACTTCCCGTGGGCCAATATGATTCATTAGAGGCGTAATGACGAATTCTTGAACCGAATTCTTATCCGTTAAGCCATCCGTATAAAGAAGGCATACCTGGATTTGTCCGTCAGGGCCTGCACGAAATGTTCTGGAGACAATATCATCGCTATTTCCTGTTGACTCGAGAATATAGCTCAAGTTTTCTGTAATTGAATCGGACAAGGGCTGTGTCATCGGGGAATCGTCCTCAATTGGATATTATTCGTGTTATAATCCCCTATATTATCCATTTTATTCCTAGGACTCTAAGTGTCGCTTTCAAAAACCATGTCCGAAAATGGCCAGACCTTTTCGCGCAGCATGGTATAATAAAACCAGGTCAGGAAAGGGGTGATTAGATGACGGATAACAAAGATGCTCTGTATGCAGCGTTCAAGGCAAAAGACGCACGTTTCGACGGACGTTTTTTTGTAGGCGTATTGTCAACGGGAATTTATTGCCGCCCTGTATGCAAGGCCAAGCAACCGAAGCCGGAAAACTGCACGTTTTATGGAACTGCAGCGGCAGCGGGCAAAGTTTAGCGGAATTAGCCGGGCGACTTGGTTGTACGGACCGACATTTGCGGCGCGTTTTTGCAGCAGAGTATCACGTGTCGCCGATTCAGTATTTGCAAACCTGCAGATTGCTCCTTGCCAAAAACCTGCTCACAGACACAGATTTGTCGGTACTGGAAGTTGCGATGGCGGCGGGCTTTGGCAGCTTGCGCCGTTTCAACGGCCTTTTTAAAAAACAGTATAAGCTTTCGCCCACGGCCTTACGAAAACGGAATGCAGAAGAAAAAAAGCATAAAGACAACATAACTTTATCATTAAGCTACCGTCCGCCTTATCTTTGGGACGAAATGCTGCATCTTCTGGCCGGACGCACAATAGCTGGAATTGAAGCAGTAAAAAACGGCGAATACATGCGTACCGTTCATATGGTAAACGCTGATGGAAAGCCTATCTATGGTTGGGTGCGGGTGGGGCATGATCCTAAAAGGCATGCATTGAGCGTAACCGTAAGCGATACTTTACTGCCGGTACTGCCGCAAGTACTTGCACGGATCCGACATCTGTTTGACTTGTATTGCGACCCGGGTGCGGTGCACGAAACACTTCGGGTAATGAACGATATACAACCCGGTCTTTGTGTTCTGGGAGCCCGCGTGCCGGGGTGCTTCAATGCGTTTGAAATGGCAGTGCAGGCGGTGCTGGGACAGCAAATTACAGTGAAAGCGGCAAGCACATTGGCATCCAGAATTGTCCAAACTTACGGCATGCCGATCCAAACCTCGATTGAGGAATTGACCCACATTTTTCCTTTACCCGAAGATCTATTGTCTTTAGAAGGAGCGATTGAAGATCGCTTCGGCGTATTAGGTGTTACCGCTGTACGGTCAAACACGATTTATGAACTGGCACGAGCATTCGTACAGGGGGAAATTGATTTTGACCTCCCGGCCCAGCCGGAGGAAGAGATGACGAAGCTGATGGCGATTCGCGGTATCGGAAGCTGGACAGCGCAGTACATCGCTATGCGTGCAATGGAATGGCCGGACGCATTCCTTGAGACAGATGCGGGTCCCTACACCTCAGAGGAATTACTGAAAATGGCGGAAGCATGGCGGCCGTGGCGCAGTTATGCCACTATCAACCTTTGGAACGCGCTATAAGGAGGCAGGAACATGTATTATCAGACAACCTACCCGTCACCACTAGGAATCATTACACTCGCAGCGGATGGATGCGGCCTTGTTGGCACATGGATTGAGGGGCAAAAGTATCACGGGGCAACTATACCTGAAGGGGCGATCGTGTGTGGTGACCTGCCGATATTCGATACCGTAAAAAAATGGCTGAACCAATACTTTGCGGGCGAGAAGCCCGACATTTCAGCATTGCCGCTCCGTCCCATTGGCAGCGGGTTCCGTCAAGAGGTATGGAGCATTCTATGTGAAATCCCATACGGCGAGGTGATCACCTACGGCGACATTGCAAAAAAAATGGCGGCAAGGATGAACAAGGAAAGCATGTCAAGCCAAGCGGTTGGAGGAGCTGTTGGGCATAATCCGATTTCAATCCTCATTCCCTGCCATCGGGTTGTAGGTTCAAACGGCAGCTTGACGGGGTACGCCGGGGGTGTTCATAAAAAGGTGAAATTGCTTGAGTTGGAGGGTGCCGATATGTCGGGGCTGTATGTGCCTACAAGAGGTACAGCCCTTTGATGTTGATAAGACGGCTTAAAGCTATTCAAGCAGCCTTATATAATCTTCATGCTTACTCGCTGTTTCCCTGTACGTGCCGGGAGACATGCCCATCATTTTGTGAAACACCTTGCCGAAATAGCCGGCATCGTGAAAGCCGCAACGAAACGCGATTTCCTTAATCGTAAGATGGGGTTTTTGCAGCAGCTCGGCGGCTTTTTCTATTCGTCGATTACGCAGATAATCCATGGTACTGACATGATAATACAGGGGAAACATTTTGCATAAATAGTATTTGTTAAGTCCGGCAACCTCAGCCAATTGATCTAAGGAAAGGTCCGAACCGTAATGATGATCGATATGTCCTGCAACCGTACGGTAAGCAGCCGGTATGTCCTGAAAGGCAACGGCCTCTCTGCTGTGAAGAAATCGCTGAAGAGACAGCAGCCATTCATAGATGCGCAGTGAAAGATCGAACCGGTCACCTATTTGTTTACGGTTTACATCCTCGTATAATTGCCAGAGCAATGTAATCGGCGCAGCTTCCGGATGGATAGCGAGGATGCTGCTGTCCAGCCCCATCACCTCTTGGCGCAGGTTCTCCCCCTTGATGCCCTCGAAACGAATCCATATAAATTCCCATTGCTCCGCTGCCGCCGGGTTAAACCAGTAGGCGTGGTCACTGGGGATTTGGACCCATAGAGCCTGATGCCTGCCTACCTCCATTTGTTCCTCGCCGATTCGCAGCATACCAGCACCTTTAAGCGTATATTGAAAAATGAAGCCGGCTCCTTCGCGTTTCATTCCATCCCACTGATAATTCTCATCGTGTGTGATTTCATGACCGATGGACACGAGTTTAAATAGGTTGTTATCTTCGGTGGACGTATATCGAAACCCAAATGATCTATCCACAATTTTTTACCACTCCTTTTCAAAATGTTCCTATTTTTCGTTCCTTGTAAAGGAGATATACTCGATTTATTGGAAAATATTTTACCACATTGGGGTGTGTTTCTCTATGTTGAAATCGAAGTGGTTGAAGGATGGCTACGTCGTAATCGAGGGGTCGCAAGTAAAAGCCGGTAACGCAGCTATTGAACGCGTATGGGCTTTTGAAGATGGAGGACTGCTAAGCAGGTCTATCTATGATAAAAAGAATCAAATCGAATGGTTGTCTCCTGCCGGCAGAAAACCGATGTTTCAATTCCCATGGCTGTCATCTGCCGCAAAAGTAACGGATGCTCGGGTTAATGCTTATGAAGACGATGATCATGGCATCTCCAAGCCGTATTTGCGGGCGGATGTGGACATGAACTTGGATCATGGCGACGGAGGGTTGGTTGTCCGTCTAACGATTAAAATATACCCGGGGGCCTCTTTTATTCGTCACGAATTTACGGTACGATCCGGTTATCGGGCATCCATTCGCGAGATTGAAGCCGCTCCTTCATTCATAGCCTGGATACAGCCGGATCGCAAGCCGAATGAGGATGCTGCAGGAGATGAGCTTCAATTAGATGACAATAATCAAGACCGTGGGAGAGCCGGGGGAGACTATTGCGACTTGCTGCCCCTTCAGCATTTGCATTGTCGGTGGGAAACGGTAAGCTTCCGTGATCAAACCGATACCCATAATAATCTGATTAGCAAAGATAATGGCTTGATGTATGTGAATGAACAGCTCGGTATACGCGGCAACCTGCTTAGGCTCCAATCGACGCTTCACGACGGCGGATTACTGATGATGAAGGAAGGTCCTACTCCGTTAGGGGATTTACAGCCGGCGTGTATGGATTTTTATTTTCACGGTAAAAGCCTTTCCGTCCAAGGCTCAGGCATCACGCAGGAGGATGTGGCGTCAGGGGAACCTGTAACGAGTTACGGAACCATGGTCGGGGTTTATGATGGCAATGGTTATAACAGCCTACGGCTCTTGAATGATTACCACAGAAATCTTCGACAGTATAGGCCGGAGAGAGACAGCTTTCTGATGAGCAATACATGGGGCGACCGTTCCAAAGACAGCGCATTGCATGAAGGCTTCCTATTGAAAGAACTGCAGGCAGCTTCTAATCTCGGTCTTACCATGATGCAAATCGATGACGGCTGGCAAAAAGGGATCACCTGCAATTCCGTGAATGCCGTGTCTGGAGGCGGGCTTTGGAGCGATTATTACAGTGGCGATGGGGAATTCTGGCAAGTCCATCCTGAACGTTTTCCTAATGGATTGTCACCGATTGTGGCAGCGGCTGATGAACGGGGGGTTAAGCTCGGATTATGGTTTTCACCGGACTCTTCCGATCATTACGTCAATTGGGAGAAGGACGTTGCCACTTTGCTCCAGCTGCATGACAAGTATGGGATCGCGGCCTTTAAATTAGATGGCATAGACATTCGATCCAAGCTTGGAGAAACGAAACTGCTGAATATGATGCGTCAGGTCGTAAAAGCCACGGGAGGCGAGGTGGTACTTAATATTGATGCGACGGCGCAACAACGGTTGGGGTATTTCGGACAAACCCATTATGGAACGATATTCCTTGAAAATCGCTATACGGATTGGGGCAATTATTATCCGCATTGGACGCTGCGCAATTTGTGGTTGCTAATGCCGTACATCCCTGCAGACAGATTGCAAATGGAGTACTTGAATGTCTCGCGGAATAGAGATAAGTATATGGAGGATCCCTTAGCTCCTTATCATAGCGGACAGGCATATGCTTTTATGGTTGCCGCCTTTACCAATGCTTTGGCCTGGATGGAGACATCAGGGTTGGATGCCTTGCAGTCGGCTTCGTTAGCCAAAGTGATTGAAGCCGTCAAGCCTCATCATCCCGCCATATTGGGAGGGCATGTTCTACCCCTAGGCGAGGAGCCGTCGGGGACTTCCTGGACGGGGCTTCAAAGTATAACAGATCCGTATAGCGGATATTTGCTTATCATTCGGGAGAAACATCAGGCCTCGCAGGATGCGATGGAGCTTTGGGGCGTAGAGCGTAGTGCCACGCTTAGCCTTAAGGAGATCATTCGCATGGAGGAGAAGGATGTCGTCATGGCGAACCAAAGTGAAGAAATTGTGCAGGTACAGGCGGACGCGAGCGGTAAATATCCTTTCGTTCTTTCGGCGCCCTTCTCGTTTGTGCTCTATCGCTATCAGCTCACAGAGTAAGTAGTCTTCAATCTGAGCACCGATAGACCCAACTAATTCCCGGCTGCCATAGTCTAACCTCTTAGAGTGTGCAAGAAAATAATCTAGTTGGAATTCCAAGGGAGGACCAGAATGAAAAACGTAATCATTAGCAATGTTCAGCTAGTTGCGGAGAATCGGATTGTACGCGAGGCTGAAGTTTGGATCCAAGATGGGTACATCCAAATGATAAAGGAAGCAAGTGATTATCCGGAAGACCCCTTTAAGTCGGATTATGAGCAGTTGGATGGAAAAGGACACCTGTTAATCCCCGGAATGATAGACGTGCATATTCATGGAGCTAACGGATTTGACATGATGGATGGAACGGAGGAGAGTATTCAAGCGGTTTCACGCGCTTGCGCTTCAACGGGATGCACGTCATTCTTAGTAACGTCTGTAACATCAACATTAGAGGATTTGTATGCGATGATTCGCAGCGTGAAGAAGGTAATAGGGCATGAAGCCGGAGCCAAAATCGCTGGTATTCATTTGGAGGGACCCTACCTGAATCCGAAACGGAAAGGCATGCAGAATGAGAAGTATCTCCGACATCCGGATCTAGAGGAAATGCGCAAAATCTTGGATGAAGCGGACGGTCTTATTAAAATGGTTACACTCGCACCCGAGCTGCCGGGCGGCATGGAGCTTATCTCCTTTCTGAAGGATCAAGGAATCGTTATTGCCTTGGCTCATTCCGACGCTACCTATGAAGAGGCCAAGTCGGCCTTTGCTGCGGGAGCCAGTCATGTGACGCATTGTTTCAACGGAATGCGCCCGATTCATCACCGCGATCCGGGATTGATCGTGGCTGCCTTCGAAGAGCAGCATGTCAGTCTTCAAGCCATCGTAGATAGGGTGCACCTGCATCCCGCGATTATCCGGCTTATGCATCGTATCAAGGGACCGTCGGGGATGGTATTGATCACCGATGCACTTCAAGCGATGGGACTCGGGGATGGGACATACCGTTTTGGCGGTCATGAGGTCATGGTATCGGAAGGCGTCGCTCGCCTGAAAGACGGAACGTTGGCCTCAAGCACGGTGACGATGAATGAAGCATTACACCATACCGTTCAGACAGGTATTCCGCTTGTTGATGCTGTGCAAATGGCTGCTGCCTCACCAGCTGAAATTCTAGGCTTATGCCAAATTGGATCAATCAAGCCGGGATATTTCGCTAATTTGGTTCTATTGAACGAGAAGTATGAGGTTCAATGGACGATGATTGAAGGGCGGATCATTTAAATTGATTTTTTCTGAACGACATTGAAGGCAGTATTTTTTCCATCATTGACATGAATGATTCCGGGAATGATCCGATCAGAAGAAGCACCTCGCGGAAGAATCCACGAACACCGAGCACTATTTGTGCACCATCGGGATGACCGAGGCGCAGCTTCAAGCGCTGAAGGCGCGCAGGGTCGGCTAAGGAAGACGGGAATTGAATGAATAAGGAGCTAAGCGGCTTGTTTGCGCTTAGCTCCTTTTTTAAGAAGAATGGAGCCGATTACTAACAGAGGATGTATTCCAGGTGAATTATCGACATGTGGTATTTACGATCGATGAAGGGCTGTGGAATGTTCTTTTATTTCATAGAAAAATGTTGAAAGAGTTCATGGACGAGGCCGTACGGATGATTAAAGAACAATTGAGAAGAAGCATAAGATCGGACCGTCAGGGCGATATTCCCTGGCGGTTTTTTCTTGATCTGCGGCGTGGCGTGGCTCTCTCGTTGAGGGAGCCGAGCTTGCTTGGTCAGCCGCAAAGCGTAACTGGAATTTCTCCCGTTATTCGCGAGAAAATTAGCCCAGTCGTACGAATAAAGGGAACTCCTCCCGTTAATTCATCCCTATTTCGCGTAAAGGCTGCGAGTACGGGTTGAATAACGGGAGGAATTCCTGTTATTCAGCATTCGAGGATCCGCCAGGCTGCATGTAACAGGAGAAATTCCCGCTATGGGCGGGACTCTCGGTAGAGGCTTGGCTCTCTAGGAGGAGCCGAGCTTGCTTATGCAGCAGGCTGTGGGCAAGGGACTGCAGCTTGAACAAACCGAAAAAAACACATACCACCGTAATAAACTCCATGGTGCGTTTCCAATATCAGGAATAGAGTGGAGGTATCCCGAGGGATAGATAACGCTCATGAAGGGGAGATGCCGCTTATTCGTACAATCCGCTGGAATTAGGTTTTAGAAGCTATTACAAGGAGGCTCTCTCTAGGATGCTCACACAGCAGGTTCTGAAGAAAGTTGTTAGCTCTATACTTGCAATTGCTATTATGCTTACGCTATTGAATCCTCTCGGTCTCACTGTAACCAAAGCTTACGCCATGCCGGGAGACGAGTTAGGTTTATTCGAAGTGAACGTAAATAAGCCGGTAAATGCGATAGTTGACGTACCGAATGCAGCCATTGGGATCTCATTGCCCTATGGTGCTTCTTATCAAATGCTAAACGTAACAACAAATCCGGGCGTTACGGCCGCTGTTTACAGAAGTGATGAAACGACAGTCATTCCTTTTGCGGTAAGCAATATCAATCCAGGTGATGCCAAACTGGATCAATTCTCGCCGAATGGAACATCGTTGTACTATTTGGTGCTAACCGATATAAATGACAGCAGCAGCAGCCGGAAGTATACCATTACGGTTACTGTAGATATGGAGCTGCCGGCGTCAATTGCAAACGCTATGGGACCTAATGACAAATATTCTCCGCTGAATATCAAAGCAGGCGAGCATGCATGGGACGTGCTGGGTGCTTCCAAAATCGGATTCGGCAGTACGACAGGTTCTATTGAGGGCCCTGGAAAAGCCTCATCTTACAGCGGGAAAGATTGGTTCGAATCGGTTTACGACCGCTCAGGCGACTATCCGGCGGCACAGACGGTTCCTGACTCCTGGCTGGGGGATAATATGTACCTGCAGCCAATCGGCAAAACGGATATGAATGCGCTAACGAAGTACGGAATTGAAAATAGCGCCGGTCTGGATAAGCTTGGCTCGGATATATTACGCTTCCATGAATTTGCGCCTTTCAAAACTCCGGAAGGGGTGAGCCGGGACGACGGTGACCGCGGTGCGGTAAACAGCGACCGACAGCGGCTCGAAATTAAGAGCAACACCAGCTCATCGAATATCGACGCCAACAGTGTGGGGGGGGACATCATGACCCATCATTGGAAGCTGATGCTCCCTTCGGAAACGATCAAGTATCAGATGGATGCCGCGCAGAAGGAAGCTGGTGACTTTATCGCGCCGCGTCGGTTCTTCCACATCTTCCAATTGAAGGCTATTGAAGGGAATGAGGCCGGGCAGCCGGTGACGACCCTTACTGTGGTTTCGGTTGATGGCAAAGGATACTTGGAATTTAGAAACAATCCCGACGGGGAAGCGGCAGACCGGATCAAGCCGCTGTTCACAATCCCGCTGGAACAGGTCGTGGACCGCTGGCTGGATATGGAGGTTACGATTCTAAGCGCCGATAAAGGCTATGTATATGGCAAGCTTGTCGATGTGGCGACGAATGCCGTGCTTTCGAGCGGGGGCATGACGGCTGAAACGTTGAGACGCCCTGAGGTTCTGAACCCGGTTACGGGTAAAAAGGAACGCGCCGATTTGCCTGCCGTAGCAGGCCAGCAGAACCGTTCCAAATGGGGGCTATACCGCGGTATGTACAACACGGTGAACGAATCGGTTTATGCCGATGAATTTCAGGCCGCCACGATGTATTTGTCCGATATTTACTTAATTAAAAGGGATGCATCGACGTATGTGTTCCCTGACGGCTGGAACCCGAACAGCCAGCCTAAGGATATCGTAGCATGGGCAAGGCCTAACGTTGTTTCCGGGGTGCCGGGCACCGTGTTCGATAACTTGGATTTGCCTGCACAGCTGGATGTGACGCTGAGCACGGGCAAAATCGAAAAGGTGAATGTTATATGGAGTCCTGAGGGCTATAGTTCAGAGGGAACGGGGAACTACAGAATCTATGGAGAATTTAACGGTACAGGCATCATGAATACCGCAAACATTCGGCCATATGTCGATGTCAATATTTCCGGAATCAAAAACTGGGCGGTAGCTCCCGGCGCGGAAATCAAGGTAGTTTCCCAAAGCGGAGGCTCAAAGAATAATTTTATCGATGGTCAGCCGGATACGTCTTGGCAGGCGCATAGCTCATTGGCAAAGACGGAAGGGTACCAGTACTGGGCTGCCGTCAAACTGGAAAAGAAAATCAAGATTAGCCAAATTCAGCTCGAATGGACCAGCAACAGCAAGTTCCTAAAGAATTACCAGCTATATTATACCAATGATGCTGCGGCATATGACGAGCTGATGGAAGGCACCACGTTGTCGGCCACCTCGTCAGCTACCAGGAAGCCGCTGTTAACCGAGCACGGGTCCGCTTGGACGATGATTCCCGGTGCCGGGAAAGCGACGGATTTGAGCAATAACGAAAAGGCCGATCTTACGCTGAACGAATCGGTGGATGCCCAATACGTGCTGCTTGTTGCCGATCTTACGCTAGATAATAATGCCGGCGGCATTAAAAGCAATGTGTTTAACATTATCGGGACGCCGGTTACTATTCCTACGGCGCCTGGTCCGATAAATCTATTGGATCCATCACGCTTTACACCGCAAGCAGGCGTGAACCTTAAGGTAAGCTCGGAGCATCCGGAGCATCCGGGTACAGACGCTTTGAAATCGGGTGGAGCCGGTTATTGGCGGAATTCCAGTTCCAACGTGTACAAGGAGAACTATGCGCCTTCTTCCTTGGCGTTAAGCCTCGACTTGGGGACTCCCAAGACGGTGGATAAGCTGTATCTGGAGATTCCTAATGCCATAGCCAATATTCAAAAGAATGCGACCAGATTCGAAGTCTATTACTCCAATGATCCTCAGTCTTGGGCTAGCGCGCCAACAGCTTCGGATACGGCCAACCATTACGACTGGGAAGGCAACGGCTGGAGGTTGGCAGGAGGAACAGAAACCGAAGGCATGTGGTCCAATGTAACTTACAACGGTCGGCAGTGGGGGTTCGATACCAAATCATTCTTATACCCGTTCACAGCCCGGTATGTGATGATCAACACGGTATTGGTCGGTCCCCGTGACCGCCGAGCCGACGAGAATCTTTCGGCCATGGGGCTGTCCGGATTGGCTATTTATGGAAAAGATCCAATTTCGAACGCAACGACGCTTACACCGTCCAAAGCTGTCTATAGCACATGGGATCAAACCGAGCCAATTAGCACTACGGTAAGCCTAGCCGGCGGGCAGACGGTTAAGGAAATAACCGATAGCCAAGGCAAAAAGCTTATTTTAAATACGGATTACAGGCTAACAGGCAATACAGTTAGTCTCGAGCCTTCATTCCTTGCCAAGCTGCCGCTGGGTACGAATGAGCTGATATTTCATTTCAATAACGGCTCCCCGTCTGTCTTTGCACTGGATGTGACGGCACGCGGGCACGGAGAGAACAGCAAGACCATCAAGATGAACGCCATTGGCGGAGTTTCGCCTTATAATGTTCTAGGCGGAGCCATGGGCACCGACGAACCGGTGGAAGGCGTGACCAAGAGGATTCGAGATGCTTATCACGCATATTATGGCGATCGTCCTGAGGCGACACTGGCGGATGATCATATTCAGAACGTTTGGGACAGCACCCTGCAGAGAAATGTGTTCAAGGTCATGGCCCAAGGCAGAGGCTTGAATAATGAATTCGAGGATAAAGTGCGTGACGGCGAATACGCTCACAAAGGTGTCTTTGACTGGGAAAAGGGCTATGTGGTCGGAGGCGCGGCCATCAACGACAGACAAAGAATCGAAATTCGTCCAAGCGAAGATTCGACCAAGGATTTTACGGCCTATGAGGGCGACATCGTTGCTTATCAATGGCTGTGGAATATTCCTGATGGAAACCAGTGGAACCAGCCTAACTTCAGACATATTTTCCAACTCAAAGCTACGAATGCCCAAGCTGCCGATACATTGGCGGGCGGTAACAGTGCCGGTGAGAACGGGGCTTATATTCTGGCCATGTCGATTACAGGCAAAGACACTAGAGAGCTTATCATAAATCATAACCGGTATGATGGCGATAAGACGCTGTTGAGAATTCCGTTAAAAGAAATCGGCAGCCACTGGATTAAGGTCGAGCTTAACGCATTGATTTCCGATTCCGGATGGTTGACGATTAAAATTACGGATACGGTTACCGGGAAGGTCTATACCTTCGACAGTCCGGACGTGTATCAAGTGTTTCCGAAACAAGGGGAAGGCGATGGTGTCAAAGACCTATGGAGAAGACCGGAAAGAACTGTCAAGGTCGGCAGTTCGAATGTCAATTTCGAGACTGAATATCCAGCCGCCTTCGATCAATATTTGCGTCCGAAGTGGGGGATTTACCGCAGTTCTAACGGAACGACCAACTCTGCCTATGACGCCGAGCTTCAGCTTGCCGATATCACGATATCCAAGCTGGCATCGGGTGTATCGTCCGCCAACCTCGCGCGGAATAAAAAAGCGTACAACGTAGGTTCGACGGAAGGTGCCAACGCGCTTCAGCTTGCATCCGTTCATGCCAATGTCTACGGCAATGCAAATAAACTGACCAACGGTGTCCTGGAAGACCCGATTGTAAGGGATGTTACGAACATTACCAGCCTGGATCAACTTGGAAATTACGTTTGGCTCGGTACGGACGGAGCTAGAAAGGGCAGCTTTGTGCTTGATCTCGGCCAAGCCATGGATTTCAGCCAAATCAGACTGTTCGCCAAATCCACCAGGCTGAAAGGCGCCATCGTCTCTGTATCCGATGATTTCAGCGACCATAACTCGGCTGCCGAATTGGATGCCATGACGTTCAAACAAACAGATCTCCGGACTACAGAAGGCTATACCTATGCAACAGGCAATCTGGATGGCGGAAATGAGACGACGGATGCATCCTATCCGATTAATCTTGGAAGAACCTATCATTCCCGATATATCAAGATTACGGTAGAGAACGCATCGGGCGGCCATACAGGCACGGATCTAACAGGACCTCCACGGCTAACCCAGGTTCAAGTGTTCAACGCGCCGATGCCTCCGCAGAATCTGAAAATAGCAGGCGACGGTTCGTCCGCCGTTCTAAAGTGGGATGCCAACGACCAGAGCGAAGGCTACACGGTGTATAACGGCCAAGCAATCGTGGCTGAATTGCCGGCAGGCTCGACTGGCTTTGTCTTACCGGCTGAATTATCCGGCGCAACCTCTATCTCGGTGAGATCCAAGGGGACGGACCCGTATTCCCGCAAATTTATGATATCGGCTCCAGCTTTCCCGGTGCTTTCGGCAGTCAATCCTGGATCGGGCGATTCCAAGGATACCCCGGCTTCACCGGGATCGGCAACGGCACCTGCACCGTCGAATAGCACCAATACGAATCCGGGCCGTATCGATCTTGCTAAGGACGCCATAGTAACGAAAGAGACAGCAGCCGATGGAAGTACGGTCATCAAAGTCGTCGTGGATCCGCAAAAACTGGAGAAAGCATTAGCTAATCCCGCTGTTCTTATCGAGGTGAAGGGTACCGACCCGGCCGTTCATGTGGAATTGTCAGGCAATGCCCTTCTCCAAGCGATCGATAAACAAAGCCATTTGATTATTCAAATGAACGGGATCCGCTACGAGCTTCCTGTTACTCTGTTCGCGGATATTCAGAAGGACTCCGTCGTAAACGTCTCGATAACGAAAGTAACCGGCAAGGCTGCAGCCGATGTGAACGGAGCGGTGAAGAGCCAGAATGCGAAGCAGGTGATTGCGGATCCGATCGAATTTACAATCACCGTTAACGGTTCAGAAATGCTGGATTTCGGCGGCGTTTATGTTGACCGCACCATGATGTTGGACCAAGCAGCTATTAATCCTGCCTATCTAACCGCCGTATGGGTAGATTCGCACAACCAGCTGCATTTTGTACCGGCTGTCATAATGACAAAGGACGGTTCCACCGAAATAACGATTCGTTCGCCGCACAACAGCGTATATACCGTCATCCAATCGGAGAAGTCGTTCAGCGATCTGCAAGGGCATTGGGCCCAAGCGGATATCGAGCTGCTTGCGAATAAATGGATACTTAACGGTATGACCGATCGTCAATTTGTTCCGGAAGCTAACGTAACGCGTGCCGAGTTTGCGGCTATGCTGGTTCGTTCGCTTGGCTTGGCGGAAACAAAGGATAACACGTTCCAGGATGTCCCAGCCGCCGATTGGTTCGCTGGAGCCGTAGGCGCAGCGTATAAAGCTGGATTGATTAATGGCTATGAAGACGGTACCTTCCAACCCAACGCACTTATTACGCGCGAACAAATGATTACGATGATGATGCGTGCGATGAAAGCCGGAGGTAAGGACATTCAGGCAGACCGCTCGGCATTGAGTAGATTTGCTGATCATACGGTAATAGGAGAATGGTCGAAGGATGCCGTTTCTCAAGCCCTGAAAGCCGGCCTTATCCAAGGCATGTCAGACACGGAATTCGCGGCGCTTGAGCCTGCTACTCGCGCACAAGCTGCTGTGATGTTGAGACGTGCGCTGCAGTCGCTGCAATTTATCAACTGATTGACCAACGACCGCCCCCGGGTTTCCGGAGGGCGGTTTTTGGATTCCATAAAAGTGTAAAAAATCACAACCCCTCTAAAGTTTTGCCATCCCACAAATGGCGTTAGTTTTCTATACTTGTAGCGTGTGCATGACGGGGAGGAGGAGCAGGAATGAAATTTAGTAACGGGAAAGTTAGCGGGATCCAAATCGCTTATATCGGCGGAGGCTCCATGTACTGGGCGAAAAATCTGATTGCCGATCTGGCTCTGGACGATCAGCTGTCTGGTACGGTCAGGTTGTATGACCTCGATTATGACAAAGCTCGAAATAATGAAAAGCTGGGTAACTCGGTTTCGGACTATGCGGAAGCGAAATCCAAATGGACATATCAAGCGTACCCGACGCTCAGAGAGTCGCTTACCGGTTGCGATTTTGTATTTATTTCGATTCTTCCTGGAACGTTCCGGGAAATGGCATCGGATGTTCATGAGCCAGAGAGATACGGCATCTATCAAGCTGTTGGCGATACAACCGGACCCGGAGGTCTAGTTAGAGCGCTGCGTACGATCCCGATGTATGTGGAAATTGCCCAGGCCATTGAACGTTATTCTCCGGATGCCTGGGTGTTCAATTACACGAATCCGATGACGCTCTGTACCAGGACCCTCTATGAAGTGTTCCCGAAGATCAAAGCGTTGGGCTGCTGCCATGAAATCTTCGGCACGCAGGGCTTGCTGATTCGCATGCTGCGCGATATGGAAGGGATCGAAGGCGTGCACCGGGATGATGTGAAGGTTAATGTGCTTGGCATTAATCATTTTACATGGATCAATCAAGCGACATATCAAAATTTGGACTTGATGCCGATGTACCGGCAATTCGCAGACAAGTATTACGAATCGGGCTTTGAGCATAACAAAGACGCTTGGATGTCGAATCCGTATACAGGTGCCAACCGGGTGAAATTCGACTTGTTCCGGCGCTTTGGCGTTATTGCGGCAGCGGGTGACCGGCATCTGGCCGAATTCATGCCGCCCTGGTATTTGAAGGATCCGGAGACAGTCCGAACCTGGAAGTTCGGACTTACGATGGTTCACAGCCGCGTAGAGAAGCATAAGGCAACAGAGCTTTACTACGGTAAGCTTCTAAGCGGGGCAGAGAAGCTGCAATTGAAGCCGTCGGGAGAGGAAGAGGTCCGGCAGCTCAAAGGGCTGATCGGGTTGCAGACATTCATTACGAACGTCAATGTTCCGAATCAGGGGCAAATGCAAAATATTCCGATAGGAGCGGTCGTGGAGACGAACGCCGTGTTCTCTGCGAACAGCTTGCGCCCGGTTCATGCGGGTGCGCTTCCGGCGGCAGTGAACAATCTGGTGCTGGGGCATACGGTGAATCAGGAGCTCATTCTGCAAGCGGCACTTCAAAAAGACAAAGCGTTAGCGTTCCATGCGTTTGTGAACGATCCGCTTATGACTATCGATGTGCGGCAGGCTGAGGAACTGTTCGACCTCATGCTGCATAACACGAAAGACTATTTGCCGGGATGGAACATCTGACGGAGGCAAAGTATAGACCCTAACGACAAAGAGGTGCGGCAATGGGAATTGTTTATGATCCGGATTCACAAATCTTCCATTTACAGGGGAAGTCAAGCAGCTATATCATGCAGCTCGTTAAATCCAAATACCTCGCTCATGTCCATTGGGGAAGTCGGGTACGGGGAAGCCGCCTTGGTGCTCAGCTTGCGATGAGACGCCGGTGCTCGTTCTCGCCGTCCACTGATCCTGACGATCTGACGCTGTCGCTCGATACGCTGCCGCAAGAATTTCCTGCGTACGGCGGAAGCGATTTCCGCGTTCCCGCCTATCAGGTTCAGCTGGAAGACGGTTCAACGGTCAGCGAACTGGTCTATGAGTCCCACCGGATTTACGACGGCAAACCGCAGCTGGAAGGCTTGCCTGCGACATACACGGAGCATGCCGACGAAGCGGAAAGCCTTGATATCTTGCTGACCGATGCGGCAATCGGGCTAACGGCCGTACTTACTTATACGGTTTTCCGTGATTTCGATGCGATTTCCCGGTCCGTTCGTTTCATCAACACAAGTGAGCGGCCCTTGAAGCTGCTCCGTGCGTTCAGCTTCGGGATTGATTTCCCGCATGCGGACTTCGATATGCTTCACTTATCCGGTACTTGGGCCCGCGAGCGCCATATCGTTAGACGCCCGATTACAGCCGGCGGTTCGGTCATTGAGAGCCGCAGGGGGAGCAGCAGTCATTCGCTCAACCCGTTCATGGCGCTGCTATCGAAGCAGGCGGACGAAGACACGGGTGAGGCTTATAGCTTCAGCCTTGTATACAGCGGCAGCTTCGCCGCCCATGCGGAGGTCGATCCTTACGGAACGACCCGTGTCGTGATGGGGATCAACCCGTTTGATTTCACCTGGCTGCTGGAGGCGGGGCAGCCATTCCAAACGCCGGAGGCTGTTCTCGTCTATTCGTCAGAAGGTCTCGGCGGCATGTCGCGCACCTATCACAAGCTGTATCGCACGAGGCTTTGCCGTGGCATATACCGCGATCGTGACCGCCCGATTCTCATTAACAACTGGGAAGCCACTTATTTCAACTTCGACGCGGATACAATAGAGGCGCTGGCCAAAGTAGGGAAGGAGCTGGGGATAGAGCTCCTTGTGCTCGACGACGGCTGGTTCGGCAAGCGAGACAATGACCGCAGCTCGCTGGGCGACTGGTTCGTCGACCGCGGCAAACTGCCTGCAGGCATGCCTGATTTGGCCGCCCGGGTGAATCGGCAAGCGCTGGCCTTCGGGCTGTGGTTCGAGCCGGAGATGATATCCCCGGACAGCGAATTGTACCGCGCCCATCCCGACTGGTGTCTCCATGTGGCGGGACGCCGCAGAACGGAAGCGAGACATCAGTTGGTGCTCGATTATTCCCGGCAAGATGTGAGGGCGTACATCGTCAAGGTCATGACAGATCTATTGGCAGGCTGTCCGATCGCTTATGTCAAATGGGACATGAACCGCAATCTGACGGAAATCGGCTCGGCGCTTCTTCCTCCGGAGCGGCAGCGTGAGACGGCACACCGCTATATGCTGGGTGTGTATGAAGTCATGGAGCGGATCACCTCCGCATTCCCGGGCGTGCTGTTCGAGAGCTGCTCCGGCGGCGGCGGAAGGTTCGATCCGGGCATGCTGTACTACATGCCCCAAACGTGGACCAGCGACAATACAGATGCTGTGGAACGATTAAAGATTCAATACGGAACAAGCATGGTCTATCCGATCAGCACCATGGGTGCCCATGTCTCCGCTGTCCCTAATCATCAAGTGCACCGTACGACCCCTATAGATATACGGGGACATGTGGCCATGTCGGGCAATTTGGGCTATGAGCTGGATTTGACCGTTTTGACAGAGGCAGAGAAAGAGGCTGTCAAACGCCAGGTTGCTCTGTACAAACAGCTGCGCCCGCTCATTCAGTTCGGAGACTTTTACCGCCTGATGAGTCCGTTCCAAGATACAAAGGCAGCCTGGATGTTCGTTTCGGAGGATAAGAAGCAGGCGCTGGTTGCCTATTTCCAAGTGCTGGGGGAACCTAATGCACCTCTGAAGAAGCTGAGATTGAAGGGGCTGGAGGCAGCCGCCGATTATCGTGTATACGATGCGGATGCGCCGGATGAAGCAGCGTTCTGCTTCGGCGGCGACGAGCTTATGCATATCGGACTGCAGTTACCGGTTTGGAAAGGTGATTTCCGGAGCCGACTATATCGAATACAAATGGAGGAATGAGCATGAGGAAGCTGCGTTTGAGCGAGTTGAGCAATGTCACTAGCGGTCATATTTTAAAGGATGTATTGCCTGGGCAATATTTGTCTTCCGGCGGTCTTGCCTTCGCCAAGCAAGGAGAACGGAGCCATACGAATGACGGGCCGGACGGCAGAGACTACCATATTCACGGGGATTGCGAAGCCTTCATCATTATGCAGGGAACCGGGACGATGGAGATTAACGGGGAGCATATCCCAATCGCTACAGGGGACATTGTGATCGTTGAGCCGGGAGAGGACCATCATATGAACTCAAGTGAAGAAGATCCCATTGTAACGGTATGGTGCCATGCAGGTCCTCTGCGTCATAAAAACCAACAGCAGCAGGGGGATACTGTATGAACAAGGTCATAGCTACGGAGACGCACACGTTTCACTTGACCGGAGAGGAGCAGGGCTTCCGAGTTTCACTTTCCGCAGATAAGCTCGGGGACGGCCGCGATCTGATCCTGCTTCGCTTGGAAGCGGATGAAGCGCTAACGCCTTCTTCGCTGACACTGCGCTGGTCGCATCCCGCCTGTGACATCCAAGGCAGCTGGCATCCGGCACATGACCGGAACAAAAGCTTCAAAGCCGACTGGATGCGCGGTTTCCGTTCGAATGCGGCGGCATCCGCGCCGGTTCACGCGTTATTCAACAGCCAGGGCAGCAACCGGCTCACTTTTGCCTATTCCGATGCGCTCAATACCGTTCACTATGCGGGAGCGATCAGCGAAGAGACGGCTGAATTCCACTGCAAGGTTCAATTGTTTGTTGAAGAGACGGCGCCTTTTCAGACCTATGAAGCCAAGCTTCTTGTGGATACCAGAGATGTTCCCTATTATGAAAGCTTGCGCGGTGTAGGGGAATGGTGGAGCCGGATGCCGGAATATACACCGGCGTTCGTCCCTCACTCTGCCAAAGAACCGATGTATTCCACGTGGTACAGCATGCACCAGCGCGTGACGGATGAGCACATTGAGCAGCAGTGCCTCCTCGCGAAAAAGCTTGGGATGGAGGCCGTTATCGTCGACGACGGGTGGCAGACGGAAGATCATCGCAGGGGATATGCTTACTGCGGCGATTGGGAAGCTTATGACGGGAAATTCCCCGATATGAAACGGCATGTGGATGTTGTTCACACCTTGGGTATGAAATTTATTTTGTGGTATTCCATGCCCTTCATCGGTAAATACAGTAAGGCGTGGGACCGTTTCAAAGATAAGATCCTGCGGTATAACGACAATCACGGCGCTGCCGTGCTCGATCCGAGATTCCCGGATGTCAGAGAATACATCATTCAGAAATATGAAGAGGCCGTGACCGCATGGGGCTTGGACGGCTTTAAGCTTGATTTCATCGATACATTCTATTCGCCGGAGCAGCAGCTCCCCTCACAAGCAGAAGGCAAAGATTATGAATCGATCCCGGCGGCGGTCGACCGTCTCCTGACGGACTCCATCGGCAGGCTGCGGGAACTCAACCCGGACATCATGATTGAATTCCGCCAAATGTATGTCGGCCCGGCCATGCGGAAGTACGGAAATATGTTCCGGGCGTCGGATTGCCCGAACGATAGCACCCAGAACCGGGTGCGGACGATCGATATCCGGCTCATTTGCGGGGATACGGCCGCTCATGCCGATATGATCATGTGGCATCCGGAAGAACCGGTGGAAAGTGCGGCGCTGCAGCTCATCAACTGTTTGTTCTCCGTTCCGCAAGTGTCGGTCCTGCTGGATAAGCTGCCGGACGATCATTTGGCGATGCTTGCCCACTACCTTGTTTTCTGGAAGGAGCATCGCGCATTGCTGCTGGACGGCTCAATGGAACCGATGAACCCTGAGCTTTTGTACCCGCTTGTCCGGTCTGTGAAAGGAGATCAGGGGATTGTCGTCACGTATTATGACAGCGTGGTTCCTCTTCCAACGACCGGCTCCGTGCGGAAGTGGATCGTGGTCAACGGAAGAAGGCAAAATGGAATGATTTTAGACGTATCCGGCAAGCCGACCGCGGCATGCAGAGTGATCGTCCAAACATGCACGGGAGATATTGTGGAAGATTCGTCCGTTCAACTGGCAGCAGGACTGCATAAGCTTGACGTTCCCGCCTCAGGCATGGCCACCCTTTACCTTTTATAGCTCATATTTCTTACTTCATTAGGAGGCTGTAAGCATGAATTATATGGCAAATGAACATCGGTATTCGAAGATGTCTTACTCCCGAACGGGGCAAAGCGGGCTTAAGCTTCCCCCGATCTCGCTAGGATTATGGCACAATTTCGGAGGCAGAGATACCTTCGAGAACAGCAGAGCTCTGGCGCGCCATGCGTTTGATTTGGGGATTACGCATTACGATTTGGCGAACAACTACGGACCTCCTGCAGGCTCTGCGGAAGAAACGTTCGGGCAAATTATGGCAAGGATTTGCATCCGTACCGCGACGAGTTGATCATCGCCTCCAAAGCGGGGTACCGGATGTGGGAAGGACCCTACGGTGAACGGGGTTCCCGGAAAAGCATGCTAGCCAGTCTCGACCAAAGCTTGAGACGGATGGGGTTGGATTACGTGGATATTTTCTACTCCCATCGCTTCGATGCCGAAACGCCGCTTGAAGAAACGATGGGTGCTTTGGATCAAGCTGTCCGGCAGGGGAAAGCGCTATATGTCGGCGTTTCGAATTATAACGTGGAGCAAACGGAGCAAGCCACTCGCATATTGAAAAGCTTGGGGACCCCCTTTGTCATCCACCAAGTGCATTATTCCATGTTCGAGAGACGCTTGGAGCAGGGACTGCAAGAGCTCCTGGCCCGTGAAGGCATCGGGTCGATCGCGTATAGCCCGTTAGCCAGGGGGCTGCTTACAGACCGTTATTTGGAACATATTCCGGCTGATTCGCGCGCTGCCGGAGGCAGCGTTTTTCTTAAACCGGAAGATATTACTGAGGAGAAGATCGCCAAGTCAAGAAGATTACATGTTCTGGCGCAGGAACGCGGTCAAAGTCTGGCTCAGATGGCTCTGGCATGGGTGCTGCGCAACGGGCAAGTTACCTCAGCATTGATCGGGGCAAGTAAAGTGAAGCAATTGGATGACAATGTGGCCGCATTGCAGCAAACCTATTTCTCGGAAGAAGAGCTGGCGCTCATCGATCAAATTCTCGCCGGAAAGGAGGTTTGAAGGTATGGAGCTGCAAGCTAGCAAGGAAACGTTTGCCAAGCGGATTATGCAAATGTCCGTACTGGATACGCACACCCACCTTGTAGGTGACCGTCTGGCTGCCAGGGATTTCTGGGAGGTCGCCCATTATTTCTGGCTGCACCGTGAGATGCAGGCGGCAGGCTATTCGGCAGCCCCCATGGAACTCCCGGAGGATGAACGCATTGCGGCGTTCCTCGAGGCTTACCATGGAACGCGGAATACGCTCATGAACATGGCGTTTACCCATATTTTCAGTGATCTTTATGGCATCACGATCAGCGACGAGGACTCGGTGCGGGAGGCGGATGCTGCCGTAAGGCAGTCCAACCTTAATGCGGGCTGGGCACAGGAAGTAGCCGACCGGATGCAAGCGCAGCAGTTTGTCGTGAACATTGCTGAGCATGCGGAGTTTCAAGGCATGAAACGGAATGCCATTCTCATCCCGCGTATCGACGGCAAGCTGGGTGCATGGGTCAAGGAGATCGAATCCTCGCCTGACCCGGCCTCTGCTTTTGCACAAACATGCCGGAACCTGGTGCACCTGTTCGACAGCTATCAAGCGGATGGCATTCAAGGCATCATGACGACTCTGCCGAGATACGAGGCCAGCGCCCACCGCAAGGTCGTCATCGGCCAGGGCAGCACCAAAGATGACATCCTGATGATGATGCTTCACGAAGTAGGAGCGGCAGCCGAGAAGAGGGGGCTGCTTGTGCAGCTGTTTCTCGGCGTGGAACGCTCCTGGTGCGGAACCGCTGTTCCTGCTAACGATCCCGCACGCATCCTAAAGTTGTCCGCCTTGTTCGAAGCCTATGGCTGTCCGTTCGAACTCGTTGTAGCTTCCGAAATGAACAATCTGGATATCGTGCAGGCGGCATGGAATTTCCCGAATGTGCACGTCGGAGGGCATTGGTGGTTCAACTTCCGCGCGAGCACCTACCGTGACAGCATGCAGTATCGTTTGGAGGCGCTTCCTGCGATGAAAAGCTCGCTTATCGTTTCCGATGCCCGCTGCATCGAGTGGAGCTATGGCAAAATTACCGTCATAAAACGGCTCGTTAGCGAATTTCTGTGGAATCAAATTGAAGCAGGCTGGATTGATCATGCCCTGGCACTGCGTATTGCTGAAGATTGGTTGTATCGAAGTGCAGCGAAGCGCTATGGTGTAGAGTCCTGACAGAGGCTCTCTCCATGGCTGTCGATCGTAAAAAAACACATATCTCGATAAGTTACACCATCCCTGAGTGCTTATAACTCTTGTAAGATAGAGAAGTACACAAACTGCTGCAGGCATGAAGGGGAGGAGAACATGGCAAGTAAAATTCAGCCATCCGATCGAACGGTTTACGAATTCTCATCGCAGAGTCAGAAATGGGCTTTTATGCGAAAGCATTGGCCGATTTACGTGATTTCGTTGCCGGGAATTATATATTTCTTGCTTTTTAAATATATCCCGTTATTCGGATCCGTTATTGCTTTTCAAAACTACAACATTTTCAGAGGGATCAAAGGAAGCCCTTGGGTCGGTCTCGAAAATTTCCATCGCATGTTCCAGTACACGGAGTTTTTGCAGATTTTAAAAAATACGATTTTGATCGGCATCTATGATTTGGTCTTTGCCTTTCCGGTGCCCATTATTTTGGCCCTGCTCATTAACGAGCTGCGGATGCTGACCTACAAAAGAATTGTGCAAACCGTCGTCTATATGCCGCACTTTCTATCATGGGTTATCGTTGGCGGGGTTGTCGTCGGCGTGTTGTCGCCGTCTACCGGGATCGTCAATCATCTCCTCGGATTATTCGGAATTGACCCGATTTACTTCCTGGGAGAGAACGAGTACATTCGTACGATTCTGATCTCCTCCGGCATTTGGAAGGACAGCGGTTGGGGCACGATCATTTACTTGGCTGCTATTGCAGGCATTAACCCCGATCTGTACGAAGCCGCCCAAATCGATGGGGCCAGCCGAATTCGGCAGGTGTTTGCCATCACCATACCAACGATTCTGCCTACGATTGTGATTCTGTTCTTGCTTCACATCGGAAACTTTCTCGACTTTGGCTTCGAACGCGTCTTCGTCTTCCTGAACCCGCTTAACAACGAGAATGGGGAAATTATCGATACGTTCGTCTACCGCGCGGGACTCGTCGATCGACAGTACAGCTATACGACCGCTATCGGGTTGTTCAAATCGGTGGTAGGTTTAGCTTTAATCATGATTAGCAACACGTTCAGTAAAAAGATGACCGGTGAAGGCTTGTATTAATAGCCTGTAAAGAAAGGAGGCAGCTCGCGATGATCATGACTAGAGGCCATAAAATATTTAATATTTTCAATATTATACTGCTCGCAGCACTCGGTTTAAGTATGGTGCTACCGCTCATCCATATCATCGCTCAATCCTTGAGCAACAACGTCGCCATTAACGCAGGGCAAGTATCGTTGTGGCCGGTTGGCTTCACACTTGGCAGCTATAAGCTGATCCTGCAGGATCCGACGATTTGGCTGGGGTTCCGGAACAGCATCATCCTTACCGTTTTCGGTACGCTCATCAATTTATTTATGACGACGACGCTGGCTTATCCGTTATCCAGACCTGAATATTTGTTCCGTAAAACGATTCTGATCATGGTGCTATTCACGCTCATTTTCAGTGCACCGTTGATTCCGAACTATTTGCTAGTAAAACAGCTTGGACTTCTTAATACGCTGTGGGCCTTAATGCTCCCAATGGCCATCAGCGCGTTTAATTTATTCGTCATGCGGTCGTTTTTCCTGAACCTGCCTATTGAGCTGCTGGATTCAGCCAGAATGGATGGCTGCGGTGAGTTTCGCATCTTGTGGAATATTGTCCTTCCGCTTTCCAAACCGGCACTTGCCACCATGGGCATTATGTACGCAGTCGGACATTGGAATCGATATGCGGAAGCCGTCTTCTATATTGACAACCGGAATTGGATTCCGCTCCAGGTTCGTCTGCGGGAAATTGTATTTACCGATCAGTTCGGCCAATCGGACGTATCGTCGGAGCTGATGCTCTTCCTGTCACCGGAAGGAATTAAAATGGCGGTCATTGTTGTTGCTACGGTACCGATCCTGCTCGTATATCCGTTCTTGCAGAAGCATTTTATTCAAGGTATGATGGTCGGATCTGTCAAGTCTTAACCTATCGGTGTACCAATCGTATAAAATGACATACCTCCTTAAATTTATACATTCAGAAAAAATATGACAGTCGCTATGATAAGGATGAAATCGCTTGCAATCAATGTGGAAAGAAGGGGTTATATGAAAAAAACGATCTCTCTCACTCTGGCTGTCATCATGGCGGCCTCCGCACTCACCGCCTGCTCGTCCGATGGAAAGGTAGCGGAACAAGCTTCCTCGCAGCCGTCCGCCGGCGCCAAGAAAGAACCGGTCAAGTTCTCAATCCTGTTCCCGACGACGGTAAGTACAGGCTATCATACCCGTGTGCCGGATTTGAACAAGGACAAATGGGTGCTGAAGCTTGAGGAATTGACCAACACGGATTTGGATGTCAAGGTGATGGAGGATGCCAAGTTCGGCGTCATGTTCGCAAGCAACGATATTCCGGATGTGGTCGGCAGCATTGGCGGTCCTGGCAGCAAATCGATGTCCGGTTCCGTCGAGAACGGTGTTTTCATGCCGCTCGATGATCTGCTGAAGCAGTATGCCCCAAATTTGCTTAAGAGCGTTCCGAAAGCAGCTTGGGACAGCGTTTCATATAACGGAAAAATATATGGTATTCCGGAATATTTGAGCAATCCATCGCGCCGCTCTACGTACATACGCACCGACCTTCTGGAGAAAGCCGGCCTTCAGCCTCCGAAAACGGTGGATGAATTCCTGAATGTGCTGCGGGCGTTCAAGAAGCTGGGCGTCGAGAGTCCGTATCAAATGCGTGAAAACTTCAAGTACGCTGACGTCGTTCTCGGGGCATACGATGTGTTGCCGTATAAGGACCAGTTTGAGCTGGTGAACGGCCAGGTTGTTCCGAAATTTTTCGATGTGGAAAATGTACAGAAAGCACTCACAACGTTCAAAACGATGTACGACGAGGGTCTGATTCCGAAAGAGTTCGCGACGGTCTCTTCCACCGATTTCACCAAAAGTATTGAATCAGGCAAGGCGGGCATTTGGTCGCAGAACGCTTCGGGGCTGCCGGGCTACCGCACGAAGATTCAGCAAGCCGTTCCCGGCTCGAAGGTCGATATTATCGACTCGCCGAAGGGACCTGAGGGCAAAGGCGGATACTTCTATTACGCACCGGTGATCCGGACGTTCTTCATTAACAAGAATGTGAAGCAGGAAACGGCAGCCGGCATCGTGAAAATGTTCGAGTGGATGATTTCGCCGGAGGCCGAAAACTTCTTCACCTTCGGTATCGAAGGAGACACGTACACGAAAGACAGCTCCGGTAATATTAACTATAAGTTCCCGACGACGAAGGAAGAGACGGATGAGGAAGGCTTCCGCAGCGGAACCTTATGGGCTGTGCATGATTCCACTTACAACAAACCGAGATTAATGCTCAATGAAGACGGCAAAGCTACGTTGAAAGCATTTGATACGGTGCTGACGAAGGAAGGGCTGCCAGGAATCGGGTTCTATCCGGATCTGAGCACGTTCTCTAAATTCCCGGATCTGGCGGCACCGCAGCCCGACGTAGGTCCGAAAATCATCATCGATCACATGATCAAAATGATCTATGGCAAAGAGCCGATTTCCGATTGGCCGAAAGTCATCGAAGAATATAAAGCCAAAGGCGGCAACGAAATTATTAAAGAAGCAACCGATCGTTGGAACAAAAAGCAGGGCGCCATCATGATCGATATCAAATAAGAAGGTCATTTTATTGGGAGAGTACCCTTTTTGCAGATCAATCTGCTGCTGGATACTCTCTTCTTTTGATAAATATACAAGATTTGCAAGGAGGTAGTTTGCACGTGAAAGCCATATTGGTTGGGTTGGGTTCCGCAGGGTATAGCTGGTATAAAAGGCTTCGTGCTCAAGGGTTGTTAGCGGCCGTTGTGGAGGTGGACCCGGCCATGAAGGAGAAAATGCAGGATGATCCGTATCCCTTCTATACATCGCTGAAGGAGGCCTTGGAGCAGGTACCTGCGGATTTCCTGGTCAATGTGACCTCTCCGATGATGCACACGGCGGTGAATCAAGCGGCATTTGACCATCAACTGGCGGTCTTGTGCGAGAAGCCGATTTCCTTCGACTATCGGGAATCGGTAGAGGTCGTAGCGAGGGCACAGCGGGAGAAGATCCCTTTCATGATTGCCGAGAACTACCGGAGAATGCCGTATATCCGTAAAGTGAAGCAGCTTCTGGACGAAGGGGTTATCGGCACCTTGTCTTCCATGGACGTGCAGTTTTACAGATACCATCACGTAAGCCGGAAGTATACGGTTAGCATTTTAGACGACATCGGTGTTCATCATTTTGATTTATTGCGTTATTTCAGCGGATATGAAGGCGTATCCGTTCAGGCCAAGTTATACAATCCGAACAACGCTTGGCTCGAAGAAGGGGCAGTAATTAATGCTTATGCGTTCCTTGAAATGGAGAACGGCATCACAGCGTCCTATCAGGCATCGATTTCATCAAGAGGAACGGAAACGCCATGGAGCGGCAACTGGAGAATTGAGGGTACTGAAGGGGCCATTGAGGTTGTGGATAAGGAAATCCGTGTCATTCGGAACGGAGAGACGAAGCTAGTCAACGATTATAGCGGTGTGGATGAAACGGATACTTTGGCGGAGTTTCTGCGTTCTCTTCAGGAGGGACGCGAAGCCGAAACAAGCGGCAGAGATTATTTGAAGACGCAGGCCCTTGTGCATTATGCCAAGCTGGCAAGCGAATCCGGTCAAGCTCAAATGATTCAGGTTCCGACACTATAGCGAAATGGAGATTGAAGCATGACAAGTGCAAATTGGGAACAGAATGCGCCGGGTGTTTGGCGCTTGACGATACAACAGCCTCAGGGGATCACTCCCCTATCTTGGATGGGCGTCTCGCCTAACAACGAAGCTTTGCAGCTAATGCCTCAGGTTCAACCGCCTTTCGGCTGGGACTGTGTCCATCTGGAGGAAGCAAACGGAAGTATCATCCTTTCCTTCCCGCTGAACCCTACGGAGAAGCTCTATGGCACGGGCCTTCAGCTTCTGCGGATGAACCAGCGGGGCAGAACGCGGTATTTGCGTGTCAACAGCGATCCGAAACAGGATACCGGCGAAACGCATGCGCCCGTTCCCTTCTATGTAAGCGATCAGGGGTATGGTGTCTGGGTGGATACGTCCCGCATCGTGACGATGTATTGCGGCTCCACCTTGAAGCAGAAGGATACGCATCACGAACACATTCGCGACCGGAATACGGATCGCGGCTGGAAGGCGACGCCGGTCGCCTCCCGGGTGGAAATCCGCCTGCCGGCTGAAGGCGCAGCTGTCTATGTGATCGGAGGTCCGACGCTGGCCGATGTGGTGGCCAGATATAATTTGTTATGCGGTGGCGGTGTCCTGCCGCCTAAGTGGGGGCTTGGCTTCTGGCATCGCGTCCCGACGCTGTACACCGATAAGTTAGTGCTGGAAGAGGCCGCTCAGTTCCGGCTTCACGATATCCCCTGCGATGTGATCGGACTGGAACCGGGGTGGCACAGCCGCAGCTATCCGGTCAGCTACGAATGGGAGAAGGAGCGGTTTCCCGACCCTGCGGGCTTTGTGAAACAGCTGGGGGATCAAGGCTTCCGCGTCAATCTCTGGGAGCATCCGTACGTCTCGCCGGAGAGCGAGTTGTATGCGGCGCTGCAGCCGCTCTCCGGCAGCCATACGGTATGGGGAGGGCTTGCCCCGGATTATTCGCTGCCGGAGGCAGCGGACTTATACAAGAACCAGCACGGCGATCAGCATGTGGATATCGGTGTGTCCGGATATAAGCTGGATGAATGCGACGGCAGTGAATTAACCAATAATTCCTGGATGTTCCCGGCACACGCCCAATTCCCCTCCGGCATGGACGGGGAGCAGATGAGGCAGATGTATGGCTTGATGTTTCAGAAAATGACGGCGGATCTCTTCCGCAGCCGAAACCGCCGGACGTACGGGCTGGTTCGGGCATCGAATGCAGCGGCATCTACAATGCCGTATGTGCTGTACTCCGATTTGTATGATCACAAGCAATTCATCCGCGCTCTGTGCAGCTCTTCTTTCAGCGGCTTGCTGTGGACGCCGGAGGTTCGCCGGGCGAGGAATGCTGAAGATTGGGTAAGGCGCATGCAGACGGTATGCTTCTCCCCGCTGGCCATGCTGAATGCCTGGGGAGACGGCACTAAGCCGTGGTCGTTCCCCGAAGTGGAAGCGATTGTCCGGCATTACATCAAGCTGCGGATGAGGCTGCTGCCTTATTTGTACACGGCGTTCGCCGTCTACCGCGAGAAGGGGATTCCGCCGTTCCGGGCGATGCCTTTCGTCATGTCGCCGGCGGAAATTGCTGCGGCTGAGGCAAGCGGCGCCAACGACGAGACTCAGCAGCTGAACACTACGGATGCAGCCTACGGGAAGAAGGTCGTGAAGGAATGGGACGATCAGTACATGATCGGCGACCTGCTGCTGGCGGCTCCGCTGGTGGAAGGCGAGACGGAGCGCGAAGTGCTGCTGCCAGCCGGCATCTGGTACGGACTGGAGACCGGGGAGCGGTACACCGGCGGCAGCGTCATCCGCGTTCGGGCCGGCTTGGAAACCATGCCTATTTTTGTGAGAAGCGGCTCCGTTATTCCTACGATGGCTCCTCTGCCGCACGTTCCGGCTTCAGGGGCTTTCGGCGAGATCGAATTCGTGCATTTCGGAGACGAGCCGGGTACGGGACTGCTCTACGAGGATGATGGCGACACCTTTGATTATGAGAAGGGGATCTGCACCTGGTGGCAAGCGTCGGTTACGCATGATGAAGAAGGCCATTATGCCGGTACAATCGAGGGGAACGGGGCGTCGCCGGCTTCGTTGCCGGCTATCGGATGGAGATTCGCGCAAACTCGTTTGGAAGACTAAGGAAACCATGCGGATTTATTGGTTGATGAACCTGATGCACTGAGTTATCATAATTGGACTAGAGCACTTAGCAGCATAAGGGGGTCTGGACATGCATGTACTGATCGTAGACGATGAACCGGTTATTCGCAGAGGCATGGTGAAGATGGCGGAGCTGTACACCCCCGCCTTCACCAAAGTTCAGACGGCTGAGAACGGCGAAGCGGCTTTGGAGCTTATTCGGGTATCGGAGCCGGACCTCGTGCTGACCGATGTTCGGATGCCCAAAATGGATGGACTCGAGTTATGCCGAATTATTCATGAGGACTTTCCTCATATCAAGACGGTGGTTATATCCGGCTACAATGATTTTGAATATGCGCAGAAGAGTATGAATTACGGTGTCAGACATTATCTGCTGAAACCGGCTACGAAATCCGATCTGCACGACATGCTGGACCAGTTGATCAAGAAGCCTGCCAGCAGCTATATGCCGCCCTCGCGGTACATCGAGTGGATCGATCAGATGGAGGAGCAGATCTGGGCTCTGCAAACGGAGGAGATCGCCGGCCTGATCGTGCGTTGGCGCGAATACTGCTTGTCTGCGAAATTGTCGTTAGCTCAGCTCAAAGAGCTGTTCAACGATTGTCATGCGATGCTTGTGAAACGCTTCCATTCCCGTAATTACTCACCAGCCGGCTTCTCCGCTCATCAGCAGGCAGGTACGGTGAAAGAAGCGCTGGATGCGTTCGAGAAAAGTCTTCTGCACATGATTAACGAGCTTCATGCCGTCCGGAGCGGCAATTTCAAGGATCCGATGGAGGAGGCTAAAGCGTATATCGACAGCAGGCTGTCCGAGGATATCTCGCTGGACGAAGTGGCGGCTATGGTGGGACTGACGCCGACGTATTTCAGCTCGCTTTTCAAAAAAATTACCCAAGAGACCTTTGTTCAATACCGGATTAACAAGCGGATGGGAAAAGCGAAAGAAATGCTGGAGATTCCGCATGTGCGAATTGTTGACGTTGCCGCCGAGGTCGGGTATGACGACTATCCGCATTTCACGAAAACGTTCAAGAAAATAGTCGGCGTCTCCCCGTCCGAGTACCGCGCCAGATTGGGTATTAAATGAAAATCAGAGGCTTTACGAAGAAAATATTCGTATATTTCCTAATCGTGATTATCGTTTCACTGAGCTGCGTCGGTTTTTTTTCGTACATCATTACGTCGGGTGAGCTGGAAGACATGGTCGAGAACCAGATGAATCAGATTGTCGGAAACGCGGTTCATCATACGGATCTATATTTGAATGACTATGAACGTTCCATCGTTTCGCTGCTGACGAACAGGCAGATCATGGAGTTCATTGACCTGCCCGCCACAAGAGAAGAGTACGATTATTACACCTATCGGAAAACGATCCGGGAATTTAGTGTCGACCCGTTATTCATACGGAATCCCAAATTGGCAGCCGTCTACTTAATTAGCGATAAGAAGAATGCCGTTTACTATTATAACAATGTCACTGAGATGTCCTTCGGTGCCGAGGATGTTCAAAGACAACGGGAATATTTCCTTGCGAACACGACTGCGGATGGGAAGTTAAGCATTCTCAACCACACGATTATTGAAGGTCAGGATAATCAAATGCTGACGCTGGTCCGACGTATTCGCGGCTATACTTCCCCGGAGCTATCCGGCTTGCTCGCGATTGAGATGCGTTCAGCGGATCTGTCCGCGCTGTGGAAAGGCATTGATCTAGGAAAGTACGGGTATCTGTTTATCATTGATGATAAAGGACGCTTCATTTATCACCCTGACGGGCGTAAAGTCGGCTCGGATGTGCCGCAGGCGTTCTTCCAGAAGCTCAACCAAGCCGGCTCAAGTTCCTTTACGGATAACAGCGAGGGAGATGAACGAAGATATGTGGCCCGCCAATCGGATTATTCCGATTGGCAGCTTGTCGTTTCCATGCCGGTACGCGAGCTGCGCAAGCCGCTTTCGAACATTCGTTCGACCACGCTGGTCGTTGGTCTTTTTACATTGGTCTTGGCGATCCTGCTGGCTTACAGGTTCGGTAAATCTATTGCCAAGCCGATTCAAACCCTGAAAACAGGCATGCGTGAGACGGAGAAAGGGAATTGGGCTACCATACCTCTCCCGCCTCATCGGGATGAGATTGTTGAGCTCATGGTCCGATACAACCAGATGGTGAAGAGGCTCTCTGATGCTGTGGACCGCGTCGTCCAAGTGGAGCTGAGCAATACTGAAATCAAGATGGAGCGCCAAAAAGCCGAGTTTCAATCGCTGCAGCTGCAAATCAATCCGCATTTTATGTACAACACGTTGGAGACAATCGTATGTTACGCCACCATTCAAGACTCCGAGGAAATCTCTGAAATTGTAAAGGCGCTTGCTTATATGCTGCGATATTCCGTCCAGACAAATCTCGAAGAAATTACTGTGGCCAACGAGTTAAAGCATGTCCTGTATTATTTGGTCGTGTTGAAGCATCGCATCGGCCGGGATTTCGAAATCGATGTCGCTATCCGCCCGGAATATCTGCTGCATGTTATGGTTCGCCTGACGCTGCAGCCGCTCGTTGAGAACGTTTTCCAGCATGCATTCCCGGACGGCTTGGAGGATTACCATTTTGTGCGGATTGACGGAGGTGTCAGCGAAGGGATTTTCTGGATTTCCGTTGAGGATAACGGAGCGGGCATGTCAGAGGTGCAGCTAGCGCAGCTGCAAGAGAAACTGAACGCCAACAGGCTGGCGGACGGCGAAGCGGATGAGGCGGGGAAAAAAGGCGGAATCGGTGTTTTGAACGTCCACCGCAGAATTCAAATGGTTTATGGCGAGCAGTACGGTCTTAGAATTGAAAGCAAGTTTGAACGAGGAACGAAGATGACGATGGTGATGCCGGCATTGCCGGATCAAGCTATTTAGTCACCTAGTCGACAGCATCGAAATCGAGGGTGGATGGCGGTAGCGTGATTCGAATTGTGAAATCTATCGATTAAGAAACGGGCTATCACGCATTGTGTTAGCCCGTTTCTTTTTATTTGTGAGAACAATATTTTTCAGAATACTGCAAGTTACAAAAGAAAATGGATCCCCAGGATCCGATCTCGATCGGCACGATCGGTCAGAATCGTCCGGAGATAAATACTTCTTCAATAGATTCCTAATATTTTCCTAATGGACTTAGGCTAATATCTTATTACAAGTAGTTACTTAATTAACTTTCGAAATAAGATATAGAACGGAGAATTATATTATGGAATCTATTCTTCAAGAAAAAATTGAAACCTTAAGAACTGAAATGATAAATCAAGTTTTAATAAACGGGAGTCTTACACATGAGAGAGTAGTTTCGGTAAGTCAGCTTTTGGATAGATACATTTTGCTATATCAAAAATTTATATTAAAGCAAGCAAAATTGAAGTGTATTTGTTGACCGGATATGAAAAAGACCCTCATTGCAGTTTCATTGCATCGACGGTGGATGCCTGCGTAAAACGGGCCTCTCTCTTATCTGCGAACCTGCTGAAAAAATGGAAGGCGGTCAAGTTTAAGGTAGGTGGCCGGATGAGTAAAAATGGCTACGGGTATGTGCTGCATTATGCGTCATACACCCCGAACATCGGCAAGTTCCAGGAAGACAAGCCAGGAAGACAAGTCAGGCGTCAAGACGACCGGGTTTCTGTTCTCTCCGCCGAAGGAGTCCAAGAAAGGCGTCATCTATGCACCGACAGGTCCGGGGCTCTGCATGGATGTGGCGACATTGAACGGGTTACTGCGCAAAGCTTTGCAGGTTTGATACAGCGCTAGATGAGGGCCGGGACTCCGATGGGGTTCCGGTTTTTTGATGTAGGGTTAAAGTGAATCTTGAATCCGGTTAATCGATCTTGAAAACGGTTAATGGGAAGCAATTAGGGCTGTGGTATAATGACATTCAAGCTTTCTAAGCAACGACCTTTGAGAGGGAGATCTTGAATGAGTAAAGATCAAGGTTTATTCGGCAAATGGATGAAGAGAAAGAGCGTGTTTGTTACCCTCCTCCTTTCATTTATCTTCGTTTTTATGATTCCGGTTATGATCGGCAGTGTGGTTTATTTGAAAATAGAAGATATCATGGTGCGCAATGCCTACAGAGCCAACTCTGTCATGCTGGAACAATTGAAGTATGTAGTGAACAGCAAAACACAGGAAGTGGACTTTCTAATGAGGCAGATCGCTTTTCACCCGAAGCAGCAGCTGTTGATGCAGCAGGGAGAGGAATCTTCATCCAGCGATGTTTATGCCTTCATTGAATTTATGAAAGAACTGACTCGTTATAAAGCCTATAACACATTTATCGAAGACATGTACGTGTATTTCGGCAATACGGATACGGTTCTAACGGCTTCAATGAAGACGGATGCCTTCACATTGTTCGATAACATATACAAATACAATGATATGACCTTTGACGACTACCGCAGTAAGATTCTTTTGGGCAACCACAACAAAACGTACATGCATACTGTCCTATCTACGAGCAATCTGAAGTCGGAAAACATGATTACGTTTGTCCAATCGCTTCCATTCGGAGAATATAACCGGCGCGCAGGCAGCCTGGTTATTCTAATTAACGAAGATGAGATAAGGAATCTCCTGAAGGAGGTGGAGGGACTGCATCAAGGCGCGGTCTATGTACTGAATAAGGAGAAAGAGCTGCTGATTGGGCCCTCTGACGGCAAGGTGCCCTACGATCAATTCAAGGAGATGATTACTGGCGAGAAGGGAGAGCTTCTTACTACCGTAAACAAGGAAGAGATGTATATATCGTATACAACATCCTCTGAGAATGATTGGATCTACCTGTCAGCCTTTCCCAAAAGCCTCGTGTTGAAGCAAGTCGATCAAGTCAAAGCCTGGAGTCTTGTTGCGGTAGCGATCTGTCTCCTGCTGGGCATATTTCTTTGTGTTTATTTAACACGAAGACATTACTCCCCCATCCGAGAGTTGGTCACCATGATATCTCGAGGCCGTACAGAGCCATCGGTTGAACCGGATAATGAGCTCAAGCTCATACGTGAAACTGTAGAGTCTTTATTCGGCAAAGAGAATGAGCTGGAGGATAAGCTGGCCCATCAGCTGCCGATGATCCGCTCACATTTCTTATCCAGACTGATTCGTGGACAGGTCGATACCTCAACGATTACGGTTCATGATTTGGATTTGCTGAATCTGCAATTTCAATATGAATGGTTTGCTACGATGATTATCGATATTGAGGACAGCGCCCGATTCATGAAGGAAGATACGGAGCGGGAGTGGATTTTGCTTCGTTTTATTGTGATTAATTTAAGTAACGAACTCTTAGACGGTAACGGCTATGAATTCGAGGAGGAGAAGAATCGAATCGTCGTGTTGTTCAATTTCAATCATGAATCAGCTGAAACCCGGCAGCGTATCGATGAGTTCGGGTCACGACTGTTGAATGTGATGCGGGAACGTTTTAAAGTCCGGATCTCTTTGGGCATTAGCGGGAGACACGAGGGGATCGGCTCGGTGACGAAGTGCTACGACGAGGCCATGTTAGCCCTGAGTTATAAGATAATTAGGGGGTCACAAGATATCCTCTATTATGATGAAGTCAAAACTAAGGATTCGATATTCTATCGTTTCCCCAAGGATCTGGAGGTTCAATTAACCAATTACACCAAACATGGTGACCATCAGAATACAGAGAGGCTGCTGAACAGTCTGTATGAATTGAATGTTAACCATAACCAATTGTCACCGGAGATGGGGCGGTGGTTTTTCCTTGATTTGCAAAGCATTCTGTTCAAGCTTATGGAAGCCCTGCGTATTGACTACAGTCAAATCTCCCATTGGCACATGGATCCGAATCAAGTGTGGGCAGAGTCCGGCACGATGGATCAAGCATTTGAGAAGATAAAGTCCACTTACTTGGAAGTATGCGGGCTGGTTAAAGAGGATAGAAGCGATCATGGTGAGCTTTTATACCGTAAAATCATTGCTTTTATTGAAGAAGAGTATGGCAACAACAATCTGGGCTTGGCTATGATCGCGGATTATCTGCACCTTAGCCCTATCTACATTTCCTCCTTCTATAAGAAACATTGCGGTGAGAACATCACCGATACCATCACTCAAATGCGTGTTGAACATGCCAAGCGGCTGTTGGCTGAGGGCTTAACGGTACAAGAGGTTGCCTTACAAGTCGGGTATGCCAGCAACATTGTTTTGACCAAGGTATTTAAGAAAGTCGAGGGCATTACGCCAGGGAAATACCGTGAGCAATTGGAAAATGCGAAGATGAGTTAAGCCATATTGAGAATGGATAAGTCGAGATGTTAAGGAGAGATAACTTATATAAAATCCATATTCTTTAACCGTCAAGCCGGTTCGGTTATTGTAGCAGCAAGGGCCAGAACATCCTTCAGATCGGCAGGCTCCTAACGTAGACAATCAAGGAGGGCTTATCAGGTGAACAAAGCAGATGGCAAGAAAGCGACAAGGATTGCACTAACAACGATCTTGACGGCAGCAATCGTGGCAGGTTGTACGTCGAACCCGTCGACAGAAGGAGGGGCTTCTCCGAAACCCAATACATCCTCCGCCTCATCCGAGTACCCGAAAGCATTCAGCTACTGGGTGGAGCTGGATGGAGATTCCGCGATCTCATTGAAGAATTTCAACGAGAATGCGGCATATAAGGAGATGGAGAAAATCACCGGCACTAAGGTCGATTTCAAACATCCGACTGGAGGCGGTACGCAAATTCAGGAGCAATTTAATCTCATGGTGGCATCCAGGAATTTGACGGACGTCATTCAAACGAACTGGTTCAATGTGGCTCGCGGTCCGCAAAGTGCAATTGATGATGGAACGATTATTCGATTGAACGATTTGATTGACCGACATGCACCGAACTTCAAGAAATACTTGTCGGAGCATCCGGATGTCGCCAGCATGATTAAAACCGATAAAGGCGATATTTATGCCTTCCCGTTCATTCGCGGAGATGACAAGATTAAGGTTTATTACGGTCCTGTCATCCGCAAGGATTGGCTGGATAAAGTAGGGCTAGGAATGCCAACAACGATTGACGAGTGGGAAAAGGTGATGATCGCCTTCCGCGACAAAGACCCGAACGGGAACGGCAAGAAGGACGAAATCCCTTTCCTGCTGGAGGTATCGACGGTACGGAATGAGCTGCTGAACGCTGTGATCGGGGCTTGGGGGATTCTAGATAAGTTTTATCAGAAGGATGGAAAGATTTATTATGGCGAAATGCAGCCTGAATTCAAGGATTTCCTGACAACCATGCGCAGGTGGTATAAGGACGGACTCATTGATAAAGATTTCGCCGCTGTCGACGGCAAGCTCAAGGATGCCAAAACATCCAACAACCAATTGGGTATCCTATACGGCTATTCCAGCGGTACAATCGGTAAATTTACAGACTTGATGAAAGATACCGTTCCCGGGTTCAAAATGGCGGCGCTGCCGCATCCTACCCTCAAACAGGGAGATACGCCGGCTGCGGGCATGATTAGTCCGACGTACCCTGGCGAACACTCGGTTGCTATAACAACAGCAGCGAAGGAACCGGAGAAGATCGTCAAGTGGCTGGATTATGCCTATGGACAAGACGGGAATATGCTCTTCAACTTCGGGATTAAAGGGCAAAGCTATGAGGTGGTCAACGGGAAGCCGGTGTTCACGGATACGATTAAGGCGAACCCGAATAAGCTCACCTTCAAGCAAGCGCAGGCGCAATTCATGCGTTCTCAGTATGGCGGACCCTTCATTCAGGATGTAGAGTCCTTCCTCCAGCAAATGAAGTACCCGGAGCAGCTGGACTCTCTGGAGATATGGTCCAAAGCGAAGAATCAGCTGCAGCTGCCGCTAATGACGTTGACGGCAGATGAAAGCAAGAAGCTCGCCTCCATTATGAATGACATCAATACCTTCTCCGATGAAATGATTGTGAAGTTTATTATGGGGGAAGAGCCCATTGATAATTTCCCTCAATATGTAGAGAAGCTGAAGAAGTTCGGCATTGAAGAGGCAATTCGAATCCAGCAGAGCGCATTCGAACGCTATTCCAAGCGATAAGAAACAACGAGCCGGAACGGATCGATTCCGGCTTTCTTTGTCATCCCATTTTTTCAAATAACGATTGCCAGAAGGAGGATGTCACTTGCAAATATTCGTTATCAGGCTGCTCAAGGATCTCCGAACGAATAGAACGATTTACTTCATGCTGCTGCCTGTATTGGCGTATTATCTTATTTTCCAATATGGCCCTATGTATGGCCTGCAGATCGCATTCAAGGATTTTATTCCGGCCAAGGGATTCATCGGGAGTCCTTGGGTAGGCTTCAAACATTTCGAAGAATTCTTCGGAAGCGTATATTTTGGACGGATACTCAAAAATACACTGCTGCTTAGCTTATACAGCCTGGTCTTCTTCTTCCCGGCAGGTATCATCTTCGCCTTGCTGCTAAATGAAATTAAGGGCCATGTGTTTCGAAGAGCAGTTCAAACCATTTCGTACATGCCGCATTTTATCTCCATGGTGGTCATTGTAGGCATGATGTTCGACTTTCTGGCACGGGACGGCATGATCAACCACCTCTTGGAGCTGATTGGATTGGAGCCCATCTCCTTTATGCGTACCCCTGGCTGGTTCAGAACGACATACATCTCCTCGGATATTTGGCAAAATATCGGGTGGAGCTCCATCGTATATCTGGCAGCCATCAGCAGCATCAACCCCTCACTGTATGAGGCTGCGCGAATGGATGGTGCCAGCAGGTGGAGGCAAATATGGCATGTTACTCTTCCTGGCATCATGCCAACGGTTACCATTATGTTCATCTTATTCATCGGTAAGTTCATGACGGTCGGTTTCGAGAAGATCATCCTCATGTATAATCCGGTCATCTATGAAACGGCCGATGTGATTCAAACCTTTGTGTACCGGAAAGGGATCCTGGAAGCGAACTACAGCTATAGCGCTGCTGTAGGTTTATTCAATGCAGCGATCAGCTTTACTTTGCTAATTGTAGCGAACATGACGGCCAAAAGGCTTGGGGATACCAAATTGTGGTAAGGGGGAATCGAAATGCTTATGAAGCGTTCCTTAGGGGAACATGTCTTTGATCTGAGCAATACTGTTGTAATGGTCCTCATTTCTTTAATGACCTTGTATCCCTTGATCTACGTGCTTTTTTCATCCTTAAGCGACCCGCAGTATGTCGTACAGAACCGCGGCTTGCTGCTGTACCCGCATGGTTGGAATCTTGATGCTTACCGGATGGTTTTTCGAAATCCGAATATATTGACCGGGTTTGGCAATACATTTTTTTACGTAATCGTAGGTACAGGCCTGAATATTTTGTTGACGTCATTGGGGGCTTACGCGTTATCCCGCAAACAGGTCATGCTGAAGAATCCGGTTATGTTTCTCATCGTGTTCACCATGTTTTTCGAAGGAGGATTAATTCCGCTTTATCTATTGATGAGAAATCTCGACCTGCTGGACACTCGCTTGGCCATCATACTGCCGTCAGCGGTTAGTGCCTTTAATTTGATTATTATGCGCACCGCCTTTCAATCTGTCCCGGAAAGTCTTGAGGAATCGGCGAGAATGGACGGAGCCGGCGACTGGACCATTCTGTTCCGTATCGTGCTCCCGCTGTCCATGCCGGTCGTTGCCGTTATGATTTTGTTCTACGGCGTGTCCCATTGGAATTCATGGTTTTATGCGACGATATTTCTGCAGACAAGAGACTATTTTCCGCTGCAGGTGATCCTAAGGGAAATTTTAATTAGTAACGATACGAACGCCATGTCTGTCGGCGTCGGAACCTCCGATCAGATGGCAATTGGAGAGACCATCAAATACGCGACTATTATCATAGCAACCGTACCGATTTTATTTCTATATCCGTTCCTGCAAAAATATTTCGTAAAAGGCGTCATGATCGGAGCGATTAAGGAGTAAGGCAAATTTGGAGGAGGAACAGATATGCTGCGTTTATTCAAGACCAATAAGATTCGCAAGGTGATTGAAATGGAAGGGGATTGGGATTTCCAGCCATGGCTGGCGGAGGAAGCTGTTCCGCAAACCTATAGCTATCGGCTCCCCGTTCCGGGATGTTGGGAGATGCATCCGGCATTTCAAACTTATCGGGGAAAAGGCATCTACCGGAGATATGTGGACATTGCAGAGAAGTCATCGATCCGGTTCAATTTTAAAGGAGTCAGTCATACGGCAACGATTCTGTTTAACGGTATGGAGGTAGGCTCGCATTACAATGCGTATACACCATTTTACACCGATGTGATTCATGATGTGGAACCAGGCCGCCATGAGCTTATCGTCATCGTTGACAATTCATTTCACGAGCAGTCTAAGCTTCATTTTGCGAATGATTACTACACGTATGGGGGGATTATTCGTCCGGTTGGACTGGAAGTTGTATCTCCTGTGTTCATAGAGCGCATCCAATTCACACCACGGTTTCAAGATGGCGTATGGGGAGGGGCAATCACCGTCACCGTCAAGAATAGCGGGACACGCGATGCCGAGGCCGTAATTCGCGGGGGACTAGCAGGAATCCAATTCGTCCTGGGCAAGACCTGCATCGAAGCCGGTGCAACAGCCGCTATTCATGGTACCGTCGTTTGTCCGAATGCGGAACCATGGTCTAACACGAACCCCGTCTTGTATCTCCTGGATGCGGAATTATATATCGATGGAGAGATCGTTCCTTCCGATGATTTAATCGAAAGGGTAGGCTTCCGCAAAGTAACCGCGTTGAACGGAAAAATTCAACTCAATGACAAAGATATCGTACTCAAGGGCTTTAATCGTCATGAGGATCATCCGATGGTCGGAGCGGCTTTTCCTTACCCATTAATTGTTCAGGATATGGAACTCATGATGGCAGCAGGGTCGAACGCGGTGCGTACAAGTCATTATCCGAATGACGAGCGTTTCCTGGATTTATGCGACGAAAGGGGAATGATGGTCTGGGAGGAAAATCATGCCCGCGGCTTCCAATTGGAGCATATGCTGAGCCCGGGTTGTCAGGAACAGTGCCTTGCCTGCAACGAGGAGATGGTGCTCAGCCATTACAATCATCCGAGCATTATCATCTGGGGGATTCTGAACGAATGCGCGAGTCACACGCCTGAAGGACGGGAGCTTTATAAAGAACAGCTTACACAAATACGGGAGATGGACGGCTCGCGCCCTCTCACCTATGCGACACACCATCGGGAGAAGGACCTGTGCCTGGATCTGGTTGATATTGTTTCGTACAACTTGTACCCTCAGTGGTATACGAACGAGGATCCCTCTGTGCTCTGCGACCAGGCAAGAAGTTGGGCAGATGCTGGGGGAGGGCTTGGCAAGCCGATGATCATGAGTGAATTCGGAGGCGACGGTTACTATGGGCTTCGCGATTCCACCAGGGTCAGAGGGACGGAAGAGCGGCATGCCGATATCATAGAAAGTAACCTGGCGGCGTATATGCAGAAGCCTTATGTTTCAGGCATGTTCATCTGGCAGTTCTGCGATTGCCGTGTTGTGGAGGACACGGGCTGGCTGCTGTCCCGTGCAGGGACACAGAATAGTAAAGGCATCGTGGACAGGTACCGCAGACCGAAGCTGGCCTTCGAGGTGGTCAAAAAATATTTTCGTAGTACAAGTCGTATAGAATAAGATGCAGCGAAGCGGCACATCTAAAGACGGGGAGCGCTTCGGCACTCCCCGTCTTCAACAATAATCCGCTTAAAGCTCATGAAGCTTTAACACCCGGCTATTTCCTTACATTCGCCATCTGCTTCAAGAGCTGCTGCGATAGAGCGGCGTTCTCCCTGATGATGTTCATCAGCTCATGCGGATCCTCCTGAAGATCGTACAATTCGTCGATATCGTTATGATTTTGAATCAACTTATATCTTCCGTCGAAAATCATGCGGGTATTCGTTAACTCGCTAAATTGGAAAGGTTTATGCTGAACGGCCTCTCCTTTTAATAACGGAACTAACGATACGCCATCCAAGCTGCTCTTCTTGTACTCGACACCGGCGAAGTCCAGAATGGTTGGATGCAAATCCATCAATTCGGCCAGCGCGCTGCTTGTCTCCACTTGCGTCGCCCTCGGGTCCGCAATGATGCATTCGCAAGGCACCCTCGTACATCGTGCTTTTCTGGAATAACCCGTGATCTCCCATCATCTCTCCGTGGTCCGCGCAAAAAATGATAACCGTTTGATCGGACAATCCCTTTTGCTCCAAGGTGTCTAAGATGTTCCCCACCCAATCGTCGATCAACTTGATGGCAGCGCCATAGTGCCGCTTAACTTGATGCAGCTCGCTTTCCGTCATTCCGGCTGTGTGCTTCTTGGCTTTCTTCTTGATCCATTCCGGCTTATTGGCATGATCGTCCTCAATGGAAGGGGGAAACGTCTGGTCGGGAAATGCATCCACATACGAGGCCGGAGCATCCCACGGATCGTGCGGTCCAACGAAGCTTACGAATAAATGCCAAGGAGCTTCTCCGGAAACCTGCTCCAGAAACTCGCAAGATTTACGTCCTATGTAACTATCATGAAAATGCTCCGCTGGAAGTGGGGATGGCCAAGCATGATAATATTTCCACTCAGCGAAGCGTTTGCGGTAATCTTCAACGAAATCGGATAAACGTCCCTGATCCCGTAAGTAGCTTTGGAATGGGCCGGCGATATGGTCGTCCTGATCAGGTTTAATGTCAAATGACATTAAACCGTTTCTGCGAAAAGCTGCATTCATCTTCCCTTCGGTTTCATGCGGATCTGTAAACCCAAGCTGATACATGATGGGAAGGTCACCGTTCATGCCATAGAAATGATCTCCCTTGTGAAGATCGCTTTTGCCTATAATCGCAACACGATACCCTGCTTGTCGAAGGGCTTGGTAATAGGTTGGCTGTTCTATCGGATAGTTGACGAAATTCTCAAGGTTCCCTAAGCGATGAGGATATAAGCCTGCGGCTAAGGAACAGCGGCTTGGCCCGCATACAGGACTATTGCAGCTGGCTTGCTCGAAACGGACTCCTCTTGCGGCGATACGGTCGATATTCTACGGCTGTCCAGCCAGAATATAAAAGAGGGCGATCTGCTGACAGTATCGGTGGACATACGAAATGTAGGCAAGCGTACCGGGAAAGAAGTCGTGCAAGTGTATGTGAGCGACATCTTGGCTTCCATCCCCAAAGCGGTCAAAGAACTGAAAGGATTCTCGAAGATCGAGCTTGCCCCCGGCGAAACGAAGTCCGTTGAGATTGAATTGAAGGATAGCGACTTCTCCCATTACGTGGAGCATCTGGGTAAGTTCGCCGTAGAGTCGGGCGAGTTTCAGATTCTTGTCGGATCCTCCTCCCGTGATATTCGACTTCGTGAAAGTGTCGTATTCACAGCTGCAGAAGACGTCAAGGAATCCTTGACAATGCTCCACTCGCTGCAGACCTGGTTGAAAGACGACCGTCATGCAGATAAAGTGAAGCACATCTTGCTGCAGATGAAGGTGGATGAGCATAATCCGCTTTATCCGATCTTTCTTGGCATGCCGATCAAGACGATTCTGGGCTTCCTGTCATCCTTAGGTTACTCTCAGGAAGATACAGACCAAATCGTTAAACTGTTTGGCACGACTCCTGAGTTGGAGAAACAACTGTAAACATGGCATGACTTTCTTTCAGGAGGTTTTTTCTATATGGCAAATAAACCATCATGCTGCTCGGCTTCACGCCAAGCCTCCTTGGAGGTTTCTGCTGCGCTTGCGTCGCCAACCTCTCCCATAGCAAGGCAGCCCTCCGACCCGAAGGAAGGAATGATTCTGCTGGAAGGCGGTACCTTCCTCATGGGGACGGATGACCAGGAAGGCTTTCCCTCTGATGGGGAGGGGCCGATCCGCCATGTAACCGTCAGTCCCTTTTATGTATCACCCTATACGGTCACCAACGCAGAATATGAACGATTCGTTGATGCAACGGGATATCGAACGGATGCGGAGAAGTTTGGCTGGTCCTATGTTTTCCATCTGTTGGTTTCTGCGGAAACGGCAGCTAAAGTCACCCAGGCGGCGCAAGCAACACCATGGTGGTGGAATGTGGAAGGAGCCTTTTGGAGGCAGCCGGAAGGTCCGGATTCCTCGATTGACGAGCGGATGGATCATCCGGTTGTACACATCTCTTGGACCGATGCGGAAGCATACTGCAGATGGGCCGGCAAGCGGCTTCTGACGGAGGCGGAATGGGAGTTTGCAGCGCGCGGCGGTCTCGTACAGAAGAAATATCCCTGGGGAGATCTTCTGAAGCCGGAAGGTCAGCACATGTGCAATATTTGGCAGGGGAAGTTCCCTGTGAAAAATAATGCGGGCGACGGCTACATCGGAACGGCGCCGGTGCATGCTTATCATCCCAACGGTTATGGCCTATATCAAGTTTCCGGGAATGTCTGGGAGTGGTGCTCGGATTGGTTCAGCCGAGATGATCATCTGCGAGCGAATCCGGTGGACCCGAAGGGTCCGCCAGCCGGGAAAGCCAAGGTTATGCGTGGCGGCTCCTACCTATGTCATAAATCGTATTGCAACCGCTACCGTGTAGCGGCAAGATCGGCCAATACACCGGATAGTTCAACCGGGAATATGGGATTCCGGTGTGCCGCCGATTGGGAGATTTCATAGACCTGAGATATCAGGTCTTTTTGTTTTACCCAAATGAGAAATGTCCTTACTACAGCCATATTTTAGTAGAGAAAATCCACTCATTCATGTCATGTAAACCTTGTAAAGCGGGTGCTCTTCTAGCTTTGACGATTCGTACATAAAATGATGTAAACACCCAATTTAATTCAAATCGATGGGAGAGATAATGAAATGGACTCTATGCTTACTCCTAACTCTGGAAAATGCCCGTTCTCACACGGCAGTGCTACTAGTCACAAAGCTAGCGGCACGTCGAATAGGGACTGGTGGCCAAATCAGTTGAACGTGAACATCCTTCATCAGCATGACCGCAAATCGAATCCTATGGGTGAAAGCTTTGATTACGCAGAGGAATTTAAAAAGTTAGATTACCAGGCTCTTAAACAGGATCTGCGCGAATTAATGACAAACAGTCAAGATTGGTGGCCGGCTGACTATGGACATTATGGTCCATTCTTTATACGTATGGCTTGGCACTCCGCGGGCACTTACCGTACGGGGGATGGACGCGGCGGAGCTGGAACCGGGACACAGCGGTTTGCTCCACTTAACAGTTGGCCTGACAACGGTAACCTGGATAAAGCCCGACGCTTGCTGTGGCCGATTAAGCAAAAATACGGCAACAAGATTTCTTGGGCGGACTTGTTCATTCTAACAGGTAATGTCGCGATCGAATCGATGGGCGGCAAAACATTCGGTTTTGGCGGAGGACGCGCGGATGTTTGGCATCCGGAAGAAGATATCTACTGGGGCGCTGAAACGGAATGGCTGGGGGATAAGCGTTACTCTGGCGACCGCGATCTTGATAATCCGCTTGCCGCCGTTCAGATGGGTCTTATCTATGTGAACCCGGAAGGTCCGAACGGCAAACCGGATCCGGTTGCGAGCGGGCGAGACATCCGCGAAACGTTCAAACGGATGGGAATGGACGATGAGGAAACCGTCGCACTCGTGGCCGGTGGACATACGTTTGGCAAGGCACATGGTGCAGGGGATGCTGCGCTCGTTGGGGCAGAGCCGGAGGGCGCGGCAATTGAAGCGCAAGGCTTGGGTTGGTTAAGCACGCATGGCTCCGGCAAAGGTCGTGATACCATCACCAGCGGTATAGAGGGTGCTTGGACTCCGAATCCGACCCAGTGGGATAATGGTTTCTTTGAGATGCTGTTCGGATACCAATGGGAGCTTACGAAGAGCCCGGCAGGCGCCTATCAGTGGGCTCCGACAGCTCCGGCCAAGGAGCACCTGGCACCGGACGCGGAAGATTCATCCGTCCGTGTTTCGACCATCATGACCACTGCGGATATGGCATTGAGAATGGATCCTACATACGAAAAGATTTCTCGCCGTTTCTATGAGAACCCGGAAGAGTTTGCAGATGCATTTGCCCGTGCCTGGTTCAAGCTCACGCACCGTGACATGGGGCCTCGTGCAAGATATCTGGGCCCGGAAGTGCCTGAAGAAGTCTTGATCTGGCAAGATCCCGTACCTGCCGTTCATTATGCTTTAACGGATGCGGAAATTGAAGATTTGAAATCGAAAATTCTGGCTTCCGGACTTACAGTCAGTGAGCTGGTAACGACAGCTTGGGCTTCCGCCAGCACTTTCCGCGGCTCTGATATGCGTGGCGGCGCGAACGGTGCCCGCATCCGGCTTGCACCGCAGAAGGACTGGGAAGTGAATCAGCCGGAACAACTTACCAAAGTGCTTACCATTTTAGAGGGGATTCAAGAAGACCTGGATAAAAAAATAAGCATGGCTGATTTGATTGTATTAGGCGGCAGCGCGGCAGTGGAAAAAGCGGCACGAGATGCAGGGTTCCCGGTAACGGTTTCTTTTGCTGCCGGACGCGGCGATGCAACTCAAGAGCAAACCGATGTTGAGAGCTTCGCAGTGCTGGAGCCGGTCGCTGATGGTTTCCGCAACTATCAAAAGAAACAATATGCTGTAAGCGCTGCAGAGCTGCTAGTAGACAAGGCGCATCTGCTTAACCTTACAGCACCGGAAATGACCGTGCTCATTGGCGGCCTGCGTGTATTGGGAACAAATGTCGGCGGTACCAAGCACGGCGTATTCACGGATCGCGTAGGCATCCTCACGAACGACTTTTTTGTTAACTTGCTGGATATGGGCGTTCAATGGAAGCCTGCGGACGGAGGCGTATATGAAGGACGCGATCGCAAGACAGGCCAAGTCGTGCGTACGGCAACTACAGTTGACCTCGTATTTGGTTCAAATTCTGTTCTGCGCGCCATTGCAGAGGTTTATGCTCAAGACGATAACAAAGAGAAGTTCGTGCGGGACTTCGTTGCCGCATGGGTCAAGGTTATGAACGCGGATCGTTTCGATCTTAAATAACGACATCAATGGAAAGCAAAAAGCAGTATTTGTGGCTAAATACTGCTTTTTGCTTTCGTTTTGTAAAGTGAACCTCTATGGTTTAAGATTCTAATTTCATTAACTCTGCTTGTAACGATTGTATGCAGCAGTACATTTCTTTCTGATCATGCTTATTACCAAAGCGTCGCAAAATTAGCTGCGGCCATTTTTTTCTTCACATATGGCATCAAATTCCGAAGAAGCAAGCAAACATCTAGTATCTTCTTCGCAGCAGCCGTTTTCTGTATGTATCTGTCTTGGCACAATTCGAACGTATAGATGACGTTATCTCGCTTTTTTCCTAATACTAAAGATTCTATTTATTTTTAAATTTTCAAGCGGGTAATCTTCTTTTCTTTGAAGATACATGAATAAGTTTGTGATCCACTTTGAAATAGCGAATACCAACAAATAATTAAGGAAGATATAGAAAAAATTCATCCCATTATAAAGTTTCATAAGGTTAAAAGTCACCAAAGCTGGTTTGAATAGGAAGGAGGCGAGAAAAGAATAAGCTGTAGCGTACAAGTAATAATTCTTGTTTCTGTTTAAAGTCCATTGGTAAAGCAGCATTGCTGAAACGGGAATTAAGGCGGCATCTAAGGCTACGCTTGAAGATAAAAAGGGAACTGCTTTGTACGGATAATCGATAAATCCATTCGTTGCCGTAACGGCATCCGAATAATGAACCCATACATGAATGTTGAGTCCAAAGAATCCGATAAGAAATACCTTTTTTCTATCAATGAAGAAATATAGGACAACTAACGGAAAGATGATAAAGAACAAAAGAAGCCAAAATTGCCACGTATTTAAATTCGAGTATGTGCCCCAATATGCTGTTGTAGCCTGTGCAAGCTTCTCGTGAAGTTTGTGGATTTGCTCAAATTTATTGGCTTGATCAGTAGGCAATTTCATTTCCTCCTTTCGTTTTACTTAATTTAACCAAAAGGTTTTGGATGTATGCTATGGAGCTTCCACGCGACGAGCAGAATAAGTGAAGGTTGCGGCCTTAACGTTATTTGGGTACATCGTAGTTGTTAAGGGAAAGATAGGCCAAATGAAATCCTTAAAGGAGGCAGGCTGGGCATGGACTTATCCTGGCATTTGGTCTGGAAGTGTATACTTCTTGTCTTAACAGGCATTCTGCTGCTGCGTTTATCAGGTCGCAAATCAATCGCGCAAATGAACGTTGCGACGACCGTCATTATGATTTCCATTGGGGAGTTGATTGCTCAAGGGATTATCGAGAATACCGTTTGGCGGGCTATCGCCGCGGTCGCTTTGTTTCTAGCCACCCTGGTCATACTGGAATTTTTGGAGATTCGATTCGGCAAATTTCAAAATCTAATCACGGGAGAGGCGGTTGTCATCATTCGTGAAGGCCAATTGGATATGCAAGCGCTGAAGAAGCTCCGCATTACAGTCAACCAACTGGAGATGCGGCTTCGCCAACTGGGGATCTCCAGCATAGCAGATATCAAGCATGGAGCTATTGAGACGAACGGCGAGCTAGGCTATGAGCTTCAAGAGGCGGCAAAGCCTGTCACTAAGCGTGATCTGGAGGTATTGCTGAAACAGCTCGGAAACAAGTAACAGGCGGAAGAGCAAGCCGGCTATTTCTTTGGATTAAGGAGCTGTGATACCATTATGTTATGATATCATTTAAATTCTTTCAGAAAAGAGAACCTAAGCGATGGACAAAATTAACAGGTCGAAAGTTGAAGCCGAACTTCAGGCCTTCATTGGGACTGATGTTTATATTCACAGCGAAGCCACTTCATTCGTATTCGTGCGCAATTTTAAGGTTCAGGTGACCCATGCCTTTATAGCGGGCGAAGGGCCATTTCGTACCGCACTCCGATTTGATGGGCATGGCTGGCTTCGAATGGAGGCGCTCACGCATTATGAGATTGATGCGAACGGTCGTCTTTTGTTAGCCGGTTACGATGACAGAGGCCGGATGAATGTTGCCCTGCACCTAGGAAAGGAGCCGTTCCCAGAATGAACCCTACCCATCAAGCGCCATCGAAAAAGCTGCTCGCGGTGTTTGCTCATCCCGACGATGAGTCGTTTATTTGTGGAGGTACCCTCGCTAAATATGCGGGCAGAGAGGTCGACATAACGCTCGTAAGTGCAACACGAGGAGAAATGGGCCGGCGCATGGGCAACCCGCCTTATCTCAACCGTGAATCCATGGCGGCTGCCCGTGAAACGGAACTGCGGAATGCCTGCGACTGCTTAGGAATCAGGCAGCTCCTTTTTTTGGATATCCGCGACAAGACGGTTGAGTTCGCCGATGAAAATAGTTTGACAGCACGCATTGCGGCTCTCATTGACGAAATTGATCCCGATGTCGTGCTTACGTTTCACGAAAAGCTTGGCGGACATCCGGATCATTGTGCCATTGGGAAGGCGACGACGGCGGCTTTTCAAAGAACAGGACAGCGGGGAGCCTTATATTACATTACGTTCGGTGACGCGATGGAGCGTCCGGAACGGTTCGGGTATTCCCGTCAGGATGTTGTCAAAATCGATGTGCATGCTCACCTGGATGCCAAGCTTGCCGCGTTTCGTGCCCACCGGTGCCAAACCGAAATCGACGAATGGGTATGGCTGCCCGACCAAGAGGCAAAAGCAAGATTCGGTAAATACGAATATTTCCTGAAAGCGGATGTGGCGTCTTCGTCCCTACTTCGCGATGATTTGTTTATGCGTTAAATCATGTCTCATCGAACAGACGTCACCGCGGCGCATTCGTGTTCATTGGAGGAATAAACCTATTCTTCATTATCCACAATAAGGGTACACCTTAGAGCTATCTAATGGGATTTGAAAGAAGTAAGGAGCCTAGCCAATGATGAAGAAATTAATGACCCCGAGTTCCTTTGTTTGTTTGAGTATAGCGACAGCTTTTTCTTTTCCAATGTACTTCGCGCTTAAGAGAAGATGAATGATGAGCGTACCCCACTGGCTCTTACGGCCGGCGGGGATTTTTTTATTTTCATTAGTAATGGCTGGAGTCAGCTTTACGGACCAAGCCTATGGCACCACGAACAATTAAAAAAGTGGTAATTAAGGTGATAAGCGTTATAAAGGCGTTCCAGTGTTTGTACTCAATCAATTCCGTATGTTTCTCCGCCCAAATTTCCAGCAATGTTACAGGAATACTGTACAAAAGGGATTGGACAAAGATGCTTTTTAAATTCGAGTATTGTGTAGTTATATTATAAAAGACACAGAGGGTAGGAAAAACGAGAAAGTCAAATACGATGTTCGTATGGAAAGCCTTAGGAAAGAAGCGAACGGGATAATCTAATAAACCTGCTGCAATGATAAAACAATCGGCAATAGCTGTAATCACCGACTTCAATAAAAAAATAATAAGCCAGTCTTTAAGAGGGCTTCTTAACATCCAGAAGAACATGGAGCCAAAGCATAGGATGGTAACCGTCCACAGTATGAAATATTCCATTGCAGCCTCCCCAAATAAAGGAAAAATTGTTTTTGTTAATATGTTAGGTTCTTCATAAAACCAGGAATTATGCTTAGAGATTCATTTTCTTCCGTGCCCTTTCCCGCATCACTCTTAGTCGGATAAGGGGAAATCATCAGGAAGCTCTACAGGGGGATCAATAAATCGTTCGACAAATTGCGACAATTTTTGTAAAATTGTATAAGGAAGGATTTGCGTTGAGGAGGTTTCAAATTGACGGCCCTAAGTACAATACAAGACTTGATCAGCAATTTTGCCATCGTGACGGCCTATTTGTTTCTTGCGAATCAAGTGATTTTCAAGTATACAAATTTGGATTCACGCGCTGCTCCTTATATAAAGCTTAAAATGGGAGTCGTGGCAGGAATATTGGGTATCATACTCATGATTTTCACTGTACATATGAATGGCACGATCTTAGACTTTCGACACTTAGCGATTATCATTTCGGCCATCCATGGCGGTATCTATTCTTCCGTGATCACAGGAATGATTATTTTTCTAATGCGTATGTTCGCCTATGGAGATGTAAGCACTTCTACGGTCATTGCTTCGCTTAATTCGATTGTTATTGCTGTGGGTGTAGGGCTTATATGTATGAAACAGCGTTCCTTCTGGAGAAAGTGGATCTATTCGTTATTTATAAGTATTTTGTTCACGGGAATCGTGTTCATCCTGAACTTAGGAGCCAATGGCATTGTTCCAATGCTAACTTTTACCTTTATGATGACTGTCGGCGGCCTACTTGCAGGCTATTTGACGAATTTCTTAGTAAAAGCCAAAGCACAGTTTCAAAGATTTGAACAGGAAGCCACCACCGATTTCCTCACAGGACTAAACAATCATAGAAGTTTTGATGAAAAATTTAATGACCTCTTGCAATCTGCAGAAGATAAAAGTGAATGCCTGTCCATCTTATTGGTCGATATTGACTATTTCAAGAAGATTAACGATACCTACGGGCATGCGAACGGCGATGCCGTATTACAGCAATTAGGGGACGTCTTAACACGGTCATCACGTACTTTTGACACGATCTCCCGGATTGGCGGTGAAGAATTCTCCTTGTTACTATATGATACCCCCCACAAACATGCCCTTATCATTGCCGAAAGAATCCGGATGTCTGTTAATAAACATAAGTTCATGCTGAATGATGGGAGTGAAATATCAATCACTGTATCCATTGGCGCTGCGACCTTCCCGGATACGAAACGGGAGGAGTTGATCGAACAAGCGGATAGGGCCCTTTATCATGCCAAAAGGAACGGCAGGAACCTCGTTTGCTCCAATCAGGCTGAATCATGATAACCATGATGATGATGAAGATTGAGGTGGGGAATCCTCCTACAAAAACGAGAAGTCCCTGCTTGGAGAAGCAGGGACTTCGGTTTACTTAGGCTGGTTATTCAAATAGGGGCGAGGATCAATGTAGTTCATTTGATTGCCGGTAATGCCTGCTGCGACGGCAAAATGCAGATGAGGCCCCGTGGACTGGCCGTCATTCCCTACAACGGCAATAACTTGCCCCCGGCGTACTTCTTGACCTACGGACACGTAGATCCCATCTCCATACATATGGCCGTAAACACTCATCAAACCATTGGGATGCTGAATGACAACCCAGTTACCGAATCCGTTGGCTTTGCCGGCGTAGAGTACAATTCCATGATCAACTGCGGCAATGGAAGTCCCGATAGGGGCTCCGATATCAATTCCGGCATGGAACTCCCCGCCGCGGGAGCCAAAATCCGAGGTTATGGTATGAGAATCAGGGACCGGCCACTCCCAATTACCGTCGCTCTGAATTTCTTTCTCCAGAGCAGCCTTCAGTTGCTCTTGAACATCGGGAGCAATCTGGGAGTCGACGCTCGACAAATCTTCTACATCCTTTTTGGCACTGTCCACCTCACTCAGGCTTTGCTGCTGCAGTTGCTTTAATAAAGCAAGACGTTCAGCGAGCTTTTTTTCTTGTTCGGCTTTCGCGGCGTTTAGCGTATGTTGCTGGGCGGCTAGTAAGGATTGCTTCTGCTCCAGTTCTTCCTTCATCTTCGTCAAATTTGTTTTATCATCCATTTTTGTTTCGATAATTTGCTTATCTTGACTAAGCAGCAACATTAACATCTGCATCCGATTCATAAAATCGCTAAAACTTGAAGAACCTAAAAGTACATCCATATAAGAAATCGAAAGGTTTCCACTCGTATACAAATAAGTCAGCCGATTTTTCAACAACTTGTCGCGGGCATCAATATCCTTTTGAACGTCAGCCATTTCCTTCTGCAGCGCAATGTTTTGGCTGTTCAATTTGTCGATCTCAGGCTGCAGTTCATTTGACAATTTATCATATTCAAAGACTTGCCGGTTAATCGTTGTAAGCTGACCTTCAATCTCAGACTGTTGATCATTAAGGTCGTGGATAACTTGTAAACGTTGATTATAAGCTGCGATTATATCTTGGGCACTCTGTTCCGTCCTATCTGCTGCATGAACCCAATTGACATTTGAGAATAAGATCAGCATGGCTGCTATAAGAACAAGTTGCTTGGATCTCATCCTATCATCCCTTCCAGCATAAATCTATGAAGTCCGTTTAGATGAAATAGTTGAAATGACAACACATATAAAATTTTAAGACTTATAGATTAAGATGTCATTGGTATGTTGTTCCTTACAAGTACATGGAACGGATACGAAAGTAAAGACTCCCAATTCGGGAGTCTTTTTTATTGGGGACCAAGCGACAGTGTAATGAGCATGTGGAAAACGATCCAACCATTTCTCCTGAATACCCCATGGAAGGGATATGGCTGTGATGCTCTTGAACCGTCCTCAACAAGCGCTCTATTCCTAGATATGAAGATCAATCTAGCCATCTCGCCGACGCTCTGCTAATATGGATAGTATCATGCGGCAGGAAAGTTCTGGATGTAAAAAAACGAAGAACACTTGTAAAAAACGATCTTTTAACGGGTTGGTGGACCAAGGGGTGAAACGAGTATGGAGCCACTCACATATAACTTGAATCGCCTGGCGCTGCATATTCATGTTGTTCTTGATAAAGTAACCTATCCCGGGTGGGAAGATATGCGCAATCTGGTGAACGTGCACAGCTTGTATTGGATTCATGAGGGAGAAGGGACTTTCCTCACGAATACGGAACACAGTGTGCAAGCCGGAATGCTGGCTTACTTAAAGCCCGGTCTCGAAATGTCCATGCGATCGGAGCCCCATGCTCCGCTTCGGATGACGATGGTGCTTTTCGACTGCGCGGAAATCGGGTACGATGCGGTCTGGAAGAATGTGACGCCGGTTGAGAGACTTGGGCTTCCCTTCCTAAGTCAATTCAGTCCATCGCAAAGTGAGGAATTAGGACCGTTGTTTCGCGAGATTCACCAGGAATGGTCTCCTGGTGTTGCGGCCGGAGCGCTCGTTTCTCAGGCCAAACTGCAGATCCTGCTTCATAAGCTTCATCAGATCGAGCAGCCGGACTGGAGCTTGGCTGAAACGGGAGCCATCGCCGCTTTTGAGCAAATCAAAAAGCGTCTGGAGAATGGCTATACGGAAAATCAGCGCATTGAGCGTCTAGCCGATGCCTACAAGATTTCGGCATCCTATCTGCGCAAACTGTTTATCAAGTATACGGGCATGGGCCCCAAGGAGTATCATAACCATTTGCGCAACCAACAGGCGTGCCGCTATCTCATATTTACGGATTACCCGATTAAGGAAATTGCCAAGCTGTGCGGGTATTATGAGGAGTACCATTTCAGCAAAATGTTCAAACTGCTGAACGGTGTCTCGCCAAGTAGTTACAGAACCAGTCAAAGGAGTGGAGAATAGCTGTATGATCGAAGCTAACGATAATAAGAATGCCGCAGTTCAACTGGAATACCTCGGTAGAGGGTTGGTTGCAGCAGCGACATCGGAAGGTGTATTTCTCAGCTGGAGATTGCTTGGGAATGAAGTGACAGGTCATAGCGATAAGGGACTGACCGGTACTGACTTTAACCTGTACCGGGATGGTATCCTCCTCACGGCTGTTCGTGACAGCACGAATTATTTGGATCGAAGCGGGACGCTTGCTTCCGTATATGTTGTTTGTGCCGTCGTAAACGGACAGGAAGTCGACCGGAGTGAAGATGTCGTTCCATGGGAGAGCCCCTACTGTGAATTGCCACTACGTAAACCTGCTGACGGCATGACGCCAACCGGCCAGACCTATACCTACGCGGCTAATGATATGAGTGTTGGCGATGTAGACGGTGACGGCGAGTATGAGTATTTCGTTAAATGGGACCCATCCAATTCTAAGGATGTATCGCACTCCGGCTACACGGGTCCCGTATATATCGACTGCTATAAGTTAGACGGAACGCTGCTCTACCGGATCGACCTCGGTGTGAACATCCGTGCAGGCGCGCATTATACGCAGTTTCTGGTCTATGATTTTGACGGGGACGGGAAAGCGGAGCTGATGTTCAAGACCGCACCGGGTACGAAGATCATCCGGTACGATCGGGAGGGAAGGCCGTCCTCCGAAGCGTATATCACTATGCCCTCGGAGGATATAGCTGCAGGGTACAACCATCAGGACGACTACCGAATGAGCAGCAGGGACTACTACGAGCATATCGTCCGGATGTTTATGCGCTGGGACAAACATGAAGAGGTCGTTGCCGGGCACTGGCCGTCCACACTGGAAGCCTGCTTCGGAATCGATAACCGCTACCGTTACCCGCTGTCCAGGGAGGACGCGGAGCGGCTTGCCGATCACTTCATCGACGTGTACGCCCCCAGCCGGAGCGGACGCAATAGCTTGCGGTCTTTTGAGGGCTTTATTCTTGAGGGGCCTGAATATATAACCGTGTTTCACGGAGAGACAGGTGAGGAACTCGAGACGATTCCCTATAAGCCTGGGCGGCATGATGACGGTCTGATGTGGGGAGATTATGCGTGGAACCGCATTGAGCCTGGCAACCGTGTCGACCGTTTCCTCGCCGGTGTGGCCTATCTGGACGGTAGGAAGCCGTATGCAATCTTCGCCCGCGGATACTATACACGTGCTGCCGTCGTATCTTACTCGTGGGATGGAGCGCATCTGAAGGAGCACTGGGTCGTCGACAGCGGCTGGATGACGATGAATAATCCATTCCATAACACACTTCGTCTGGAAGATGGAAGAGACGAGCACTTCGGCAGTCTGGCCAAGCAGGGGGCGCATTCGCTTAGCATTGCCGATGTTGACGGGGATGGCTGTCACGAAATTATTTATGGCGCCGCTACTATCGACCATGATGGCACGATCCTGTACAGCTCCCGCGCCGTGATGCCTCCTGAGAGCAAAGCGCCCGGCCGCATCGTCAAGCTCGGCCATGGCGATGCCCTGCACGTAGCGAATATTGATCCGGACCGGGAGGGGCTGGAGATCTTCATGGTCCACGAAAGCGGTGAATGGGGGCCCTACGGGTACACGCTGCGCGATGCCGCGACAGGCGAGATCTTGTTCGGCGGCTTCGCTGCCGATGATGTGGGGCGCGGGATGGTCGGCCAGGTGGATCCGGCGCAGCGCGGCCTTCAAGTATGGTGCAGCGAGGGCTATGAAGGGGATGAAGCTTTCGGCTTGATGACGTGCCGGGGGGAGCAGATATCCAAGCAGGTGCCGGGCACGAACATGAACATCAGGTGGTCGGCCGATATGACAACCCAGGTCGTCAGCGGCAGATTCGCTGAGCCTGTTGCTATTGAAGACTGGAGACGGGGCAAGCTCCTGACAGCAGAAGGAACGTCTTCCAACAATGGAACCAAGGGAAATCCGTGCCTCGTCGCGGATGTCTTCGGAGATTGGAGAGAAGAGCTGCTGGTACGCACCTCGGATAGCTCGGCTATTCGGATCTACCTGAGCACGGAGGTAACAGACCGCAAAATGTATACATTGATGCACGACGCGCAATACAGAACCGGTATCGCATGGCAGAATGTTGTGTACAATCAGCCTTGCTACACCAGCTTCTATTTTGCCTCAGACATGGATTGGGCGAAGATGCCGATTCCGAATCTGCACTTGCCGAAAGCTAGTCAGTAATCGAATAATAATAAATTTGATGACAGACAGGAGTTAGATGCAATGATAAAAGGTTTTGGCGGCGTATTTTGGAGAACGAAGAATCTTGAAGTTGTGAAAAAATGGTACAGCGAAGTGCTAAAGATTGAAATAGATAATTGGAATGGGACTGTAATAAAACCCCAAGCAGGCAATGAGACGATCTTTTCTTTCTTCACCGAGGATGACAATTATTTTCCAACGGAACAACAAGTGATGCTAAATTTCCAAGTACATAGTCTGGACGAGACGATGAAGCATCTTGCCCATATGGGGGTACCGCTAGCAAAGGACAAAGAAAGCAGTGATTTTGGTTCGTTTATTTGGATTAAAGACCCTGAAGGTCGACTGGTTGAGCTTTGGGAGAAATAAGAAATAAGGAATAAGGAAACTGCGCTCAGCCCGGTTTCCTTTTTTTTGCGCCCAAATGTTATAGGTGTTGTAATATGACAAAAATAATACCTTGACAGTCACGGTAATTTATCTTATCATGCAGATATGGAAGTGACTGGAAGAGCGAGAACAAGATCACATCCGACCTGCAGCGTGGACATACGGATACGCGATACGATGATTTAGGGCTTTCGTCCGAAGCGGACTGTTACGGTTACGAGATTGTTAAGGAGGGAAATGAAATGAGAAAGATGACAACGGGACACAGAAGCAGCGGCTTCTCCGCAGCAGGGCTGCGCAAAATGCGCGACGTGCTGGCACGGCATGTCGAGTCCGGGAAAATTCCTGGGCTCGTCGCCTTGGTCAGCCGGTACGGCGAGACGCACGTCGAAGCGATCGGTACGATGCGCCATGAAGGGGGTGCGCCGATGCGCCGGGACACGATCTTCCGAATGGCGTCCACCTCCAAGCCGGTCTCGGTCGCGCCGGTCATGATCCTGCTCGACGAGTGCAGGCTGCGGCTGGATGATCTGGTACAGACTTGGCTGCCCGAACTCGCCGACAGGCGGGTGCTGAAACGGGCCGACGGTCCGCTGGACGACACCGAGCCGGCGCGGCGGCCGATCACCGTACGGGACCTGTTGACCTCCACGTTCGGGCTCGGTATGGATATGACGTCGCTCGGCACTCCGATCATGGGGGCGATCTTCGAGCAGGGGCTCACGCCCGATCTGCCGGAACCGATGCCCGAGCCGGATGAGTGGATGCGCCGCCTAGGCACCCTTCCGCTGATGCACCAGCCCGGGGAGCGCTGGCAGTACCATATCAGCAGTGATCTGCTGGGCGTGCTTGTCGCCAGGGTCACGGGCCAGTCATTTGAGTCGTTCCTGCACGAACGCATCTTGGAGCCGCTGGGCATGAAGGACACCGGGTTCCACGTGCCCGCCGACAAGATCGACCGGCTGCCGCCGCTCTACGCCCCTAGCCCCCAGACCGGAGAATTCATCGTATGGGACGAAGCCGAGGGGGGACGCCACAGCCAGAGTCCGGCGTTCCAGGGCGGCGGCGGCGGACTTTCCTCCACCGTCGACGACTACAATGCCTACTTCCGGATGCTGCTGAATTACGGGATGCACGGGAATGAACGGATTCTGTCCCGGCCCGCCGTCCAGCTGATGACCACCAACCGCCTTACGCCCGAGCAGCAAGCCGCCCGAACCGCCATGGCCAGCAACAACGTCCATGTGTCATTCGGCCAAGGGCAGCACGGCGGCTGGGGATTCGGGATGGCCGTCCGCACCTACCGTGGCGACTACGCGCCCGTCGGCCAGTTCGGCTGGGACGGCGGAAGCGGCACCACGACCTATGCCGACCCGGTCAACCAGCTCACCGGCATGCTGCTAACCCAGGTCGGAATGTCAACCCCGGATTCCGCGCGGTTGATCCACGACTTCTGGACCACGGTCTATCAGGCCATCGAAGATTGATCCCGAGCTCCGTTTCGCTTCGCCGTTCGTTTCAAGGCCGATGACTGTCATCGGCCTTTTTGGCAGCTTTGCATACACCCTGAATTTATTAAGTTCGCTCGAAATACTGGGAGTGATTACAATTACGGATTTCAGCTAAATTGGAGGATGACAGATGTCACGGAGATCGCGTCTTCGGAGAAGCATTTTATTTTTATTTACAGCTTTATGCTTGAGCGCCCCTCGGGTTTACGCGGAGAGCGACGTTCCTATCATTTCTGTTTATTTAGGGGATGAGAGGCTAACTTTTGAGCAAGAACCTGTCTTAGAAGAGGGAGTAACCTTAGTTCCATTTCGAACGATCTTTGAAAAGCTCGGGTATACGGTGAACTGGAACGCAGCCACTCAAACTATATCGGCAGAGCGCGGCTGCAGCCAAATCAGCTTAGTGATTGGCAGCTCTCTCGCTGCGGCCAACCATATGGCTTTTTATCTGGAACAAGCGCCAATGATTGTGAACGGCAATTCACTCGTACCTCTCAGGTTTGTTGCTGAGGCATCAGGCGCCGCCGTGACTTGGGATCAAGCAACCTATCAAGTGAAGCTATTCATTGACCAAACCGAAACTGCCGAGTTGAAAATCAAACGAGCCGTAGAAAGTTATGCATATTCAAAAAGCGCCCACGATTTCATTGAGGCGATCACAAGAAGTGACGGTACAAAGAACAATGGATATCAAGTGGACACGATGACTTGGGATGAGAAGAGAAAGGAAGCCGTCGTTCAGTACACGCTGGACTTTTGGGTTAGTCATCCCAAACTGTTAAATGACAAAGACGTCAATAGTGAATCTATGGATATCATCGTTAAAATCAAACAAAAATTAATTTCGGACGAGTATGGCCATTGGTACCTCTCACCGAATCTCCGCGATAGGGAATACCTGGTAATCCCAAAGTGAAATAGGATCGAACATATGACTAGTGGAACTCGCCGTTCCGAACCCGTTGTGGAAGTTTTAACTTGGGCGAGATGAGTCACGCAAGGGAAATTGAATCCTCTATTTCCGGCGGAAACGTTATTTTAGCGGGCTAAGCGGAAATACGGTTCGCTATTATACAATTCTACTGCATTTTCAGCCTATCCGGAGGCGAATAAGACACCGTATTTCCGCTTGATCGTCGGAATATGCCCTTTTTGTCCGAATAGGGGATTAGATTTCCCTTTCAACTGAGATCTCCCGCTGCAGCCGGTTACGAGCCCGTTTACTGTGTGTAGATACCTCAGAATAGGCTTGAAACGATGTAAGGGACCTTCGACTTCCCTCTACACCTCCAACAAAAACTAATCTCGGACGAGTATGGCAATTGGTACCTCTCACCGAATCTCCGCCATAGGGGATACCTGGTAATTCCAAAGTGAAATAAGATCGAACATATGACAAGTGGAGCTCGCCATTTCGAACCCGTTGTGGAAGTTTTAGCTAGGGCGAGATGAGTCACGCAAGGGAAATTGAATCCTCTATTTCCGGCGGAAACGGTATTTTAGCGGGCTAAGCGGAAATACGGTTCGCTATTTTACAGTTCTACTGCATTTTCAGCATATCCGGAGGCGAATAAGACACCGTATTTCCGCTTGATCGTCGGAATATGCCCATTTTGTCCGAATAGGGGATTAGATTTCCCTTTCAACTGAGATCTCCCGCTGCAGCGGCTTACGAGCCCGTTTACTGTGTGTAGATACATCAGAATAGGCTTGAAACGATGTATGGGACCTTCGATTTCGGACGAGTATGGCAATTGGTACCTCTCACCGAATCTCCGCGATAGGGGATACCTGGTAATCCCAAAGTGAAATAGGATCGAACATATTACTAGTGGAGCTCGCCATTCCGAACCCGTTGTGGAAGTTTTGGCTAGGGCGAGATGAGTCACGCTAGGGAAATTGAATCCTCTATTTCCGGCGGAAACGGTATTTTAGCGGGCTAAGAGGAAATACGGTTCGTTATTATACAGTTCTACTCCATTTTCAGCCTATCCAGAGGCGAATAAGACACCGTATTTCCGCTTGATCGTCGGAATATGCCCATTCTGTCCGAATAGGGGATTAGATTTCCCTTTCAAACTGAAACCTCCCCGCTGCAGCGGCTTACGAGCCCGTTTACTGTATCTAGATACCTCATGGAACCTTCGACTGCCCTCAGCACGTCCTCCCCTCCTTTAGTTGAATGTGCGGAGGCAGCTAGTTTGAAATGTGTAGATACCTCAGAATAGGCTTGAAACGGTGCATGAGACCTTTCGACTTCCCTCAGCACGTCCTCCCCTCCTTTAGTTGAATGTGCGGGGGCAGCTAGTTTGACATTTGTAGATACATCAGGATAGGCGTGAAACGATGTATGAGACCTTCGATTTCGGACGAGTATGGCACTTGGTACCTCTCGAACATATGACAAGTGGAACTCGCCATTCCGAACCCGTTTGTGAGATGATAGTATACATAAAGGATTGGTAACCATCATTAGGAGGAAATCGTATGCCGAAAATTTTGATGTGTTTTCCCGGAGGAAGGCACAAAGCGCTGACGTTGAGCTACGATGACGGCCGAATCGCGGATCGGCGGTTAGTAGACCTTTTTAACCGTTATGGACTCAAGGGGACTTTCCATATCAATTCCGGGCTATTCGGAACGCCGGACCGATTAGGTGCCGATGAGATCCAATCGCTCTATGCAGGTCATGAAGTGTCGGCGCATACGCTGTCGCATCCGACGATCGCTCGCTGTCCGAATGAGCAGATCATACAGGAGATCGTAGAAGACAGACGGATTCTGGAGCGAATTGTCGGCTATACGGTAAGAGGGATGTCGTATCCGAACGGCTCTTATAACCGTAGGATCAAAGAGATGCTGCCTGGACTAGGCATTGAGTATGCAAGAGTCGTTGCCACTACAAAGCAGTTCGGCATGCCGGACGACTTCCTGGAATGGCAGCCGACATGCCATCATAACCATGATCTGATGAAGGTCGCAGAATCATTCGCCGGCTTGCAGAAAAAGCAATATTTGTACCTGATGTATGTATGGGGACACAGCTATGAATTCGATAACGATAATAACTGGGAGCTTATGGAGGAGTTTGGCGCTTACATAGGAGGCAACCCGGATATCTGGTACTGTACGAATATGGAGCTTGTTGATTATGTCAAAGCTTTCGAAGGGCTGAAGTTTGCAGCGGGCTTGGACTTCGTCTACAATCCTACAGCGCTAAGCGTATGGCTTAGTGTGGATGGAGAGATCGTCCAAGTGAAAAGCGGGGAGCAGATTCAGCTCGGATGAATCTGGTTTAAGCAGGAGGAAGAGACGGGTTGGTGAACCCGTCTTTTTCACTGCCCTTGGCAATCTTGACAGATTCATTGAGGGTATCGGACAATAAACGCAGGTCAATGCTATGATGACTTATCGTAAGAGGGAGAAATCGATATGTACAAAGTGATGATCGTGGATGACGAGACATGGATTCGCAAAGATCTGAAAGCGCAAATCGAATGGGAGAGGCTCCGGCTCGTCCCGGATTCGGAGGCGTCTGACGGCTTAGAAGCGCTTCAGATCGCGAAGGACCGGATGCCGGACATTCTCATCACGGACGTCAGGATGCCCGAGATGAGCGGATTGATGCTGGCCGAGAGCATGCATCCGGCGCTCGCTCCGGCGATGTCGGGCAGCAGCCTGCGGAGCTACCCGTTCGCCAAGAGGCCGCTTACCCGGATCAGGCAGTTCAACCTGGCGCGGGGCGTGTCTGACTTTGATGTGAACTGAAGCATAGACATAAAACAGAGGCAGTCTAGGACTATATTTTCCGGTCCAAGGCTGCCTCTATTTACATTATTTTTATTTAAAATCGCCCAGCAAATAATTGTAGAAGGGTTCGTCCACCCAGAACTTATAGGAGTCGACGTTCAAGCCGGCGTTGATTTTCTTGAGGCCCGTAACAACTTCCTCAGATTTATCGCTAAGGGAGAAGGACTGTGCATAATAATGGCCTTTCGTGACTTTATTGTTAGCAATCACTTTATAGTCTTTCACATCGGTCAAGGAATAGTAGAGCGGCTGCCACCAAGATGAATATAGGAGTCCTGTCTGATCATCGCTGTTCTTTTTGGCATATTGGAAAATGATCTGTTGGAACTTGTTCTTTTGCTCCGCATTATCAAATTCGAATTCAATGTCGTATTCCTTGGCATAGGCTATGAAATTGCCGTTCTCGATTTGGACGACTTGATAATCATCGGATTGTGTCGGCTCGCCCCATTCTTTCAAATAGATGAATGCTGACGTTTTGGGCTCCAGCTGTACTTTGGCCTGGATGTTCTCGCTGCGCAGCAATCCGATTAACTGAATCGCGTGCGTAATGTCAGAATGTCCGTAGGTGAGTGAAAGCTTCGGCTCAAAGTTTGCATCGAAACGAGAATCCTTCAAGTTATAGCCGGTAACAAGATTCTTCTTCAAAGCTTCATCGAAGACAGACCGCAGCTCGGTTGATGAAATTAGATCCTCCGTATGCCAGGCATCGTTTATTTTACGGAAAATATCATCATCGGAAGTCGTTCCAAGATAATGCTTGTATTGTCCCTTGAACGTAAGAATCTTACCAAGCAGTTCGTTTGCGAAGCTTTCGCTAGCCGCCGCATCAGCTTCAAAGCCGGAAGAGACAAGACCGGTATCAATTGCGGCAGCCAGCTCTTGTGCGGCTTGCAGCGTTAGCTGATTGTTTTGTTCGTAGTCGATATGTACTTTAGCCAGAGCCTCTTTGATTTTATCCTTGGGATAAGTATAAGCAAGTTCCTTCAAGCCGGAGGCTTTTAAGGCGATGAAGGTCGCCTGCAGTTGGGTAAGCGGCAGATCCCCCTGGAGCTTGCCTGCGGATAAAATCCCTTTCTCGTGCAAAGCAAGCGCTGCTTCGTAATAAGGACTTTCCTTTGGCACGTCTGTGAATACAGGGGTTTGATCCTTCGCTTTCGCTTCCGCTTTTAAGATGCGATTCACTGCGATAATGAAATCACCTTTGGACAAGGCGTTGGACAAGGTGATGGCATACTGGTCATTCAAAAACTGCTTGTAAGAGACGGCCGAATCGCTCGCTGCCACCGCACTGCTTATTGGGTTTACTGCGGATAAGAGGACAGCTGTTAGAATGGCGATCTGCAAGGGCTTGCGGGATTTCAATGATTTCAATGATTTCATAAGAACGAAACACCTCCGTGTGCCAATTCATATAGGAATAGTATGTTTTATTGAAATATATCAGTTAAGCGTATAGTCGTCAATAAATTAATGTTGGATCGAGTCAAGGTGTGATTTTTTTATCGTGCAATATGACTTTTTGCATCATAGCGGACAAATGAATCAAGCCCAAATAGCGGATAAACGGTGCTTTCAACGCCAATTTGGATATTCAAATGCGCAAAAATGGTATGCTATGCTCCTCGTGTAAGACAAACCAATGGCATGGGAGGCTTTTTTCGATGAAATAAAAACTGGGGACGATATATCGGCGAAACGTATTCACACGCAATGAGACAGGCATTAAAGGGTAGTTTTTGAACAATATGAAAGGACGTGACCCCGTTTGAAGAAGATGAAAGAATTAACCCTCTTATTGTCTATTATGTTAATCGTCAGCATGTTTAGTTCTGTAGCTGCAGATGCGGCGGCACCGCAGGGCATTAGCCATTCTAACATGATGCCTGTCGACAAAATTGCTAATCATGGTTCCACGATGGTAGAACTGCCGGATGGCACGCTTTTCTCTGTCTGGTTTAACGGAAACGGAGAAAGAGATGGGAATTTGACCAAACTGATCGGTTCCCGTTCGAAAGATGGCGGGACAACTTGGACAGAACCATTTGTAGTTTATGATACATGGGATTTCCCGGATAACAATCCGGTTCTTTTCGTCGATAGCCAACAGCGGCTATGGTTGTTCTACGGCGTCATCTACAATGGCCAGTGGGTATCTACGCAAACAAAATTTATGTATGCCGACATGGGCAACTATGAGTACGCCGCCCGCAATGGCGGTAATGCGAAGTGGCACTATCCGCAGCCCTTATACACCAATGTAGGTGAGGGCATGTTTGGCGAAGGCAAATACGTGAATGGCCAGTGGACCTATGGCATCAAGGGCGCTGAAATTAAGTTTGTTAATCCCAATTCCGTGACTGCCGCAACGTATCTGGACCCGTCACAATATGTCCCGGTAACGACGCGGTTTGGCGGCGCTACTCGTTATATTACAGACTCTTTTGTTGTTCAGATGAGAAATAAATATGAGGCGTACGTTGCGTATTTGAAATCCGCCAAGCCTTACGACGATGTCTATGCGGGGAGAACAGATGAAATCATCACCATGCTGACCACGGGAGTCTCCGTTAAAGAGCCTTCAATTATGAAAAATTCGATTGAGCGTTCTTCCGGTGCAGACAACGATGTGAATACATGGGGACCTATTTACCGCAGATTGGGCTGGCAAACGAAAAATAAACCGATTGAAGTCACACTTGCAGATGGCGTAACCAAACGATTGATTTTGCCGTTATATTCAGACTCATTGGCAAACTCCGTTTGCGCCTATACCGACGATCACGGCATCACCTGGAAATTCAGCGATCCTATTGTCGGATCCGGTACGATTCAAGGGTCGCTGCTTCAAAAGCAGGACGGCACGATTCGCGGTTATTTCCGAAGCGGTAAGCTAGACGGCCGCAATGGGCGCATGGCTTGGCACACGACATACTCGGAATCTGCCGATTACGGAGCTACGTGGAGTGTTCCGAAAGTCGATCCTTATTTGAAAAACGATGGCGGATTTGAACTTTCCAAGCTTCCGAATGGCGACTGGTTGTTAGCCTCCAATCAAGAAACCTCACGCAGCGCAGTTAAGCCTAAACAAGACGGAAATAGAAATTCTTTCAGTTTATTGCTTTCTTCCGATGAAGGATTGACTTGGAAGCCAATCATGGTGAAGGATGGCATGAATAATGGCGAGAGCTATGAATATCCGTCGGTTGTCGTTGACCGGGCCGGGAACGCTTTGATGAACTATACATACAAAATGCCTGCATCCGGCGGTGAGGACAGAACGATTGGCTTCTCCAAAATCGCCAGCAGCGAGATTGGGATGCTGTTCGATTCTGTGCTGACTGCAACTTACGGCGCTGGAAGTTCACTGTCTATGGATAGTGTTACCATGTTGCCGTCAATGGAACTGAAAGTAGGAGACACTTCTCAGCTGACCTACAATCTAACGGTAGGCGGACAATCGTCTTATGCGGCGGTCGATACGCTAACCTTGACTTCAGACATGCCTGCTGTAGCTGTGACGAACCCCGCGACCGGGATTGTCCAAGCCATGGCGCCGGGAACTGCAATGATTACCGCAGTAAGCAACCGGTATGGAACTATTTGCAAATTCATCGTTAAGGTCACCCAATGAAAGGAGTCATGCAGATGAACAGGAAATTCAAGTTACTAACTTCACTGTCTGTTTGTATAGCGATCTCTGCAACCAGTATAGTTCCAGCCTTTGCTGCTGCGGGAACATTCAACTTATCCGATCGAGCTGTAAGTATTTTCAATCCCATCAAGGATAACGGCGCTACAGGCGACCACGTACACGGCAGCAGCATTGCTGAATTGCCAAGCGGAGAATTGCTGTGCGTCTGGTTTCAGGGGAATGGCGAACGGGATGCGACGACAACACGGATTATGGGAGCACGTTCCACGGATGGCGGAAAAACGTGGATGAAGCCGTTCACCGTAACCGACGCGCAAGATATTGCGGATATTAATCCTGTCGTTTATGTGGATTCCGGGGACCGGCTCTGGTTTTTCTGGTACCCCGTATTGGCGGGCAGATGGCAAACTTCGCAGCCTCGATATGCTTATGCCGAGAAGGGCAGCTATGAGCTTGAAGAGGTTGGCAACAAAGCGCCGAATTGGACATTTTCTGAGAATGTTGGCATTAAGCTTGGTAAAAATATAGGCGGCGTCGTCAATCCGAACAGTGCGGATGATCATATAAGTCTGTCGCTCGATGACAGAGCCGGAGCAGCATCCAGACCGTCTTGGGCCACAGCACCGGTTGTAGCGCGCCAAGAGTTGGCCAAAGGCTTCGTGAATACGGTGAAAGCCAAGCTTGATGAGCAAAAGGAGTATTTGTTCAAACCGGTTGCAGATGGCGGAGCAGGTATGAGCCGTCGAGTAAATGGAGCCGAATTTGACGGTTTAGTCACACAGACGATGCAATTGATCGGCGGCGACCCAACGAAATATCTGTATGCGCCGACAGTAGCGGACACCATGACGGAGCCTCGTTCAGGTTATCCGTACGCCCGCCGACTCGGTTGGCAAACCAAGGATAAGCCGTTCGCGGTAGATTTAGGCAACGGCAAAGTTCGTTTGCTGCTGCCCCTGTATTCAGACATGCTGGAAATGAGCATAATGGCTTTCACGGAGTACGATCCATCCCAACCTCTTGCGGATAACTCGATTCGCTGGGAGATGAGCGAGCCGATCGTAGGTATCGCCAATATCCAGGCCACGATGGCTCAAAGAACAGACGGCACGATTGTGGCTTATATGCGTGACAACGGTCCAAGACCTTATCGTGTCGTGGCTTCCGAGTCCAAAGACAAAGGCTTGACATGGTCAACGGTCAAGGATGTTCCTGAACTGCAGGATCCGGGTGTAGGGCACGACCTGCTGCAGCTGAAGAGCGGCAATTGGGCCTTCGTTCACGTAGATACGGAATCGAACCGGAACACGTTGGCCGTCGCCCTCTCGGACGATGAAGGGAAAACGTGGACATACCGAAGGCATCTTGCCCTGGATACTAGAAGCAGTACGGGAAGCTACCATTATCCGGCGATCACGCAAGGAGATAACGGGGATATCCTGATCAGCTTCAGCCGGTTCTTCTCTCCGCTTGATAAGGACTCTGCCAATCAATCCTTAGGCAGCTTTAAAAATATTACCTTCGCCCGAATTACCGAGGATTGGATTAAGCAGGGCGATGATGTAAACGTTATCAGGGAATATGAAAGCATCGATCGCGAAATTGCGGTTCCTGCATCTTTCAACATCCAGACGGCATCCGATCACGCGATTAAAGCCCTGTTCCCATCTACAATTAAAGCTTATACCTCCTATAAGCCGGGGGCAGCGAATGCTGATCTTCCTTCCGTGGATTTGCCGGTGAATTGGGATGTTGCCGCTATTAAAGCGAATTATAAACTTAATTCTCTCATTAGCAACTTTACCGGCGTCGTGGATGAAACCAAGCTTCCGCAGGGTGTAACAAGCGATATGCTGCCGTTCTTCAAAGCACCGTTGAGCGTATATCTCTATCAGGATCCCAACGCGGTTGCGGCTCAAAGCATAGCGTTAAATCTGACCCAGCTTGCTCTGTTCAAGGGACAATCTGAAGCGCTGATTGCGACGGTATCCCCAAGCGATACAACGAATAAGACGGTCCTATGGAGTTCAAGCGACCCCAATATTGCTACTGTAGACCCGGATGGTATTGTTACGGCCGTTCATAAAGGCACTGCTGTCATCACAGCGCAAACACTTGACGGCAGCTTTACCAAGACAGCGAATGTAGAGGTCAGAATTCCTGCTGCAAGCGTTATTGTCACACCGGCTGAGATGACGCTGCAAAGAGGTCAGTCCAGCACGTTGGCTGCAGCAATTGCGCCGGAAGATTCCAATATTCAATCCATCCATTGGAGCTCAAGCGATGAGAATGTGGCTTCGGTGAGCGAGAAGGGCGAGGTTACAGCCAAAAGTGTCGGTACCGCCATCATGACGGCAAAAGTGATTGACGGAAGCAACATAGCCTCCGGAACGGCAATCGTCAAAGTGCTGGGAAGCAGCGGCGGCAGCAACGGTGGAGGTGGAGGCAGCAGCAGCGGCAGTTCAACAACGCCACCCGTAGTGCCGCCTGTAACTCAGCAACCTCCTGTCGATCCACCGACGAAGCAGCCTGACACAACTCCAAAGCCTGTATTTACAGATGTAAAGGATAACTATTTATGGGCTCAAGAAGCCATCGAAGCGTTGGCAAGCAAAGGCATCGTCAACGGAACCTCGGAGCAGTCCTTCTCACCTGAGAAAAATATAGCAAGGGCTGATATTTTATTGATGGTTGTAAGAGCTTTAGGACTGAAAGCGGAATTCGGCAGCAACTTCGATGATGTGAATCAAGACGATTATTATTATGAAGCTCTGGGAATAGCGAAAGCTCTAGGAATTACAGAAGGGGTTGGCGGTAACAAGTTTAACCCGCTTGAGGAAATTAGCAGACAGGATTTGATGGTGCTTATTTCCAGAGCTCTTGAAAAGGCAGGAAAGTTATCGCTGCAAGGTAACCGTGACGATTTAAAGGCCTTTAAGGATGCATCTGGCATCGCAGAGTATGCCCAAGAAAGCGTCGCTGCCCTTGTGAAAGCGGGAATCGTCGAGGGGAGTGACAACAGGATTCATCCGGAAGGCAAAGCAACAAGAGCAGAAGTGGCGACCATCGTTTACAGGGTTTTGAAATGGCTGAAATAATATGACTTACATGTCAGGGGCTATTCAGGGAACTATGGTTTGCTATTTCCTTGAATAGCCGCAATTTACGTTTTTCTTCAAATAGTGAACTTCAGTTCCGCTATCGGCACGATTGCTAGTAGACCGTCGGGAGGAACCGTTTCCTGGCGGTTTTTTCTAAGAACCGACGAAGCAGCCTGCCTTCGATACCGTGCATGATGGCTATTTGCATCATGGCGGAGAAATGAATCATTGCTCCATAAGTGGAAAAACGGCACGTTAAACGCCTATTTGGACGTTCATATGTGCGAAAATGGTGTGCTATGATCCTCGTGTAAGGCAATCCAATTATATGGGAGGATTCATTCGATGAAATCAAAAAAGGGGATTATGGCAGTAACGGGTACAATGCTGCTGCTATCAAGTGTGCTTAGCGGCTGCGGAAGCAGTTCAACGACTTCAACGGACAATTCTTCGACTCCGGCAGCTGCGGCCGGTGCGGCAAGCCCAGCAGGATCCGCCCAACAACCGCTATCGTTGACTTGGATGAGGTACGAACATCCTTCGCAAGCTATTGTGGCGAATTCCAAAGCCGTTCAAGAAATTGCCAAGCGTAAAAATGTAAAACTGAATCTCCAAAGTGTCCCTCAAAGCAACTACGATGATAAAAAGAAAACGTTGATCGCAACGAACACCTTGCCGGATGTGATGCTGGTCAAACAGGACGATATTCAGAACTTCGCCGATACGGGAACCTTCCTTGATTTGACGCCTTATTTGGACAAAATGCCCAATCTGAAGAAAGTCATCTCCCAGCAGCCGGAGATCAATAAAAACAAAATTGACGGGAAGCTCTATGGATTCCCTCTTGTAGCCAATTGGCAGGGCGTAGGCGGCCAGCTATCGATGATCCGTACGGATGTGCTTGACAAGTTAGGTTTGAAGAAGCCGACAACGTATGATGAATTATACCAAGTGATGAAGAAAATGAAAGAAGCGAATCCGGATTCCTATCCGTTCACTGCCCGTGCGGCCAATGGACTGACAGGCACAGAGAATTTGATCAATCCCATTTCATTCGCATTTGGAAGCGGATACACAACGTTCAATGGTACGAAGGTTTACTATGAGCCGAAAGAAAAAAAATACAAATTCGGGCCGCTGATGCCAGAATTTAAAGAAGCAATTACATGGTTGAATAAATTGTACAAGGAAAAGCTGCTGGATCCGGATTATGCGACGGCGACTTCGCAAATTTGGCAAGAAAAGCTCAACTCGGGCAAGTCGTTCTATTTCCAAGATAATAATGGTTTCGCCAGCACGTTTAACATTAATCTGCAGAAGAAGGATCCGAACGCTAAGTTCGATATGTTGGATACCATGACAACGCCGAGCGGCACAAAGCGTAACCTGATCTACGCACTTGGCCATTTGTCGGAATCGTATGTGATTAATGCCAAAGTCAAGAATCCGGAGCAAGTCGTACAATTCATGGATTGGTTCTATTCCCAAGAGGGAATCGAGGTGACCAACTTCGGGATCAAAGGGGAGGACTTCACAGGCGAAAACGGCGATTACAAATTGACTGACGCTGTCGTGAATAAGTATAAGGACAGACAGCCGAGCGCGTTCTATGCGCTGCAATCAGAGTATGGCACAGGCTACCTCGGACTTGCTCTGAATAACGACGATCATGCGGGATTACCGTTCAACACCAAGGAATGGGTGGAATGGAATACGAAAGCCTCCAAAGGTTTGGCTGCCGGCGAAAATGTTCAATTCGTTAACGACCCGCCATTTACAAAGGAAGAGCGTGAGAAGCTGAAACAAATCCGTACCCAGCTTGACGCTTACCTGGCTCAAAACATGGATAAATTCATCGTGACAGACGGTGCGCTCAATGATTGGGATAACTTCGTCAAACAACTCAAAGCTAAAGGTGCCGAGGATATCGTCAAAATCTATAACGATGCTTTGGCCCGTGTGAAATAAGGCTCAATGTTCAGTCTAAGCTAGAAGAGGGCAGGCTGCTAAGGCATACCCGGCAGCCTGCCCCTTGATGATCCGGAAAGGAGTGGAGATATTTGACACCAGCTGTTGAGATTAAAAAAAATATTCGCAAGAGCATGCCGCTGTATCTCATGTTTTCATTGCCTTTTGCTTATTTTGTTATTTTCCATTATGCACCCATGGTTGGGAATTTGATGGCATTTGAAGATTATTCGATCGTCAAAGGTTTCTTCCATAGCCCGTGGGCAGGGACGAAGTATTTCCGCCAATTTCTGACGGATCCGTATTTTTGGCAAGTGGTTCGCAATACCGTGCTGATCAACTTGTATTCTCTCATTTTCTATTTCCCTTCCTCTCTCATATTCGCTTTATTGTTAAACGAGCTGCAGCAAAAAGTGTTCAAAAAGTTTATTCAAAGCATCACTTATATTCCGCATTTCTTGTCCACCGTTGTCGTCGTAGGCATGCTGGTTAACTTTCTCTCCATCGATGGGCTCATTAACGAAGTCGTGAAGCTTTTTGGCGGGGAAGCCAAGACCTTCATGTCCATGCCTCAGTGGTTCCGGACCATATATGTCGGCTCTGAAATCTGGCAAGGAATTGGCTGGAACTCGATCATTTATTTGGCGGCATTGACCACGATCGACCCGCAGCTCTATGAGGCGGCAACGATGGACGGGGCTAACCGCTGGCGTAAACTGCTGCACATTACACTGCCCGGGATTTCAACCGTTGTTACGATTATGCTGCTTTTAACTTTGGGCAAAATGCTCTCGGTCGGATTTGAGAAAATTCTATTGCTGTACAGCGGTCCCACCTATGAAACCGCGGATGTGATCCAAACCTTTGTTTATCGCAGAGGGCTGATTGACAGTGACTTCAGCTTCGCTGCGGCTGTGGGCATTTTCCAATCGGTATTGGCGTTTGCGCTTGTCATTTCAGCGAACCAAATATCCAAAAAAATCAACGGATCCAGGTTGTTCTAGCAGGAGGGATTGAAATGCGAGCTCGTAACTTTTCTATATTCGATACGGTGAACCTCATTTTTATGCTGGTTATGATCTTTATTACGCTATACCCGCTTTATTATATGGGAATTATATCCATCAGTTCCGGATCGTCGGCTAGCAGCGGTGAAGTGTTTTGGCGGCCTATCGATATTAATTTTAAAGCCTACAGCGTTATTTTTAATGATCCTGCTATTGTGCGCTCCTACCTCAATACCATTTTCTATACGGCCTTCGGAGTGCTGATCAATTTGGTGATGACGGCTCTCTGCGCGTACCCTTTGTCGCGTAAGCATATGTATGGACGTTCCATGCTTGCTCTGTTTGTCGTCTTCACCATGTTCTTCGACGGTGGTCTGATCCCGCGGTATATGGTGGTTCATGCGTTAGGGATGGTCAATACGATCTGGGCCATATTAATTCCGACTGCGATCAATGTTTTCAATATGATTCTGATGAGAACATTTTTTGAAGATATTCCAGAAGCGCTGCACGAGTCTGCGATTATGGACGGCGCCGGAGAATTTCGAGTTTTCACCAAAATTGTGCTGCCGCTTTCTTTGCCGGTCATGGCGACTATGTTTCTGTTCTACGCAGTGGCGCACTGGAACAGCTTCTTCCCTGCACTTATTTACTTAAACGAGAAGAATCTATATCCGATGCAAATCATCCTGCGGAATATCGTCATCTCGGGAGATATGGCTACGCAATCGGCGCAGCTTGGCGCAGCGGAGGCAGGGTTGGCCGTCATGACGGAAAATATCAAGTACGCCTGCGTATTCGTTGCCATCCTGCCCGTGCTTGCCATATACCCGTTCGTGCAAAAATACTTCGTACAAGGAGCAATGCTGGGCTCCGTCAAAGGTTAAGGTTTGCTCATAGCACAGTGTGATTTTATCGAGATGAAATCGATCCGGGAAAGAGAGATGTCGAATGAAAATTAATAACCCAGATGGCGTATGGCCAACCATGATTACCTTATATAAGGAGTCGGGAGACATTGACTTTGATGCGATGGAACGAATGATTGATTGGTTTATTCAAAATAAGGTTGATGGATTATTCGCTGTATGCCAGTCAAGCGAAATGTTCTTTCTGAGTTTGGAAGAGCGTGTGAAGCTTGCTGCATTCGTTGTCGAGAAGGCGGCAGGGCGCGTCCCGGTCATTGCTTCGGGACACATCTCGGATTCGCTGGAAGACCAGGTCCGGGAATTGACGGCGATATCGGAGACAGGCGTCGAAGCCGTCATCTTAATCTCGAACCGGATGGCGGCGCAGGAGGAGTCCGATGACGTGTGGAAGTCTAACGCCCAGCGGCTGCTGGATCAACTGCCGGAGCATGTCGCGCTTGGCATCTATGAGTGTCCTTTTCCATATAAAAGACTGCTATCCCCCTCTGAATTGAAATGGTGCGCGGATACCGGCCGATTTTTCTTTTTGAAGGATACTTCGTGTGACGTAGAGTTGATCAAAGAAAAGCTGGCAGTCATTCAAGGAACTCCTTTGAAGCTTTACAATGCGAATACAGCTACGCTTCTCGAATCATTGAAATTAGGAGTCAACGGTTATAGTGGAGTTATGGCGAACTTCCATCCGGATCTGTATGTATGGTTTTTGCACAATTGGGAGACGAAGCCTGAGGAAGCTGAATACTTAATGAGCATACTGGCTGTAGCGTCATTCATTGAGCGCCAGCTATATCCCGTTAACGCCAAATATGCTCAAATGATGGATGGGATCGCCAAGAGTTACTATTCACGGGCAAGAAATCACGAGGAATTTACAGCCACGAACCGGCTGGAGGTCGAGCATCTTTACCGTGTATCCAAACAGTTGTCCCAACAATTTCCGGCTGCATCGGCGCCGTATGCAGGGGATTGAGCAATAGTCAAACGAGGAGCATGTTTGAGCTGTAAACGTTCCGCATTTTCGGTCTAGTTCGCAGACAGGAAACGTAGGCATGCAAGAGCCCTGCGTTTCTTTTGTTTTACAATTTCAAATTTTTTCCTGCTCGGCAACAAATGAAAGAACAGGATTTTAAGTTCCCTTGGCGAAATTAACATAAATCAGAGTGAATGCGTTTCCAATTGAGTCGCATGGTAAATGGGGGATTAATCTTGGGCTGGAAGAATCTTAAGCAATCTTTGAATAAAAACAGACTATTCTTTAAGATTCTGCTGTATTTCTTCTCCTTGTTGATTCCAATTGTGATTATTGGAGTTATCGCTTACTATAACGCCGACCAATTAATTAAGAAGGATGTTTCAGAGAAGTTAACGGATAATTTGATCGCCTCCTCCAAAACAGTGGATATTTATTTAGGTATGGCGCAGGCCACCAATAATAATTTGCTGCTCAGCGATACGCTTCAGCAAAATTTACGGCCTTATCCGTTACTGACAGATGAAGAGAAAATTAAGATGCCGTCAATTGTAAAATCAATCGCCGGCAATCGGAATACAATCAGTCATTTTGTAGATAATATCTTCTTGTTCATTGACGACCAGCGCGTTTATTTGAGTGACGGTATTGTTGACTTTGATGTCTTCTTTGATAAATTTTATAAATTTAATGGGTACAATAAAGATTTTTGGCGCAAACGTTTATCTCAGAGCAGCCTATTCGAGCTGCTGACGCCTACGACAGTCATCAATGCCAATATGAATTCGAACCGCGATGTGATCCCGAGCATTACGACCCAATATTTGAATGGGCATTTGGCCACGATGGTAACGACAATTTCGATCCCGACCATTATGACAACCTTACAGAACAATTCGATCTACTCGGCCACCCAATATGTCGTGTTGGATAAAAATAACCAAACGATTCTGCAAAGCAGCGGGCTGGATAAAAAGGTTCTCGATCAAATCACAGCTAGTTCCTCAGCGGATCAGCGCGGTAACAAATGGGCGATTCAAATAGGCGACGAGCAGCATTGGATCGCTCAAGCCGTCTCGGAGTATGGTTGGAGATATCTGTCCATAACTCCTGTGAGCTCTTTTAATCAGGAATCCTCTAATATTTTCAGTTTGATTATCTGGATTTGCCTAAGTTTAATCATCATCAGCATCGTGTTCTCTTTCCTATTTAGTGTTCGCCTATATAATCCGATCAAAAATATTAAAGATATTTTACAAAAAACGGAAACCCCTGAGGAATGGGGCCATGTAACGGACCGCAGCGGTGAGCTTCAGCGGATCGGAGACAGTATCAATCATTTGGTTCAGCAGAATATGAATGCGAGTGTGAAGATAAGCACCTATTCGGACGAAATCCTTGAGCAGTTTTTCAAAAACTTAATTAAAGGGTTTCGCGTGGGGCAGGCCAATACGGTGCACCAAGTGTTAAATGAACTGGATTTTCATTCAGGTAGTTATCTATGCTGCTGTTTTATGTTTATGTTCAGGGATAAATTTTATCATGATATCTTGGAAGCAGACCGATTGCTAATATTGGAGAAAATGAAAAATGTTCTGTCGGGCACGATGAGAAAGTATGTGAACTGTTATTTGCTGGAATATGAGCCTTACTTATATGTCAGTATGGTCAATCTGAAAGATGAGGAAGACCGCAAAAAATTGTACCAGTCTTTGGAGATGATACAACGGACCTTCGCTTATGACATGATGTATTGTGAATTAGTGATTGGTTTAGGCAAAAAATACGAGAAGATTGATGACTTGTCGAAGTCGTATAGCGATGCGGTTACTGCTATTGATAAACGGACTGATGCGTCTACAATGGCTATTCTGGATGCGACCGATCTTGTTATTGATCAGAACTATTACTATTCATTTCTCGAGCAGAACAAAATTGTAAACGGACTGAAATCAGGCGATATGGATGCCTTGAAAGTAGAAGTGGAAGAAATTATTGCTTTGAATAAAACGAGAGGCGTCTCTTATCATTATCTTGGTGCTCTGCTAGTGGAGTTATTTCAAACAGGTAACCGTTACATGAAGGAAAAGAGACTTAATGTCTACGAGCTCCTTGATGCAGATGAATATGCTTCCTTGGATCATAAGGAGCTTTTACCCAATGAGTTTGATGGCAGACTGCAAATGATTTTTGAATTCTACGAGAAAATTATTGCAGTGACATTAGATAAGCCTGAAAGCAAATCAGGTGTTGTCGTTTCGTTGATTACGACTTATATCGAGAAGCATTATGAAAAAGATTTATACCTAGAGGTGATTGCTAACGAGATAGGCTTATCCGCCAAGTATGTATCGAGAATGTTTAAAGAGGCGACAGGGACGAATATTTCCGACTACATCAGCCTGATTCGAATTGAAAAAGCCAAGGAATTATTAGCGAACAGCGATATGAAAATTAGCGATATTTCCACACAGATCGGTATCTTTAGCCGTACGACCTTTCTGCGCTTATTCAAGAAATACGAAGGGATTTCACCGAACGAATACCGTAGTGCACATGGATTGAAGCAGAAATAGGTGGCGGATAGCCTGTAGAATGAAATGGCTGAGCAAATGCAGGTTCGTGAGGGGGACAACATGGTTAAAAAGATAAACTTACTAACCGTTTGCTGCTCACTGGCGGTAGCCGGAAGCTTACTGGCAGGCTGCAGCAGCTTAGTTAAGTCTATGGCTGCGGCGGACACTTCATCGGCAGCAGCTAAACTGAGAACGCTTTCTTGGATGAGATATGAGCATTCATCACAAGCGTTAGAAGCGAATTCGCTCGTTGTTCAAGAAATTCAAAAAAGAAAACATGTAAAGATTGATTTGCAAAGTGTCCCCCAGAGTAATTATGAGGATAAGAAGAAAACATTAATCGCGACGAACTCGATCCCGGATGTCATCATGGTGAATCAGAATGATCTTTCGAATTACGCAGATTCCGGTATTTTTCTAGACCTGACACCTTATCTGGATAAAATGCCTAATTTCCAAAAGATCGTGAATGAGAAGCCTGAAATCAACAAGACCAAAGTCGATGGCAAGCTGTATGGCTTTCCTCTTGTAACCAAGTGGAGCGCCCAATCCGGTCTGCTTCCTATGATGCGGACAGATCTGCTCAGCAAGCTGAACTTAAAAACCCCCACCACCTATGAGGAGCTCTATCAGGTGCTCAAAAAGCTTAAGGAGGCCTATCCGGATTCCTATCCTTTCACTAGCCGGGCAGCGAACGGCAAAACCGGAACGGAAAATTTGATCAATCCGATTGCCTTTGGATTTGGCAGTGGTTTTACCAATATTACGGGAACGAAAATTTATTTCGAGCCGTCTGCCAATCAATATAAATTCGGCCCATTCGCGCCGGAGTTTAAAGAGGCTATTACTTATCTGCATAAGCTCTACAAAGAAAAACTGCTGGATCCGGATTATGCGGTAGCCACTTCACAGATCTGGCAGGAGAAGTTAAGCGCGGGCAAGTCGTTCTTTTTCCAAGATAACAATGGATTCGGAGCCAACTTTAATAAAGTTCTTCAGTCTAAGGATGCGAATGCCAAGTTCGATATGCTGCCGGTATTGGCCAGTGATAAAGGGGTTAAACGGAATAACATTTATCAACAAGATCATCTGGGTGAGATGTATGCCGTTAGCTCAAAAGTGAAGAATCCCGAGGAAGTTATAAGGCTGATAGACTGGATGTATGGAGAAGAGGGGACGAATCTTACAAGCTTTGGAGTCGAGAATGTGGACTACACACTGGTGAACGGCGAGTATACGATGTCTGAAGCGACGAAAGTGAAGTATATGAATAAACAAGATCCGTTTCGTGCGATGCAGTCTGCACTCGGGACCGGCTATCTAGGTTTAGCGCTTCATTCTGACGATCATCCTCTCCTTCATTCTTCTGCCCCTGAATTAATGAAGTGGTCTGACAAGGCTCTGCAGGATCTTGCTGACGGTATTAACTATAAGGAAGTTAATGATCCGCCATTTAATCAAGAAGAAAGAGAACTGCTCAGGCGGATCCGCACCCAATTAGATGCCTATGTCACTCAGCATATGGACAGATTTATTGTGAGTGAGGGGGCCTTGACGGAATGGGATACTTTCATCCAAGCGTGCAAGGACAAAGGGGCCGTAGAGCTTGAGACTATTTATAATCGTGCACTAGCGAGAGTTAATCAATAACAGGCGGAGGGATAAACGCAATGGGGAAAAAGTATGCAATCGGCGTTGACTATGGTACGGGGTCAGGACGCGCAGTTTTAGTTGATCTGAGCAATGGAGAAGAGGTTGCTGATCATGTTACACCGTATGCACACAATGTTATTGATGAAGCATTGCCGGGATCGGGTGTCAGATTGGGACACGATTGGGCCTTGCAGCATCCTGGTGATTACCTCGAGGTTCTGAAGCAATCCATACCTGCGGTACTGAACCAGTCGAACGTCGATTCTTCCGATGTAGTGGGAATCGGCATTGATTTCACGGCCTGTACGATACTGCCTGTAGATGAGAAGTGCCATCCGTTATGTTTCTACCCGGACTTTAAGGACATGCCTCACAGCTGGGTCAAGCTATGGAAACATCATGCGGCCCAGCAAGAGGCCGATCGGATTAATGCTGCAGCTCTGGCTAACGGTGAAGATTTCCTTCCCAGATATGGCGGGAAAATTTCGTCGGAGTGGATGCTGGCTAAGGTATGGCAAATTTTGAATGAAGCGCCAGAGCTGTATGAGCGAACGGACCAATTCCTGGAAGCAGCCGATTGGGTTACTGCAATAATGACCGGGACTATTGCAAGAAACAGCTGCACAGCCGGGTATAAGTCGTTGTGGCACAAGCAAGACGGTTATCCGAGTCCGGCATTTCTTCAACAACTGGATCCGCGGCTGGAAACGCTCTATACGACGAAGCTGCGCGGACATGTGTTTCCGCTCGGAACCAAGGCCGGCGAACTGACCGCCGAGATGGCGGCAGCTCTCGGTCTCCAGCCAGGGACTGCCGTTGCGGTCGGTAATATAGATGCCCACGCAGCCGTGCCTGCAGTAGGTGTTGTAACGCCTGGCAAACTCGTCATGGCAATGGGAACTTCGGTCTGCCATTTGGTTCTTCATGCTGAAGAGAAGCAGGTTGAAGGCATGTGCGGTGTTGTAGAAGACGGAATCATACCGGGGTATTTTGGTTATGAAGCAGGACAAGCGGCCGTTGGCGATATTTTCGCTTGGTATGTGGAGCAGGGGGTACCCGCTTACGTGCATGAAGCAGCACATCACCGGGGAGTGAGCGTTCATCAATGGCTGGAGGAGCAGGCCGCCCAATACCAACCGGCTGAGACAGGGCTTATGGCGCTTGACTGGTGGAACGGGAACCGTTCCGTATTGGTTGACACGGATCTGACAGGCGTGATTCTGGGACTTCATTTGTTGACGAAGCCTGAGGAGATTTATCGAGCTTTACTGGAAGCAACCGCATTCGGGACAAGGAAGATTATCGATGCCTTCCAGAAGAGCGGTGTCCAAATCGAGGAGCTTTACGCATGTGGCGGTTTACCCCAGCGAAATCGATTGCTCATGCAGATTTATGCCGACGTTACCAATCGTGAAATCAAGGTGGCGGCCTCGAAACATACACCGGCCCTTGGTGCAGCGATGTTCGGCGCCGTGGCAGCCGGGGAAGCAAGAGGCGGCTATCGCACGATTGTCGAAGCTGCAGAACATATGGCGCGCGTTCGAGAAGAGACTTTCAAACCAATACCGGCAAACGTCCGGATATATAACCAGCTGTATGAAGAGTATTGCCTGCTGCACGATTACTTTGGCAGCGGCGTTAATGATGTGATGAAGAGATTGAAACAATTGAAGGTTCGTTCTCGCAGCGATGGTTAAATAAGCTTATCTTCGCTTGACCCTAACACTGAGGGCAGGGTTTATAATGGAATTATTCTCAGGCAGAAAGAGAAGCGCCAGTGAAAATTCGCTATTAGAAAGGGCGAAAGATGGGTTATGGATATTACCCTTCAAGAAGAAATCATGATTAAGGCTCTCCGTGAAGCTGCACTGCCTCCATTATACGTGCTTATACGAATTAGAAATGAGATTTCTAATGACATTGTCAATGTTGAAGAGGGCCGCAGAGTTGAAGTCGTAGAAACTTTAGAAAAATACATCGCCCCCCTATGGGAAGATTATCACGACGGGAAGAAATCATAAGCTTAAGAGGTGTTGAATCTATTTTTGGGAGCTGCCGGACGTTGGACCCGGCAGCTTTTGTTGCGTTACCAGACCATAGAATCTTCAACGGTTGGAAACAAAAGCCTCCTGAAATGTGAACAACTTATGAAGATACATGCCGTATACCTTGACACGCCTAGACTACTTAGATAGTATTAATGACAATGATAATTATTCTCATTTTATCGAGGGGGCTTTAACACATCATGCATGCATCACAAGTTTACCGACTCCGCACTTGGAGAAGTTCGCTGCTCGGACTCGTCACAGCGTGCGTCCTCCTTGTTGCCGGTTGCGGACAATCGGCCGCGACGGACAACAAGGCCGCTGCGCCTGCGCCAACAACCGCAGCAGCGTCTAACGCGCCCGCTGAATATACGGTCAAGCACGCGATGGGAGAGGCCAAAATCTCCGGTACGCCGAAGAGAATCGTCGTCCTCACCAACGAGGGTACGGAAGCTGTCTTAAGCTTGGGCGTCAAACCGGTTGGGGCCGTGAAATCTTTTACGAGTACAGGGGAATGGTACGACCATATTAAAAAAGACATGGAAGGCGTGCAAATCGTCGGGGATGAGAATCAGCCGAACCTGGAGCTTATCGCGTCCTTGAAGCCGGACCTCATTCTGGGTAACAAATTGCGGCAAGAAAAGGTATATCAGCAATTATCGGCTATCGCGCCAACGGTCTTCTCCGAGAAGCTTATGGGCGACTGGCAAGTGAACTACCGATTGTATGCAGAAGCGATGAACAAGAAAGCCGAAGGCGATAAGATAATCGGCGACTTCGAGAACCGCATCACGGCGTTCAAACAAAAAGCCGGCGATAAGCTGAACACGAAGGTATCGATCGTGCGATTCATGCCGGGCAAGGTCCGGATCTATATGAAGGACACCTTCTCCGGCGTCGTATTGAAGAAGCTCGGTTTACATCGTCCGGCTCCACAAGATCAGGAGAAGTTCGCGGACGATGTGCAGAAAGAGCGCATCCCGGATATGAACGGCGACATCCTGTTCTACTTCACCTATGATAACGATAAAGGCGAAGGCAACAAAATTGAGGAAGAATGGTTGAAGGATCCGCTTTGGAAAAATCTCGAGGTTGTCCAAAAAGGCAATGTTCACAAAGTGAGTGACGCGGTCTGGAATACAGCCGGCGGAATCCGCGCGGCTAACCTGCTGCTGGACGACCTGGAAGGCTATTTCCTCCAGAAATAAGAAAAATCAAGGCTCGGACACTAATGTCCGAGCCTTTGTTGTTCGGATTTCATGATCCCTTTTTGCGGTACACTCTTTCCGGACGTCCGACGAGGCCGTAGGAAAGATCCGCAAACACTTCGCCCGAGGAAACCAGATGCTCCAAATAACGGCGTCCTGTCGAGCGGCTGACGCCAATTTCTTTGGCAATTTGCTCGGCGGTCATGCCGTCGGCTGCCGTGGAAATCGCTTGAACGATTTTGACCAGCGTCAATTTGTCGATCCCTTTGGGGAGGAATGAAGCCTCGGAGCGGGGCTCCTTTTTGCCCGAACCGGCCAATAGGCGATCGACATCCCCTTGATTGATGGTGCTGCTGCTATTCAATCGATTCAGCTCGCGGTGAAAATCCAGATAACGCAGCAGCGTCTCCTGCAGCCGGTTGAAAATGAGCGGTTTCATAATATAGTCGAACGCTCCGCCGCGAACGGCTTCCTTGATGGTCTCGACTTCCTTGGCCGCGGTGATCATAATGACGTCGCTATCCCGGTAATGCTGGCGGATATATGAGAGCATATCCAATCCGCTGGCACCTGGGAAATAAACATCAAGAAGGACGAGGTCTGGCCGCAAGATGTCCAGCTGCTCTTTGGCCTGGACGTCGTCCGTAGCGATTCCGACTACGCGAAAGCCTTCCACCTTCTCAATGAATCGGCGATTAATTTCGGCGATTTTCACATCGTCCTCGATTATTAAAACTTCAATGGCTGGTTGTTGGCGGTCCGGGATCATCGATATGACTCCTTACTGAGGGATTGGGATGTTTCGGTATGGCGACGGTGAAGATGGTGCCCCCTGCGGGATTTCTATGATAAGTGATATAGCCGTTCAGCTTGTGTACGGCGTGCTGGACTAATGCCAGACCTATGCCCCGATGTTCGCCAGCCTTGGTCGAGAATCCTTTGGTGAACACGAACCCGCCTACGTCGTCAGAAATGCCGACACCGCGGTCCTCGCATTCAATAATCAAATCATCGCCGAGATCGGTTAAAAATAATTTGACCTGCGGGCTAGCAGGTTCCCCGCCTGCAAGTACGGCTTCCATGGCATTGTCCACCAAATTCCCGATAATCGTGACGAGCAGGTTTCGATCGATAGCCGGAGGAATATCCGCGAACGAACTTTCGTGGTCGAGCTCGAACTTCAGCTTAAGCTCTTGCGCATGATTGAATTTGCCGATCAATAGTCCCCCAATCATTGGATCAGGAATTTCCTGCATAATGAATTGTACCCAATTCTGATGTAAATCCGATTCCTTGGAGATGAGGTCGACGGCCTCTTGGTACGATTCCAGCTGGATAAGCCCGGAAATGACATAAAGTTTATTGGAAAATTCATGCGTCTGAGCACGCAGCGCTTCGGCGAAGCGTTTCACCTGCGAGAGCTCCTCGGCGAGACGATAGAGATCGGACTTGCTTCGAAAGCTGGAGACGGCACCTGTGACGCCATGCTTCTTGCTCACGATCGGCACCCGGTTCACGATGACGTCATGGTCTCCGATCAGCATTTCATGGTCGAATTCGGCTTCCCCCGTTCGTACCACCTCATACAGACGAGTGTTGGGGATGACGTCTTCAATGTGTCTGCCTGTAATTTTGGCGGTGGCGGGCAGTTCCAGAAGCTGCAAGGCATAGCGGTTCGCCATCGTAATGATGCCGTCGCGATTGATGGCGATAATGCCTTCGCGGATGGTTTGCAGAATAGCCTGCTTCTCCGTGTAGAGTTCGCCAATTTCCTTGGGCTCCAGGCCATGAATAGAGCTTCTGACGTTGCGCGCAATAAGGACGGAGCCAATAAGTCCAACAACCAGTACGATGAGAGAGATTAGTTCAATGCGCGATTGGTATGCGGTGGTAATGGTGGCAATGTCCTTGGTCAGGAAGCCAACGGATACGATACCGATGACGGCGCCGCGGTCATCGAGAACGGGAGCTTTCCCGCGGAGGGAGGGACCTAGGGAACCAACGGCTTTGGAAATAATCGAGTGTCCCTCCAGCACAGGACCGTTGTCGCCGCCGACCATTTCATGGCCGATTCGCTCGGGAAGCGGATGTGAATAGCGAATGCCTTCGCGATTCCCTACAACGATGTACTCGGCATCGATTTTCTCACGGACACTCTCGGCGATAGGCTGGATGATCCGGGGAGGATCGGCCGTTTGAAAGGCATGACGAATGTCGGGCATACTGGCAACGGTTTCTGCGACCTTGAGCGCCCGTGTTCCGATCTGGTCTTCAAGGGCACTTGTCATGATGTAATAAAAGATGCTGCCTAAACTGACAATGACCAAGAACAGGAGTGAGCAAATGACTAAAATTAGCTTCGTTTGCAGTTTCATTGCCGAGTAGGCCCTCCTTTTTTGCTTGTATTGTATCATAAAGCGCTATCATTTTGATGGTTATAGGGTGTCCGAATCCGTGAACAATATGAACAAAATGCTCAAATTAGCTTTAATACAACTAATCGTCAGAAACTTCCCAAGAAGCGCTAACGAATGGTATTCTGAAAACGCTTCAAAGAAAGCGCATACAAAAAACGAAAACCGGAGGGGTTCATTTTGATAAAACAATTGGTGTTAGCTTCGTGGAAAGTAACGGCTGTGAGTCTTCTTGCCGTCAGTCTGGCCGCTTGCGGCAGCAACACGGCCAAACCGGCGGCATCGACCGCAGCGGCGGATAAAAGCAAGGAATCTACGGCGCCGGCAGCGGCGAAATCCAATTATCCGGAGAAAGCGGTAAGCATCATTGCTCCTTCCGGTGCAGGCGGCGGTTGGGACATGACGGCTCGGACCATCGCCAAAGTATTAACGGAAACGAAAGCCATCGATAAGCCGGTTACCGTCGAGAACAAACCGGGCGGCGGCGGCGCCGTATTCATGGCGGAATACGCGACGAAAGACGTGAAAGACAATTACAAGCTGTTCGTCAGTTCACCTCCGATCCTGATTAATCATCTGAAGAAAGAAGGCAATACGCCGTACGGCTACAACGATACGACGCCTTTGGCCCAGCTCACGAAAGACTATGGTGCGGTTGCCGTAGCGGCAAATTCCAAATATAAAGATTTGAAATCGCTGCTCGACGACATGAAGGCGGATCCAACGAAGCTTACGGTAGCCGGCGGTTCGGCGCCCGGATCGATGGATCATCTCGTTTCGATTCTGCCGGCGTTCAAATATGGCATTGACCCGAAGAAGGTCAAATACGTGTCCTATGACGGCGGCGGAGAAGCCGTTACCGCGCTGCTCGGCGGCAACGCCGATGTATTGGGAACGGATGCTTCCTCCCTGGATCAATATGTGAAAGCAGGGAAGATCCGCATCCTTGCAGTAGCCGCGCCGTCCAGGCTCGGCGGCAGCCTGAAGGACGTTCCAACGATGAAAGAACAGGGCGTCGATGCGGAGTTCATGATCTGGCGCGGTTTCTTCGGACCGAAGAACATGAGTGCGGATGCCAAAGGCTACTGGGAAGCGACGATTGCGAAAATGGTAGAGTCCGATGCTTGGAAAAAAGAAGTGCAGGCGAACAACTGGGAAACGGATTATAAGAAAGCGGATGATTTCAAAGCTTATTTGAGCCAGCAAGAAGCCCAGCTTAAAGACATGCTGACAGCGCTCGGCATGCAGAAATAAAAAGACAAGGGAGAAGAGGCCTCTTCTCCCTTGCCCTTAGGATTGGAGGCAGCGAGATGAGTACGACGTTTGACCGTTATGCCGGCATTGCTTTTTTCGCCATCGGCTTGGCATTTGTTATTGGATCTTTAGGCATTTCCACTAGTGCTTACGGCAGTCATGTAGGGGCCAATATTTTTCCTATGATTCTAGGATCATTCTTGTCATTGATGAGCATTCGTCTCATTTATGAGACTTTCCGCAAGCAGCGTGCGGAGAAACGTGAAGAAAGTTTGGATTACAAAAGATTCGGTATCATTTTTATCGCGGCTGTCTTATATGCCTTATTCCTTGAAGATATCGGCTTCGTCATTTCCACATTCCTGTTCCTGATGATCGGGTTCCAAACGATGCAAAAGGGGAGAGTTGGAATTTCCTTCGTCATTGCCGCCTGTTTCTCTTATGGCGTTTATTATTTATACGTCCATGTGCTCGATGGATCGCTCCCCGGGTTTCCGACATGGTTAGGGGGCGCTTAATATGAGTACGGTTGATTATGTATTACACGGACTAAGTACGGCCATGCAGTGGCATAATGTCATGTTCGTCTTCCTTGGTGTTTTGATTGGCACCGTCGTCGGGGTGCTTCCCGGCATCGGTCCGATGAGCGGCGTTGCCCTGTTGATCCCGATCACGGCAACGATGACGGCGGGCTTAAGCCCGGAGGAAGCGGCCACGAGTTCCATCATTTTGTTGGCAGGCGTGTATTACGGAGCGATGTACGGGGGTTCGACGACTTCGATCCTTCTGAACACGCCGGGGGAGTCATCGTCTGTCGTCACAACGCTGGACGGTTACCAAATGGCGAAGCAAGGCAGAGCCGGAGCAGCGCTTGCGATATCGGCAATCGGTTCCTTCGCAGCCGGGATTATTTCGTTAATCGGGTTGATCTTCTTGGCGCGTCCCTTATCGGCAGTAGCCATCAAATTCGGACCGGCCGAATATTTCTCCCTCATGGTGCTCGGCCTGCTTGCCATTAGCGGACTAGCCGGCAAATCCATGGTGAAAGCGCTCATGATGACGGCTTTCGGGCTATTGCTGGCGACGATCGGCATCGACAGCGTTTCGGGCGTGGAACGATTCACCTTCGGCGTTCCCGAGCTGTATCAGGGCCTGGAGTTCCTAACCGTGGCCGTGGGTACCTTCGCCGTCGGAGAAGTATTCAAGACGATTCTCCAGCGCGAGGGCAATGACGGCGAGTTGGCCAAAATCAATCGCATTCTGCCGACGAAGCAGGATTTGAAAGATAGCGCGGCACCGATCGCACGCGGTTCCGTGCTCGGCTTCTTCATCGGTTTGCTGCCTGGCGCAGGCGCTATTCTGGCTTCGTTCTTCGCCTATATTGTGGAGAAGAAGATTAGTAAAAATCCTGAGAAATTCGGCAAAGGAGCCATCGAAGGTGTAGCCTCGCCGGAATCTGCGAACAATGCCGCCTCCGGTGGCGCGATGATTCCGCTGTTAACGCTGGGCATTCCATCCTCCGGCACCACGGCGATTCTGATGGGGGCTTTCATTATGTACAATGTACAGCCAGGTCCTTTATTATTCCAGGATCACCCGCAGCTTGCGTGGGGCGTCATCGCCAGCATGTTCGTCGGCAATCTGATGCTGTTGATTCTTAATATGCCTTTGGTCAAAGTGTTTGCCAAGGTTATTGAAACTCCAACGAAATATTTAATTCCGTTGATTATCGTTTTCTCCGTATTTGGCGTATACGCCGTTCAGTATTCGACGTTCGATCTGATGCTCATCATGGGCTGCGGTCTTGTCGGTTACTTCCTGGCTAAGAATGATTACCCGCTGGCGCCGCTAGTCCTCGGTCTTATTCTCGGTCCAATGATGGAAAACAATATGCGAAGAGCGCTGACCATCTCCAACGGCGATTTCATGATCTTCCTGCAAAAGCCGGTCTCGCTCGTTTTCCTGATCATCGGACTTCTGTGGATCTGCATTCCGCTGATCATGAAATGGAGAGGCAAAAATGTTCTTGTGAACGAGGAAGGATAAAAGCTCCCGTCAGCCTCTGATCAAGTCAGTTACGCTCCAACGATCAGGGGTTGGCATTGGAGAGTAAACGGCCATGGATATTCTGTTCTTAATCTTACTGAATGTAATCGTCCCCGTTTTTTTACTTATTGGGGCCGGCGTGCTGATGCACCGTGTCTTTCACTTTGAGATGAACACGCTCTCCAAGCTCAATGCTTATTTCCTGCTGCCGGCTGTTAGCTTTACCAACATTTATGAAAGTAAATTTGAAGCGGCTCTTCTATTTCAGATCGTGGGCTTCCTGTTGCTGCAAAGCGCGATGCTTATCTTGATGAGCAAGATGACGGCCAAATTAGCCAATTTTGATAAAGGGCTGTCTTCGAGCTTTGCCAACAGCGTTGTCCTTAGCAATTCCGGCAATTTTGGACTTCCCGTCTCGCAGCTTGTTTTTCACAATAGTCCTCTTGGGCTATCCGTGCAAATTGTCGTATCGATTTATCAGAACATGCTGACGAATACGTACGGTCTAATGAACGCGGCATCGGCGCAAAGCCAGGGGCAGAAGCTGCTCAAAGAGCTGATGAGAAATCCGATGATCTATGCATTCATTCTGGGCATGGTTATGCATGCTCTCGCGGTTCCCATACCCGGATTTATCTGGAATCCCTTGCAGAACGTCGCTAATGCGTTTCTTGCGATTGCACTGGTGACATTGGGGGCACAATCCGCATACATGCAATTCAAGCACTTCAGTCCGGCACTTCTCTTCAGCTTGCTGGGCAGACTCATCGTTTCACCGGTAATTGCACTAGGATTTATATGGCTTCTCCAATTGGAAGGTCCGGCGGCGCAAGCCTTGTTCATTGCTAGCAGCTTTCCAACGTCCAGGAATAGCGCCGCATTCGCCTTGGAGTACGGGAATCATCCGGAGTACGCGGCGCAAGCCGTCTTGCTATCCACCTTGCTGAGCAGCGTGACGGTAACCGGAGTTGTCTTTATGGCTAAAATCTTATTCTAACATCAACAACGTGCAGCGTACTGCTGCGTAATCGTACGAAACACTGGAGGCTTGCTATGAATCGGACAATGGGTGGTAAAAACATTATTTTACGCGTGGAACTGCAGACGGAGCAGATCCACTTCGGGCAATTGATTACGGTCATTACGGAAAACGGCGGGGACGTTATCGCGATTGACGTCATCCAAACCGGTCCGAATTGGACGGTTCGCGACATTACGGTATCCGCAACGGAGCAAGCCCAGCTGGACAAAATAACAGCCAGGATGAAAGATCTGGCCGGCGTGCGGCTCGTTCATGTGTCGGATCGCACCTTTCTGCTCCACCTCGGCGGTAAAATCGAGATGAAGCCCAAGGCGCCCATTCAGAACAGGGACGATCTCTCCCGGGTGTACACACCGGATGTTGCCAGAGTTTGCATGGCCATCCATGAAAATGCCGATAATGCCTATAAGCTTACGATTAAACGCAATACGGTCGCCGTCGTTTCCGACGGCAGCGCCGTCCTCGGGCTCGGCAATATCGGGCCTTACGCCGCGATGCCGGTTATGGAGGGCAAAGCCATGCTGTTCAAGCAGTTTGCGGACGTTGACGCGATCCCTATTTGCTTGAGCACTCAGAGCACCGATGAAATCGTCGCGACAATCAAGCATCTGTCGCCGGGCTTCGGCGGCATCAACCTGGAGGATATTTCCTCACCGCGGTGCTTTGAGATTGAAGAGCGGCTGCGCAATGAATTGGACATTCCTGTGTTTCACGACGACCAGCACGGTACGGCCGTTGTCTTATACGCCGGGCTTATCAACGCCTTGAAGGTTGTCGGCAAACGGATTCAGGACGCCAAGGTCGTCATCTGCGGGATCGGTGCAGCAGGTATTGCCTGCTCCAACATTTTGCTTGCTGCAGGCGTGAAAGAGCTGATCGGGGTTGACCGGGAAGGTGCATTGGTTCGTACTGCGGATTACACGAATCCGATGTGGAATGGGTACGCGGAACGGACAAACCCAAACTTGCGCGAAGGTTCCCTGCATGAAGTGATCGATGGGGCTGATGTGTTCATCGGCTTATCTGCCGGAGGCGTGCTGAAGCGGCGGGATGTGGAGCGGATGTCGGAGAACCCGATCGTATTCGTGATGGCGAACCCTACGCCTGAGATTCAACCGGACGAAATCGAAGATATAGCCGGCGTTATTGCAACGGGCCGTTCGGACTTCCCTAACCAAATTAATAACGTACTTTGTTTTCCGGGCATTTTCCGTGCGGCACTGGACTGTCAGGCTGCCGCGATCAACGAGGAGATGAAGCTTGCGGCTTCCGCAGCGATCGCTTCCGTCGTCACGCAGCAGGAATTGAACAAGCTTTATATTATCCCGAGCGTATTTAATCAGGAGGTTGTGAGACGAATTCGAGAAGCTGTCATTCAAGCCGCCATTCAGACGGGGGTGGCACGGCGTATCCCGCGAGAGTTCCGGCAGACGGAACCGTCGGGTACGAACATGGCTTTCCGCTAAACATCCTAAAGCGCTGCTGTCACAGGTTTTCTGTGGCAGCTTTTTTTTATTGTACCATTCGGACCGTCCGATTTTGCTCAGGTTGCATTTCATTACAATTCACCGAGCGGGTTAGTATAGGGCTGACAATTCTGATAATACTAAGGTAAAGGCTCTTGGAGGTACTCATAACAATGGCATCGAAAGCGGAATCAATCAGCGCATCAGAGTTAGGGACACTTTGGCTGACTTATCAGCAAAAAACGCTCATTCTTAGGATCCTGGAATATTTCATGGAGAAAACAGATGATCCCGAAGCAAGAAATATTATGGGAGGCTTATGGCAGGATCTGAGTCATTATGTGGACAAAATTGTTGATTTATTTGACACGCAAGGGATCGTCGTGCCCGTAGGCTTTTCCAAGGGGGATGTCAATTTAGAAGCACCGAAACTGTTTGATAATGGATTCGATATTATGCTTCTTCGGGTCTTAAAAGAAATAAGCATGGGGATGTACACACTGAATTTAAATATGGCTTATCAGGGGGTCGTGATGGATATTTATGAGGGATTAACTGCTGTTACTCAGAATGTCTATAAACGATCAACGGAGTATTTGCTTAAAAAGGGGATTCTCACTACGCCGCCCAAAGTAACGCTGCCTCATGCCAATGAGTTTGTTGAGAGTGAAGACTATCTGAGCGGCTTTCATCTCTTTGGCAGCAAAAGAGCCTTGAATACCATTGAAGTAGGCATTCTTCATCATGGGATCGAGACAAACAATATTGGCTTACAGCTCATTTCAGGCTTTGCCCAATGTGCGAATACCGCCGAATTAAGGGAATATTTCGCAAAAGGAATGGAACTTGCCAAGAAGCAAATAAAAACCTTTGAAGATATTCTCCTTGAGAGCGACATTCAGTTCTCGGCCACTTCCGGGAGCACGGTAACAACTTCAACCTTGGCCCCCTTTTCAGAGAAGCTCATGATGTTTTGTATTCACCTGCTGAATACGTTCGGGATGGTGAGCTGCAGCTTCGGAACCATTTTTACATTACGAAATGACTTGAGCTTGAAATCAGGATTAATCACCAAAGATGTCTATGTATATACCCGTGAAGGAATTAAGTTGATGATTAAACACGGTTGGCTGGAGGAACCGCCGCAAATGGAGGACCGCAGACAGTTGATTAAGCAGTAATATTAAGCAAAGAAGAGATCACTATGACAAAAGACGAACTTGAGAAGATGTTGTGGAGTATCGCTTTGCCGGGTTTCCCTCAACTTTTGGATGGCAAATTTGCAAAAGGGGTTCTATTCATTGGATTAGAAATATTAATCAATGTTCAATCCAATTTCAATACCGCTATCATGTTAAGTTTTCAAGGGAAGATGGAGCAAGCAACCCAGCAAACTAATTATCAATGGTTAATGTTTTATCCTTGTCTGTACTTTTTTGCTATGTGGGATGCTTACAGAGAGGCTCTAGGCGAAAAAAGACCGTTCATATTTTTGCCGTTCGCTTTCTGTGCATACTTTGTTACGGTCGGATTGATGTACTCTTCAACGTTTCGTATCAAGAATGTGCTGCTTGGTCCAATATGGCTCCCGATACTTTGCGTTCCGCTGGGGATATGCTCGGGACTTATTCTTATGAAAGTATTTGAGCGTTTGATCAAGAATGGATAACTACGCCAGACCAGACGATTATAGCTGAAAGCCAGGTTCAGATCCCATTGACCTGGCTTTTTTGTCATTTTATTTTTTTGATTTTTTTCCTGTTGACAGAAATAAATCATCGTCATATAGTTTAAATTATTGAATTAAATAATTTTAGAATAAATAATATTAGTGTATATGATAGGGGGATATAACCATGGAAATTGGAGTCGATACATTTGTCGAAACAACGCCCGATGTTCATACGGGTGAGACGATCAGTCATGCGCAGCGAATTCGTGAGGTCGTTGAGGAGATGGTCCTCGCCGATCAGGTGGGGTTGGATGTATTCGGTGTCGGCGAGCATCACCGCAAGGAATTTGGGGATTCGGCGACTGCGGTTATTCTAGCGGCTGGGGCGGCCATGACCCAAAGGATACGTTTAACGAGCTCGGTAACGGTGCTCTCTGCTGTCGATCCCGTACGTTTATTCCAGCAATTCGCCACACTAGACGGCATTTCCAACGGACGTGCGGAAATTATCGCGGGTAGAGGCTCTATGGTCGATGCGTTCCCTTTGTTTGGCTACGATCTCCAAGATTATGAAGAACTGTTCGAGGAGAAGCTGGAATTATTATTGCAATTAAGGGATTCGGAGAAAGTGACTTGGAGAGGGGGACATCGGCCGGCTTTTACCAACCTCGGTGTGTATCCGCGTCCGGTACAGCCCTCATTACCGATTTGGCTTGGCAGCGGAGGGAATGCGGAATCCGTCATACGAGCAGGTTTACTTGGACTGCCTCTTGTTCTGGCGATCATTGGCGGGAGTCCCCTGCACTTCGCCCCATTAGTGCCGCTTTACAAGAAGGCGGCTGCTCAAGCAGGTCATGATGTATCCAAATTACCAATAGCCGTACACTCCCTGGGCTTCGTTGCAGAGAGCACTTCGCTTGCGGTGGACAAGTATTTCCCTCCGACGCAGGCATCGTTTAATTATTTTGGCAAAGAACGCGGTTGGAGACCCTATACCCGGTCAGGCTTCGACGCCTCGCGCAGTTTAGACGGCGCGCTCTATGTAGGCGACCCGGAAACCGTCGCCAACAAAATCCTCTATATGCGCGAACAGTTAGGGTTCTCGCGATTCTTCCTGCATCTTCCCGTCGGCACGATGCCGCATGAGGAAGTGATGAGGGCCATTGAGCTGCTGGGAACGGAAGTCGCCCCGCGAGTCCGCGAAGAGGTGGCAAGATTGAAAGCTGAGCAAGGTATGCCGAGAGGATAAGGATAAACACGATCGACGGCCGTTGTGTGCTGCTGTCCAACGGGCAGGATAATCCGGGGGCGTTATGGAATATATGGGGTGGCATGCAGGAACTGTTAAATCATGCACATGAGGAGGAGTAACCGTGATTCATTCGTTCATACCTCAGCATTATTTCAACACGTTAGGCAGTCATCCGCCAATCATGACAATTCGCGACGGGGATACGGTCATTACGACGACCGTCGATGCGAGAGGCTGGGACGACAAGGGGGAAAGTGCGGCAGCCCGCGGAAATCCGATGACCGGGCCTTTCTATGTAGAAGGAGCGATGCCCGGCGATACGCTGGCGGTTCGATTCGATTCCATCACACCGAACCGCGATTGGGCTTGGACAACGAACATGCTTGCTCCCGGAGTCGTCGACCCCTCGTTTGCCGCTGCGCTGCCGGCATCGGATATCGTACGCTGGACGGTGGATGTGCAGCAGGGCGTTGCTTATCTGGAGGATCCGACGCCGGGACTGGCTGAATGGAAGCTGCCTTTGCGGCCTTTTCTAGGTTGCTTCGGTGTGGCGCCTGCCAACGGGCAGTTCATCACAACGGCGACGAGCGGTATGTACGGGGGGAACATGGACTACAAAGGCCTGGTGGCAGGCACGACAGTCTATTTACCGGTATCGGTTGAAGGCGGCTTGTTTTATTTGGGTGACGGACATGCCTTGCAAGGTGACGGCGAGATCATCGGGACAGGTCTCGAAATCTCCATGAATGTCCAGTTCACACTCAGCGTACGGAAAGGTACGCCGATCAGTTGGCCGCGGGGAGAAACCGACACGCATTGGTTCTGTATCGGCAATGCCCGGCCGCTCGACCAGGCGCTTCAACATGCGACGACCGAGATGTTCCGGCTGCTGCAGGCAGATTGCGGCTTAACGCCTTCGGAAGCCAGTCTGCTGCTGGGCCAGGCCGTTGAATATGAAATCGCCAATATGTTCAACCCCGCTTACAGCGTCGTCTGCAAGGTGCCGAAATCCGTCATACCCGTACCGAACTAAGTCATACGTTAACTTTTTATGCAAACGGAGCTCCGCCAATGAAGCGGACTCCGTTTTTTTATATACCAAATTATTTCGTACAGCGCGTTAAAAGAGATGCTCTATTGTATTTGCTCTTACTGCTGTCATTGGCCTATATCATGTATGTCGCTATCGGGATCTGGGAAATTCATGCATACATATTGGGCGAATTTTACATATTAATTATTAGTCATATAGGAATGAGAAGTAGATGTGTCGATCAATCCAGTAAACGGTTCGAAGTTTATATGACAAGGAGCGCGGCATGGATAAAACAGATCACTTGAACGAGCTCAACCAATGGATCGGCGTCATTAGCCATAATTACATTTTAATTATTGTTGCGGCCATTATTTTCTTTGCTTGCAAATCGCTGCTTGGCTACCTGACTTACCGGAAATTTACACGACAACTGAATGAGATCAAGCAGCTCATTGCCGATAGGGGGAAGGAAGGCAGCTAGCGAGCATCCGGATGCCTGTCTCAATGGCTTCAACCGTTAATCCACCGAATCCTAGCATGATATAGGAGCTGCTCTCGGGCGGGGGACTATGCCAAAACCTGACCGGAGCATAAACTTTGACCCCCTTCTGCCCGGCTTTCTCGATGAGTTCGGAAGCTGTTATGCCACTAAGTCGCAATAGGATATGCAAACCCGATCTCTCCCCCACAATAGTGACGCCGGTACCCATATCGTGTTGAATACATCTAAGCAGAGCTTGATGCTTTCTTTGATACATCTTGCGCATTCGCCGAATGTGTCTCTCGAATTCACCGGTCTGCATGAAGCGGGCCATAGCCCGCTGAATGATAGGAGAGGCAGATTGGGAATACGCCGCGAACTTGCTTGAATATTCGACCAAGAGCGAAGGGGGAAGCACGATATAACTTAACCGGCATGAAGGCAGGAATGATTTGGAGAACGTACCCAAATAAATAACACGCTCCTCTTCGTCCAGGGATTTTAACGAAGGAATGGGTTGACCCTGGTAACGAAATTCGCCGTCATAATCATCCTCGATGATGTATCCCCCCGTTTGATAGGCCCACTTTAGCAATTTCAACCTTTTCGAAATGCTCAGAACCATACCGACCGGAAACTGGTGGGAAGGCGTTACATATACGGCTTGCGCCACACTCGATTGCAGCTGCTCCACGGACAATCCATCCTTCTCGAGCGCAATGGGCTCAATATGGCATCCCTGATCCTCAAAGACGGATCGAACCCCGCTGTATCCCGGTTCCTCCATGGCCACGGTTAGTTCCCTTAGCGTTAGAAGCTGACAGATCAACGCGATAGAGGCCTGTGTTCCGGCCGTTATAATGATCTGTTCCGGCGTAGAGCGGACACCTCGGGATTGCAGCAAATAGTTGGCAATTTCCCTCCGCAAAACCAACTCGCCTTGATTCTCCGTATACTGAAACATCCAGTCATTCTCTTGATCGAGCACATCCGACAAACATTTCTTCCACTGCTTCATGGGGAATTTCTCAACATCGACATTCCCGTATTCGAAATCCACCATGGTGCCGCTGGGCGGCTGACATGCCGCGATCGCGGGGCGTTCGGCTGCACTCGGATGCAGGAGGGGTTGCTCGATGCTTGCAACCCAGATGCCGCTTTTGGGGATACTTTCGAGGTATCCCTCTGATTGCAATTGTTGATAAGCCGCTTCAATGGTGTTCCGGCTAACCTTGAGATGGACGGTGAGCTGGCGAATGGACGGCATTTTCATACCTGGCACGAATCGGCCTTCTTCGATTTCTTTCTTAATCCAATGATATAATTGGCTGTATAGCGGCTCTGGCAATTCTTTATGCAAGAACGGGGTGAATTCCACGGTAACCTCCATCTGTCCCTATTCATTTTTCTGATTCTGGATCTTTTCTCATGTACAGAACTTTTCTACAATGATTTTATCATTTATTTAGAAGGATGGGATGGAAACATGCAGAAAGTTCGCCTAGAAAAATTGGTATGTACAGATGAAATGCGCATTGAGCAATTCCTAAGCAGCGCACGGACAGGGTATCTTGGATTAACGGATGGGGTTACGCCCTATGTGGTGCCTTTAAATTATGTCTGGATGAATGGAGCCGTATATATTCATGGAGCAGCGCAAGGAAGAAAAGTGGAGATGATTCATGCCAATCCCAACTGCTGTTTCACCGTATCTGAAGTTTACGGAACCATGGTAAGTCCTATCCCCGCCAAAACGGATACAGCTTACATGAGCGTGATGCTATTCGGGGCACTCGAGAAGGTGACGGATCTCCAAGAAGCTACCGCGGCCATGCAAGGCATGTTGGATAAGTACGTTCCGGGGTATTACGAGCAAAGCCTTGCACAGTCCCATGTCGAGAGGTACCGCTCATCGCTGGGAAGCTATACCGCAGTATACAAGCTTATTCCCAGCGCACGAACCGCCAAAGAAAATCAAATGGATCCGAATTTGTCTTACTACCCAGGCAGGAAGGTAGAGATGGATATCTAATCTTATAAATGACCGTGCTTTGATAACGTATGTATCCACCAGACGAGAGGAGAGGCGATCATGCTCCAAGGAACGGATCTTATGCAAAAGGCGCCGCTCTCATTGCGATTGTTTTTTGGATTAAAGCTTGTCTTCGAATTGGTCCTGACAAGTGTTTATTATTATGAGAATTCGATTGCGATTTTTTGGCGATTCAGTTTTTTAGTCTTTTCTTTGGGGGTATTCTTGGCAGTTAGTTTGTTCTACACCAAAATGAACAAGCGGAGAAATTGGCTTTTTCACCTGCTCATCATCGATTTCTTAGTATCAGCTTCTTATGGCTATGTCTATGTGAGCGGAGATCTCCCCAATCACTTGTTTGTCGGCATTACGGCACTGGCCATTCTGATGTTTCTGAAGAAGATCCGCATCCTCATCGCAGCGTGTATTTTGTTGCTTATCGTCTATCTTGTTACAATGGGCAGTATTGATTGGTACTTGTATCAGCATCTGGATAAAAACAGCTATTTTATTACGTGTTCCTTTATTGTTTTCGCCGGGATCGTGAGCTCTTTGATTAATTTCTATCAAGGTGCGCGCAAGGAAACGGTGCAGTTGTATGAACAATTGAAGCAATCCCATGAGCGGCTGCAGATATACGCCCTCAAGGCGGAAGAGTTGGCGGCGGCGAGAGAAAGAGTAAGAATTGCACGCGATATTCACGATACGGTGGGGCATAAATTAACGGCATTGCTGGTTCAAATGCAAGTGGCTCGCAAGCTCAACCAAGCGGACCCTTCGCGCAGCGAGCAAGCCTACCTGATGTGCGAGGAGCTAGTCAGGTCCTCTTTGCAAGAATTACGTCTTTCCGTAAGGGCGATCCGTGATGAACCTGTACAGTCCACTTCGTTCGAGGAGCGTCTTCGGGCGCTTGCCGAAGAGTTCACCCAATTCGCCAACGTACATACCGTGCTTGAAGTGGAGGGAGAGCCTGTCACTCTCCCTGCCGATCTGCAGCTAACTGCTTATCGAATTGTACAAGAATCTCTTACGAACGCCAAAAAACATGGACAGGCCAAACATGCCTACATCATGTTAACTTACTCCGAAGCGGCATTTACCTTATGCATTCGGAACGACGGGGAGCTGCCTCACGAGCTCAAACCGGGATTCGGGTTAATGAATCTGCAGGAGAGGGTGCGGGAGTGGCACGGCGATGTGCATTTTCGGACGGATCAGAGAACGGGATTCACGGTTGAAGTGCAATTCCCTTATTCTGTAACAGAAATGGAGCGAGTATGGATTGAAGAAGATATTAATCGTTGACGATCAACGTCTGATGAGAGAAGGACTTGCGACCATCATCGGGTTGGAACCGGATATGGAAGTGGTGGGAACGGCCGTGGACGGGAGAGACGCCTATGCCAAGACAGCCGAGTGGCTGCCGGATGTGGTGCTGATGGACATTCGAATGCCCGGCATGGACGGGGTCGAAGGGGCGGAGTTAATTCTCAAGTATTTTCCGGAGACCAAAGTATTGATTCTGACCACCTTCGACGATGCCGAGCTCATTATGAAGGCGCTGGAGAAAGGCGTTCATGGCTACTTATTAAAGGATATGCCATCAGAGGCGATCGTAAGCGCCATCCAAACGGTATATAATGGCGGGACCGTTTTTCAACACGAGATTACGGCAGTGCTGCTGCAAGAGATCAAGAAAATAACGGAAGTGAATCCGGGCAAGGTCCATTCGGCTCAGCGCACCGAGCCTGACGAGCTTAGGCATTTAACGGACCGGGAGAGAGAGGTATTGGCTCTGCTCGGTCAAGGACTCAATAATAAAGAAATGGCGGACTTGCTTTTTGTTACGGAAGGCACAGTGAAGAATCACGTTTCGAACCTGATTGCGAAGCTTGGGCTGCGCGATAGAACGCAAGCGGCGTTATTCTCCGTTCGTCATCTGAGCTGATGAAGAGGGCATGACTTTTGGCATAGAGCATGAATGATATCATGCTTTAGCGATCAAAGGTCGTGCCCTTTTTGCTGTGAATTCATGACTTTCCACAGGTTTGCTTGCGATTCATTCTTGTTACAATCCAAGTAGCGAAAAACAAAAGGAGGATAGACGTGAAAAAATCGACGGTGCGTTTCGTCCTTGTGGCTGTTCTTCTTACGTTAGTGGTTGGAACTTTCTATGAAGTCAATTGTTTTCTGAACTATTAAGGGATACCCGGGTGTATACGACTCCCTTATGTACCGTGGAGGTGAAAGGATCATGAAGCTAACAAACCGCAATTTTATGGTGTTATCCGTCACGCTGCTTGGCTTACTTGGCTATTCCTTATTCAGTGCCAGTCACAAAAAGGATATCGTCAAAGCGCAAGCTGCGGTGATGACGAATGAAGTTTCGAACACGCCTTATGAAACGGCGACTTTCGCAGGCGGCTGCTTCTGGTTGATGGAAGAGGTGTTCGAGAAGCTTGACGGTGTGTTAAGTGTTGAAAATGGCTATACGGGAGGTCATACGGAGAATCCCACGTATGAAGAAGTAGGCTCCGGCAGGACAGGACATCTCGAAGCGGTGGAAGTTCGTTATAATCCGGATCAAATTTCGTATGACAACCTGCTGCAAGTTTTCTGGCGAAACGTTGATCCTACGGATGCTAACGGTCAGTTCGCCAACCGCGGCAGCGAATATCAATCCGTCTTGTTCTATATGAACAATGAACAGCAAGCGTTGGCGGAGGCATCCAGAGATGCGTTAGCGGCTTCAGCAAGGTTCGGTAAACCGATTGTAACGAAAATTGAGCCTGCCACGACGTTTTACAAGGCGGAAGAAGAGCATCAAAACTTTTATAAGAAGAACCCGATCGCTTTCAAAATTAATCTGCTCGGTTCCGGCCGCGAGGCAAGCTTAGATCCAATCTGGGGGAGTGACAGGATCGTGAACATGCAGCAAGATGGGGACAAGGAAGCTAAGCTCCAAACACTGACCAAGCTCCAATATGAAGTCACTCAACATGGAAGGGACGAAGAGCCGTTTCACAACGAGTACTGGGACAACCACGAAGAGGGCATTTATGTGGATATCGTGTCCGGCGAGCCGCTGTTCAGTTCCAAGGACAAATTCGATGCAGGTGTGGGTTGGCCGAATTTCACCAAACCGCTGGAGCCCAACAATCTGGTTGTGACGCATAGCGGCGGCTTCTTGTCTGTCGCTCCTGAGGTTAGAAGCAAGAAGGCTGATTCCTTCTTGGGTCACAAGTTCAATAACGGACCCCAACCGGCGGGCGTTCGATACTGTATAAATTCTGCATCGTTACAGTTTATCCCCAAGCAAGCGCTCGAAGACCAAGGCTACGGTGCATATGCCAAGCTGTTTGACTAATCACCCGATTCATTCGGTTTCCATATATACGCGGGCAAGAACATCATCCTACTAATATCATTCTGGAGGGCTAACTATGAGAGAACCATTCGTATTCCATTCGTTTAACAAACAACATGACGCTTTTATTGACCTGGTAAGCAAATGTCCCGCCGAGTTACGCCAAGTTGTGTCTGCAGGCTTTGAAACAAATCTTCTATGGCATGTCGGGCATGTGCTTGTCGTGACGGAGTTCCACGTGTTCGCTCTTGCGGACCTGCCGCAAGTTATCCCGGCTACTTATCAAAATATGTTCGCTTACCGGACCAAAGCTTCGGATTGGACCGAAGAGCCGCCAACCTGGGATATACTTATCGCGCAATTAAAAGAACAGCGTTATTTGATCAATGAGACGTTGAGAGGGAAATTGGAAGTGCCTGTGAAAGAGAACTTTCTGAAAGCGGACAACCGGGGAGAGCTCCTGCTTGCAACCTCCGAGCATTTGGCCACGCATATTGGTGTCGCGTCCGCTATGATCCAGCTTCTGCAAGAAGTCAACCGATCTGCCAGTAGGAATTGAACGCACAACTTAAGTTCCGCCATGAAGAGGCTGCCGCGAGCAGCCTCTTTTTATTTTCGAGCCGCAGACAAGTCAGAAAGGAGAACATGCGGATGCCATCGAAATAGGTAATCAAAGCGATGAGGCAAGAAGCACGCAATTCAAGTTGAAAGCGGTGGGATGCATGATACATAAGGGAATGCGGCATGCTGCAGGTGTGGACGACGATGAATAAAATCATGATGCAGACGTCTTTGTTTTACGCGCTGATCTATATGAGTACCGGTGCTTTCTTCTCCTACATCAGTGTGTATTATACGGAGATCGGGCTTGGGAATTTCGAGGTTGGGATCCTGACCTCAGTCGGCGCCGTTATCGGCTTGATTGCACAACCGCTATGGGGAATTATAAGTGACCGTTCAAGGTACAAAAACAACGTGCTTGTATGCTGCATTCTGCTGGCCGCGCTATCGGTCTGGCTCGTACAGTGGTCCGGCATCTCGTTCGGGCTGCTGCTGCTCGCCATGGTCGTGTTCAGCTTCTTCCAAGTGGCGATTAACCCGCTAAGCGATGCCATTACGCTGGAGCTTTCCTCGAAAGGAATCGTCAAGTTTTCCGGAGTGCGTACATTCGGCTCCGTTGGGTATGCGGTCATGTCCGTATTGGCGGGTTGGATGTTCGCCCGGAATATTCACAGCATCTTTCTCGTAACTTCCGTCGTGATGTTCGTTTCGTTCGTCATATCGCTGCTATTGCCCAAGGTCGAAGGCCATCAGAACGGCAAGAAGAAGGTCAAGGTGACAGAACTGTTCAAACATCGGCCCCTTATGGTGCTATATACGTATGCTTTCATCCTGTCTTCGACGTTAGGGTTCTTCTTCTCATTTCATGCGATCTATAGTCAGGAGCAAGGCGTCAGTATGGAGATCATTGGTCTGGGAATTGCGATCGGTTCGATCAGTCAGTTTCCGTTCATGATTTGGTTCGATTGGATTTTCCGGCGCTTCGGTATGGTCAACATCCTGCTGTTTTCGGGCTTGATTCATGTGATCCGCTGGCTGCTATATGCAACGGCACTGACGCCGCAGACGGTTGTGATCATGTGGGCGCTCCACGGCGGGACGTATATTCTGTTTTACTTGTGCCTCTCGCATTATGTGAACGAGCATGTGATGAAAGAACTGAAGGCAACGGGCCTGATGTTCAATTCGATTATCTTGTTAGGTGCGGGCAAAATTGTCGGCGCCGTGCTGGGCGGATGGTATTCGTCCAGATTTGGCTTCGCCTCGGCGTTCATATTATGCACGGTGCTTAGTTTGGCGGCGACTGCAGCCTTCTGGTGGGTGAGCTTGCGAACCCCGCTGCTGCGGACGTTCGCCAAGGAACGGCACGCACCGTCCGAGAGCGTCTGAGCAGGGCAACACAAGATCATAAGCGGCAGTCCGGGACTAGGTTTTCGTCCTGTGCTGTCGTTTTCTTTTTTTTTGCCGTACGTACAGTGGTTTTCGAAAGTTGCGATTAAAAGAGGTTGACGTGACACCGAATGGTGTCATATAATCAATATGACACTGAATGGTGTCCAATTATAAATCGTCATTTGGCACGTTAAAATAGGAGGAGATCATGAATGAGTAAGATGATCGGTACGGAAACAATCGCGAGAGTAGAAGCAAGACCCGGAGGAAGAAGCATCGGTTATTGGATCGTCACTTCACTGCTGGCAGCATCTATGACGATAAGCGGTATCGGGCAGCTGATGCAGTTAGAGGGGAACCTGGAGCTAGTGGCCAAACTTGAATACCCCGTGTATGTCTTGACGATCCTTGGGATTTGGAAAGTGCTGGGCTCCATCGCTCTCGTCGTGCCGGGTTTCCCGCGGCTCAAAGAATGGGCTTATGCCGGAATCTTCTTCGTCATGACCGGTGCGGCTTTCTCTCATGTGTTTGCTGCCGACTACGGGTTTCCACTTATCCTTCCGCTTTGCTATGCGGCCCTGAATATGGTCTCGTGGGCTTTACGTCCGGAGAACCGCAAGCTTTAAAATGTGTCGGACCAACCGGACTTCCGTTGACGAATACAACATAGTTGTGTAAGATAAAACTACGCTTAATTTCCGGAATCTAACAATTTCGGGAAGCGGGGGAACCAATTTTTTGGGGCGAATCTTTATGTAGGGAACCATCTTTCCCGAGCCCGGCAGCTAACCTCGTCAGCAGTGGATGGGTCAATGATTTACTATGCAAATAATTGCATGTTGACCCGCATGACGGGTCTTTTTATTTGATTAGACCTGTCGTTGAAGGACTAGACCGTACGTTTACGGTTTGCGCCCTCATGCGGGTCTATTTTATTTGTCTACATACGCCCATCCATAGCCATCATGCCGCAAAGGAGGTAATGGGGAATCCGTAATCCCGACAGATCGTTAGTCAGAATCTGAATTTCGAGGAGGATCATCTATGGCACAGCCGAAATATATTACCGATATTGAGAAAATCACGGAAATTCCTGAACAGGAACGAAGGAAGCTAAAAGCAATAACGGAAAAGTTCGTATTTCGTGTGAATGATTATTACTTGAATTTGATTAATTGGTCGGACCCGAATGATCCGATTAAGAAGCTGATCATTCCGAATGAGGGAGAGCTTCAGGAGTACGGACGCTGGGATGCATCCGATGAAGATACCAACTATGTGGTTCCCGGCTGTCAGCATAAATATAGGACGACGGCATTATTGCTGGTTTCTGAGGTGTGTGGAGCTTACTGCCGATATTGCTTCCGCAAAAGACTGTTTCGGCATGATGTGAATGAAGCGATGGCGAATGTCGATCCGGGTATTGCCTATATTGAAGGCCGCCCCGAGATTAACAATGTATTGTTGACCGGTGGAGACAGCTTAATACTCGCGACATCCAAACTAAAGAACATCGTAGAGCGATTGCGTGAAATCGATCATGTGAAGATAGTGCGGCTAGGCTCCAAAATTCCTGTTTTTAACCCAATGCGAATATACGAAGATGATGCCTTGCTTGAACTTATTAAATCCTATTCTACTGTTGATAAACGAATCTATGTAATGGCTCATATCAATCATCCCAGAGAAATTACGAATGAAGCCAAGAAAGCCTTCGATGCCTTACATAATGCCGGTGCAATCGTAGTGAATCAGACGCCGATCCTTAAAGGAATTAATGATGATCCATCCGTGCTCGCGGAGTTACTTGATAAGTTATCGTGGGCTGGCGTTACGCCTTATTACTTCTTTGTTAATCGTCCGGTTGCCGGTAACCGGGAGTTCGTATTGCCTTTAGAGAAGGTTTATCGGTTGGTCGAAGCAGCCAAATCATTAACATCGGGTCTTGGCAAAAGAGTGAGGTTGTCTATGAGCCATACCTCGGGCAAGATTGAGATTCTTGCGATCGAAGGCGGCAAGGCCTACTTGAAATACCATCAATCGCGCGATGAGCAGTATGGGAAGTTCATGATACTCGAATGTCCCCCCGATGCCGCCTGGTTCGATGATTTGCCAGGCAGTGAGAACCTGTGGAAGAAGCCGAGGAAGCTGGCGGAAGACATTATTTCCGTTAATGATCTTCCGGATTTGCCTTGCCGATAAATGTTGAGAGGAGTCCTTCCCTGGAGGGACTCCTCTATTTTGTATGAGAGCTAGCCTCCACCTTCGACACTTCAATTCGGCTTGAGCGGAAATAGGATACGCTATTTCCAACAATCAGGTGGATTTGAGGAATCAGAAGGAAATACAAGCCTTTATTTCACCAATTCTCCTCTCTTCGGGTAGGAAATCTGCGAAATAGCGGATCGTATTTCCCTATCCGTCCCCGACAGGCGGTTTGGGGGCAAAATAACGCACTGTATTTCCGCTTTCGCTGCTTAACCGCGATTAATCGCATCTATCGTCAGACCTCACTTCAGCGGACGGATCCCAACCGCTTCGGCAAGCTTGCTTGCAGATACCCGGTCCGGTCGAATTTCTAGCGTACAAGTCCCTTACAGAGGGGAGGAGGGCGCAGTAATAATAAGGAAGGACCAACCTACGCATAATAGCGGAAAAGGGTTATTTAGGGGGCCTTCATGTTTCACTATTGGCTGGTTCTGCTGGGAATCGCAGTTGCAATCGCGTATGTGGCGGATAAAATAAAACAACCGTATCCAACTTTACTTGTCGTTGCAGGACTTCTGTTAGGCCTATTCCCCATCGAGGCTCTTCACGAAATCAAAACGTTCGTGGTTTCCGATCATGTCTTTCAGACGGCCGTGATTCTGATTTTCTTATCGGCTCTGATCGGAGATGCTGCGCTCAAACTGCCTTTTGGTGAAATCGTAGACCATAAGCGTTCGATACTGCTGCTTGCTTTGTTAGGAACCTTTCTGACCTTTGTTCTGATAACAGCGCTGTCATCTTGGTTATTAGGTCTTGATTTGCAAAAAGCGCTCGTCTTTGGTGCGTTGATGGCGGCGACAGACCCTGTTTCCGTTTTAACGATTTTCAAATCAATGGGCTTAAACCAGAAGTTATCGATCATTGTGGAGGGAGAGAGCTTGGCGAATGACGGTGTAGCGGTTGTTCTTTTTAAAATAGCCCTAGGGACAACCGTACTGACCATGTCAGGCGTACTGCACGGCTCATTGGAGTTTGTTAAGATTATTCTAGGGGGTGTAACAATCGGCGTTGCAACAGGTTATATCGCCTCGAAAATCACCTCCAGTATTGATAATTACCTTGTGGAGATCGGCCTCTCCATCATCCTCTTCTATGGCGCCTTCGAGTTGGCGGAAATGTTTCATTTCTCCGGGGTTATAGCGGTTGTATTTGCAGGGCTTTTGCTTGGCACCTATGGCAGGAACACGGGAATGTCGGACTTAACGCATGACAAGATGGATTCTTTCTGGGAAACAATTGCGTTTATCGCCAATGCATTGATTTTCCTGATGGTGGGGCTTGAGATTTCAAATATTCATTTCGCCGAGAAATGGGTTGAAATTAGCGGCAGTATTCTGATTGTCCTTGCAGCGAGGTTCATAGCTGTATATGTAAGTCTTATTTTTGACCAAGAAGTCCCGCGGATCTGGAAACCGGTCATTGCCTGGGGAGGGTTAAAAGGCTCATTGTCCATTGCGTTGATATTGGGCATTTCCCCCAACTTTGAAGGGCGCGATTTGCTGTTAGCTATGACGTTCAGCAATGTCGTGTTCTCGCTGCTGGTTCAAGGGACAACGATCGGCCGACTTGTTAAGAAACTCAACGTGACCTAATACGAATGTACATAGACCACTTTAAGATCGGATGATCTTAGAGTGGTTCTTCTATACGCATTATTTGTATTTCCAAGGTAAATATTACAAGTAAGTCCGGATGAAAGGAAGATTTGAGAAGATGGTGCTTTATATTTCGATAGGTATTATTCTGATATTCGTACTTTGGGGGGCTTTTGCTCCTGTACAGCTTGCTGCAACAGCAACTTCAATGTTTGACCTGTCCATAAAAAATTTCGGTTGGTTTTTTTTAATTTCAACGTTTGCTTTTTTAGTTTTCGCTTTTTATTTGGCCTTTAGCAAATATGGCCGGATCCGGCTGGGGAAGGACGATGACGAGCCAGAATATTCAACCGTCTCTTGGTTTGCTATGTTATTCAGTGCAGGAATGGGGATAGGTCTTGTATTTTGGGGAGTTGCGGAGCCGTTATCGCATTATTTATCTCCACCTGAAGGAGCAACCGGAGCTACTACGGAAGCAGCCCGATTGGCCATGCGTTATTCGTTCTTTCATTGGGGGGTTCATCCTTGGGCGATCTATACCCTCATCTCGCTAGCTATTGCCTATTTTCAGTTCAGGAAAGATAAACAGGGTCTCATCAGCTCTGCATTTTCACCTTTACTTGGGAAATTAGCAGAGGGAGGTGTCGGAGCTTTAATCGATACACTTGCGATTATTGCTACAGCATTCGGCGTAGCTACGTCACTTGGGCTTGGAGCCCTTCAAATAAACGGCGGGTTGAATCATATGTTGGGAATATCAATAAATCCCATGGTTCAAGTGATTATAATAGCCGTGGTAACTGTCTTATTTTTAATTTCTGCCACGACGGGGCTGGATAAAGGAATCCGACTGATAAGCAACATCAATCTGCTCATTGCCGTATTACTCATGGCATTCGTCTTTGTTGTCGGCCCCACTTCCTTTATCTTGGATCTGTTTACTTCGACACTAGGAGGGTATCTGCAAAATCTTGTGTATATGAGTTTGAGAATGACACCTTTTACACAAGGCTCCTGGGTAGGCGTTTGGACCTTATTCTATTGGGCATGGTGGATTGCTTGGGGGCCTTTCGTTGGAACCTTTATTGCCCGAGTATCCAAAGGCAGAACGATTAAGGAGTTCGTTCTAGGCGTTCTTTTGGTACCAAGCCTCTTTAGCTTCATCTGGTTTTCCGTTTTTGGGGGGACGGGGCTGCATATCGAGTTGTTTGATCATTATCCAATCGCTGCCGCGGCTGAGAAGGATGTCACATCCGCCTTGTTCTTAACGCTGGAGCAATTGCCCTTAGGTCATATCATAGCCTTTATGGCTACTTTATTGATTATCACTTTCTTTGTTACATCAGCGGACTCGGCTACTTTCGTTCTCGGTATGCTATCTACGAAAGGGAATCCCAATCCTTCGAACAAAGTTAAAATTGTCTGGGGACTCCTACAATCGTCTATCGCTATTGTGCTGTTGATTAGCGGTGGCTTAAGCGGACTGCAAACCGCATCGATTGTTGCAGCAGTTCCCTTCGCCATCATTATTATCGGGATGTGCATATCCTTAATGATCGCGCTCAGGCAAGATGAAAAAACATTAAGAAGCAGAGACCAAAGGCGTATGAAGAAATTAGATGAGCTTCTAAGCAAGCAAAATGAAATTTAACGCCTGTGGTTAAAAAAAACGCCCAGTCGAGTTAAATTCACGCATGCGCTGACTGAGCGCAAATGGAAAGTTCATAAGGAACTCCCGCTTATAGGAAGTAACGAATGTAAATATAAATACTGGCTAAACCAACAGACAAGATCATGAGCGGGAAGCCGTATTTCATAAATGTAACGAACTTAATCGGGTGGCCTTCCTTGCCCGACAAGCCTGCTACGATCAGGTTGGCGCTCGCCCCGATCAGGGTACCGTTGCCGCCCAGACATGCGCCAAGTGCGAGACTCCACCATAGTGGTTCAAGGTTATCTACGCCCATATTGCCCATCTCCTGGATCATTGGAATCATCGTAGCTACGAAGGGAATGTTGTCCAGAAAGGCCGATGCAATCGCGCTGAGCCATAGGATGAGCATGGAGGTCGCGACGGGGTCCCCTCCGGTCAGTTCAATGGCGTGAGCGGCTAATCGGGTGATGACGCCGGTTTCCACAAGGCCGGAGACCAGGACGAACAACCCGACGAAGAAGAAAATCGTGGTCCACTCTACTTTGGTAAACGCATTTTCCATGGCATGTTCACCGGTTAGCAGAAGCAGGATGAACGCGCCTGTCAAGGCAACAGTGGCGGACTCCAAATGTAACATTTGATGCAGGAAGAAGCCGACAATTGTAAGCGCTAAGACGGAAACACTTTTCAATAGCAAGGGCTTATTCGTGATGACTTCTTTTTCGTCTAATTCCAGAATACCCCTTCGCAGCTCCGGCGTAGTCTGAATTTGCTTGCGAAACAGGAGCACGAATAGGGGAAGCATACAGGCCATAATAACCACAACGATAGGTGTAAGGTTATAGATGAAGGCCATGAAGGTTAACTCTTTCACCGCGCTCCCGATCATGATGTTCGGCGGATCCCCGATTAATGTCGCGGTCCCCCCAATGTTGGATGCTAAGATTTGTGTGATTAAGTAAGGTACCGGATTTACACGCAGTTGCCGGGTAATGCTGAATGTAACGGGCACCATCAAAAGCACGGTCGTCACGTTGTCTAGAAAGGCGGATCCAACCGCAGTAATGAGCACGAGTGCCACCATAATGCGCACGGGATCGCCTTTCGCCTTTTTGGCCGAGAGAAGAGCGATATATTTGAAAAGTCCGGTTTCAGCGGTAATGCTTACGATGATCATCATCCCGATCAGAAGTCCTAAGGTATTAAAATCAATATGATGCAAAGCCTCTTCCTGATTGACAATGCCGAGGACGACCATAAGGACGCCGCCGAGCATAGCGATGATCGTACGATGGATTTTCTCGGCAATGATCATGCCGTAAGTGACTAGAAAGATACCAATAGCTAGAATTGCTTGCTGTTCCATAATTCCTCCTATATGTTGGTTTTGGGTTGGCTTACAACGGGCGATCTCCTTTCTCTGCACAAAAAAAGAGCCCAATCAAGGGCTCGGCATGGCCAAAAAAGACCAAAAGGAGCCCTTGGTGACAGGCTCCTCCAACTTACAGTATTTATGCAATTGATTCATGATATGAACGGCGCGATTCAAACATTCGCCGCGTTATTAATTTACAATGATGCCGCGATCGTGTCAAGTCATTCATCCATTTTTGAAGCCTTGGGAAACTTCCAGGGCTTTTTATTTTGGGTTTGAACCTTGGACCTAAGTCCTATACGGAGAGTTTAGGTAATATATGTATTTTTATTAAATTAATGACTTATATGTGGCTATTTCTATAAAAACCATCATATATCTAATACTTTTCTAATAAAAGAATGAGAGAATACCGATATAGCTTGTACAACCATCGACAAAATTCAACAAAAGGTAGGTATTAAGGAGGGTGGCATAGGAACTACCTCGTAGGGCTGTTTGGTGGATATTTAGGAAAAGGGGAATAAACGTTGAATCAACGTCGGAATGCCGGATGGGCGAAGTTATTGATTGCTGCGTTATTGTTGCAGTATATACCTTTCTTGCACGGTGGGTCGAGTGTGGCTCAAGCGAACGGCAGCGACTCCGTGATGCTGAATACATACGCTGGGACTAGCACCGTGCTGCAAAATACATATGGGCCCTCAACCCAAATTACGGACTACACATGGAAGAGGGTAACAACGAATCTGGCTCCCGCTGCCAGACAAGCGGCATCCATGGTCTTTGACGAGAATGCCGAGAATGTGGTCATGTTCGGGGGCCAAGGCAACAATGGGCCGCTCGATGAGACATGGATTTGGGACGGCTATAAGAAAACTTGGCAGGAAATGAGGAATCTTCCTACTTATCCACCCAGCCGCAAAGGGGCTGCCATGGCTTTTGATCCAGCCACAGGCAAAGTGCTTCTGTTCGGAGGCGAAGGCCAGTCCGGTGTGCTGGGGGATACATGGCTGTGGGACGGTTTGGCTGCCAAATGGCAGCAGGTAACGGGGCTTGCGGCTTCCCCGTCAGCTCGAGGCGGCGCGCAGCTTGCCTTTGACGGCGAACAGCTGGTGCTGTTCGGCGGATATACGGGCAGCGGCAGCTCGAAGACGCCGATAGGCGAGACTTGGCTGTGGAACGGTACCGATTGGACACAGGCTAGTCCTGCCGCGTCGCCGCCACCTGCCTATAGCGGGCAGATGGCTTATGACGGCACGACGGCTGTGCTGTACGGCGGAAACGCCGGCACGGTGACGAAAGATTACACGAGCGAAGGTACGAAAGTAACGAAGTCGATCACGCACGATGACAGCTCTCCATTATTGTGGAAGTGGGACCGTGAAGCCAAGTCGTGGACTTCGACGAATGGTCCAGAGGCTTACGGGCGTTGGGGGCAAGCAATGGCTTATGACGGGCGCCGTGTTCTCTTTTTTGGCGGAGAACGCGACTATGTCCATAATTACAATAACGAATTGGTTGAAAATTTGAAGCTGCCATCGAGCACGTACCCTCCGACAAGGGGGAGTATGGCTTATGGTTGGTCAAAAGGCAAATGGGAATACGCGCCATTGAAAGTATCCACTGGAACGATGTACAAGAGCAATGTGGATAAGGATGGCAAGGTATATGAGGTCCAAGGGGTTCCCAATCAGCTGCCATTTCCGTTAAGCTATGCCAACATGGCTTTTGACGGCAAAAATTTCGTCATGTTCGGCGGGAGCCGCGATCAAATTAGTATTATGGACAAAGTGTTCGGCTCCGTCGTCGATCATGTTGCAGCCGGGATGATGAACGAAACTTGGCTGTATGGCTATACGCCGCCGACAGCGCCGGGTGTTAAGTTGACGGTGGATCCGATCCTGAAGTTTGATCCGCAGCATACGGATGATACCGTTAGCGTAGTTGGCAATGTCTATGATGACGGAACACGGGCAATTAAAGCGCAAGGAGTAGAGTACCGTACGTATTCCGAGGATGGCGTCGGCGAATGGGTTCAAGTACCTTATACAGCTGCAGCTGCGACTGCGGCTACGGATGAGGAAGTAGGGACAAGCTCCTTCACGGTTATTTTGAAGGGTCTGACGTGGCATCAAGAATACGAAACCCGCGGCTATGCGGTGAATGATGTTGGTAAAGGTTATACGGAAATAAAACGTTTCATTCTGAAAGATGATCCGAACATGAAACCGCCGGATGTTGATTATGACCGTGTAGGGGCTTCGGTTCTTCATGTGAAGGACAAGAAGCGATTGGTTGCGGTAGGTACAGGTATTCCTAACTTGTTGCGTAAGCCTCTAACAGCCATTCATTATTATTTGCAGAGTAAAGACGGAGCTCAATACCCGCTTACTTACAATGTTATTAATGAACGTCAATTGGAACTGACGTGGAAGGCTGATCTGCCTCCGGGAAAATATGATGTACACCTGGACCATACTTTCTATGGTAATTACGTATTCACAGACGGCCTAATGATTACGGCATTAGACTTCTACAAACCAAGAAACTTCGCCAGAGTCGATATACCAAGTACGTCTGCCAGCAACGAGGTGAACAGTCTTGGTCTGCAAGGCCCGTTCACGGAAGATCCGTCAGCGCCTAACGTCTATGTGCTGAACGACACTTCCGAACCGGTAGTTATCAATGAATCGGTTATGTTCAAGGGCACCAGCCTTGTCGTGAATAAAGCGGCTTCCCCAGCCACGATAACCGGCAATGGCCGGCTATACGTCAATGGCGGCGGAGAGTTAGGGGCGAACTTGTCCTATACGATTCAAGACGGGCCGTTCACCATCACGTCCGACAATTTCTCTTTCCCTTTGAGCAGCTCGGAAGCGGCGGACTATTTGAATATTGATATGCCCGTCAAAACAAGCTCGCTTATTTTCACGAAGGACGGCCTGCGTCTGACCGGCGATCTGGAGCTCGGCTTGCAGGTAGGGAATCAGAAGGTCAAGGAAACGGTACCTGTCGATGCCCTGAAATACCGCAATAACCGGTTTGATTTGTCAGGAAGCTATGTCATGAAGAATGGCTTTAAGATTGGTCCGATCAATGCCAGCAATACGAAATTCGTTGTCGACAGCCGCATTCCTTATGTCGGCGTTCAGGGAACCGGCACCTTGCCGGATACAGATTTAAGCTTTGATTTGAATATGAAGACCAAACAGGGCCGTTTGGATGGCGTCAGCTTCGGCATGTACAAGAAAGTGAAGCTTGCGTCTACTGGGCTGCAAGTCAATTATCTGTTTGGCAATGTAACCAATCTTGCGGAGAAATCCCAGCTTCCGCAGAAGTTCAGTGTCACCGGCTCGGTGAACGATGTAATTGTGCCTGAATTGAAACATCCGCAAGTGGATTACAAGTTCAATTTGACCGGTACCGATTCCATTGATATGGATCTGACTACCTATGGTTTTAACGCCACCGGAACGGAATACTACTACTGGCTGCCAGTGAAGAACATGAACATGCAGACGGTTGTGAATCCAGCAACTGCCGGAATCAAAGGGTTTTCGGCACCGGGCTATTCCACGAAAGGTGACATTAACCTTTTTGAGGTAGTAAAAGGCGCTATCGGTACGTACTCCTTCAATAAAAAAGGCTATAACGGCGTTATCAAAGGAACGGTTTATGTGCCTAAAGGGATTCCGCGCATTGGCGGAGCGACGGTGAACAACGTTGTGCTTAGTGTGAATGAGACCGGTATTTACGGTACTTTCAGACATAACGGTGTAGGCGCTAATCTCAAGTATACGTTCGATAACAATACGATTCTGTTTGAAGTGGAAGCGGAACCGCCTAAGAAATCTTGGTGGGAAAAAGGTCTGGACTTCATGAATAATGTTTCCGATTTCATGGATGCAGCAGAGCCTTGGCTGGACATTGCCGAAGAGTTGTTGTTAAGGAAGTCGGATTCCGGCCGTGAGGTCAGCATCGCTTCGGCGAATCCGCTGAAGCGGGTCTTTGAACTGAAGCCGGTTAGCTTGTCGATCCAACCGGAGGAGCCGGTGCATACCGATGCCAAAGCGCGCATTGTAGACGGACAGCTTACATCGCTGGATCGAACGCCGTTAATCACAACCGGAACCAATGCTGCGAACGGCAAAATGACAGCCTCTTTTGCGGTGGAGCGTACTATCGACGCACTAATGGTTCTAACAGGTGATCAACGGGCTGCCGTTCTGAAAGCTGCGCCTTCCGGTACAAGCTTTGAACAAATCGTACGCCCGGAAGCAAGTTATGACGCTGCGACCAATACAACCTATATGCGCCTATCGTTGTTCGCGGGGAACTGGAACCTGACAACAAGCGGCAGCAGTCTCATCCAAGTGAATGAACTGTTGTTTGCCAACGAATCGCTGAAATTGATCGAATTGGCACAGCTATGGTCGAAGACGCCGGAGCGCTCGGTAACATCACTGACGATGAAGGAGCGCGGCAGCTACGTACTGAAAGTTGGCGAAGCGCAGGGCGACGTCATTGTGTATAAGCCGGACGGACGGCCTTACAGTCTGCACACGGAGCAGAATGAACCGGATTGGAACGCTCTCCGCGATGCGAACGGCAATGTGTATACATTGTTGGATGCGGTCGAGGCTGGAACCTGGATGATTAGTGCAGGTACGAGCCCAACGGCACAATTAAGCGGCGTACCGGCATTAACGAAGATGAACGATGTCATGCAATGGGTACAGGAGCAAGCTTATCCTACCGTTTTCGATATGACCCCGACAGATAATGGTCAGGTGATTGTTGAAATTTATGGAGCGAATGAGCAGACCAAGCTGTATGGGCCAAGCGGCGAGCTTTATCCCCTGCAGGCTGATCCCAATTTGCCTGGTATGAATGTCCTGTATGATGAGTCTCAGCATAAGAAAATGATTTTCTTATCCGGAATCAACTTGACCGGACAGTGGAAAGTCGTCAGCAGCAGCTTTACTGACGTTGTTGCCTACAAGTCAACAAGGAAGTTTAAATCCATTAAGCCATTGACAATGGGAGGCCGTTACGGCAAGTACTTCGAATTGCCGGAGAAGGGCGATTATATGCTGGCGGTCAGCGGTGGCAATACCGATACCTTGCTTACAGCGCCAGACGGTTCGACGTATGCCCTGAATTTTGATGCTCCTGACGGCAACGCCTACTTGCAGCCCGCATCAGACCGGGTTTCCAGTGCAAGCCCTGGCGGAGACCCCGTTGACCAAACGAAGATTGCCACGCCGAATCCGGTAACCGACGGCAGGGATACGCTTTACGTTTCCCTCTTGAACGCACCGGCGGGCAAATGGCTGGTTAAGAACGCGAATCAAGTTGATTTGCAAATTCAGAAATTAATGCCTCAACCTGAGATGAAGGCTTCCGTATCGGCTGTAGCCGGTGTGGAGAATCGCATTCAAGTCACGTGGGCGATGAAGAATATGTCGCCGGATACGCAAGTAACCTTGATGCTGACGGACAGCGCGGATCAGTTGATTGGCGAAGTGATCCAGAGCGGCTTGCCGGCTTCCGGCAGCCAAGCCATTGACATTCCGGGTTCCATGATGCCGGGAACCTATCATCTAACCGCAGCCGGCGTGAGTGCGGACCAAGCGCCATTGTACGCGATTGCGGAAGGAACCGTAGAAGTGACGGCGCCTGCTACGCTGAACAAACCCGAGCAGCCGGAGGTGCTTGCAACGGGGAATGGTGACATCTCGCTGCGCTTTGCTTCAATCGCAGGGAATGTGGAAGCATATCGCATCTGGGTCGGTGAAAGTGCGAAGGGCAATGCGGTTCCGATGATGGATCTAGAGCCTCAAGCGGGGAATGAGCAGAGTGCTGTGATTTCCGGTTTACGTGCAGGTGCTGCTTACGATATTTCGGTCTCCGCGATCGGTCACGAGCAAGGACGTATCGTGCTGAGTCCACAGTCAGCAAGTGTGACGACAGAACTGCCAATTCCGCAGCCGGCAGCACTGGCAGTGACGCTGGACGGCAGCTCGCATGCCGTTGCTGAAGAAGCCTATACCGCCTATGACGGGAATGCAGAGACATTGCTGCTTACAGCAGCAGAGCAAGCTTCCTTGAAGGTAACGGCCGATCAGAAGGCAGCTGTTACGCTGGTTGTGAACGGCCAGCAGCTTGACAGGCAACAAGTGTCGGCAGGGGGAACTTCAACGTTCGTTTTGCAAGATCTTCTTCAAGTTGCTGCCTTGAAAGAGCGGGAATATAACCTGCTGATTGAAGCAGTCAATGAGCGCGGGGACCGCAGTACGGCCTACCGCAAGTTGTTTATCGACCGCACCGGACCGATGTTGATCGCCTCCGGAGGGAACGATGCGCAAGGCAAACCGATTTCGCTCAATGGCTTGGTTATTGAGGACAGCAGGTTGTATATAACCGGTCAAACAGACGCGGGAGCTCAGCTTGTCGTTAACGGGATTACGGTCCCATTGGATGACAGAGGAAATTTCCATTACTACGCGCCATTGAATTGGGAACCGACGACGGACCGGGTACCGTTCTCGATGACGGCAACGGACCGGACTGGCAACCGAACGGAGTATGGCTTTGAAGTCTTGCGAGGTGTGCCAGGTGCGATTCCGGCAACCCCTAGCGACCTTGCCGCATTGACGACAGGAAACGCTGAGATGTATGCTCCTTATCAATTCGGCACAATGTCTTATGAAGCTTTGGCTTATTCGGATCATGTCCGCGTATATGCAGTACCGATGGCCGTTGCTTCTGAAGTAACGATCGATGGGAAATCGGTTCCTGATAGCGGTTATGTCGATATCGCCGTACCTGCTGCAGGGAAGACAGTGTCCATCAAAGTTCATTCCGAGAGCGCAGGAGATAAATTCTACTCGCTGAAACTCGATGGCACAGGCTCCAACGATGCCTTATTACGTACATTGAAGCTTCATAACGCGACGGCTTCGCAAGCGGGAGATGAGCTTCCGGCACAAGCCTTCACAGGAACGGAAGAAAGCTATGCCGTCTATGTTGACAACAGCGTGGACAGCGTGACCCTGACGCCCGGTGCTTGGACGGCAGGATCCGGCATTCAAGTGAAGGGTCAAGCCGTTCAGAGCGGACAAGCGTCTCAATCGATCCAACTGCAAGTTGGCGAGAATCTAATCCCAGTTGCGGTTACGTCTCCGGACGGATCGGCAACCAGACAATATCAAGTATCCGTATTCCGGGAGCTTAACGGCAATGCCCTGCTGCAAAGCTTGGGGCTTGCCACAGAAGGGGCTGAGCTGTTAGCTGATTTTAACCCGGCAGTGAGCCATTACGAGGTGCTAGTACCTCATGCTACGGGAACGTTCAAGCTTCTTCCGGTTCCGGATGGTTCCGGCGCTGCAGTAAGTATCGATGGCCAACCCGTAACAGGCGGCTCGATCGCATCGCTGCCGTTCACGAAGGATGAACAAACCTTTGCTATTGAAGTAACAGCTCAAGACGGTACTGCACACTCGTACACGGTTACTGTGCTGCGCAAGCAATCATTGCCGAAGAATCCGCCTTTATTGGCAAGCTTACAGGTAAACACGCTCTTGGATAGTGCCTTTACGCCTTACAAGCTTAAATATGGAACGATTTCAACAACGGAGAATGCGAATGTCCAAATAACGGCAATGACCAATGATCCGCAAGCAACTGTAACGGTACAGAATGTAACGCAAAAAGGCGGCGGCACCTTCTCACCAGCGGTCGGGATCGGAAAAAATACGATTATCGTGAGTGTGGAATCCGCTGACCTTATTTCCTCACAGACGTATTCCATCGATGTAACCCGTATCGAAGAATCCAGTACAGGTCCTGCCGTTCGCCAAACGACGATTGCAGGAGGCACCGGCGGCTGGACTTTCGAAACGTCCATCGTACGGACCGTATCGGCGGACGGCAAATCCCTGGATACGGTGAAGGTTGATTTTGCGTCTGCACAGACGATCCTGGAGAAAGCTGCGCAGAACAAAGATCATGTGGCTCGCATCTATGTAACCGACTTGGCTGACGATCCTGCCGACGAGCGGATTGTGAGCTTGGACGCCAAATCGGTAAGTATGCTTTCCGATGGGGGCATGTCGCTGCAGGTGATGCTGCCCGATGCGCAGATCGCGATACCGGCAGCTTCCCTCCGGCAGATGGGCCAAGACGGGAAAGACGCTTACTTCCGAATTGTTCCCGTTCGTGCGGATGCCGAACGCAGCGAAGTGACAACGCGTGTTCAATCGGCCGAGCTTGTGCTCAAAGCTGCTGGCGGCCATACGGTCTCCGTGATCGGCCAGCCGCTTAAGATTGAAACCAACTACACGGGTTACCAAACGGAAATCGTGTTCCCGTTGAATAACTTAAGCCTGCCGGAGAATGCAGCAGCGGCCAAACAAATTCTAGACGAGCTGGCTGTATACATCGAACATAGCGACGGCGAAAAGGTGCTAACGCACGGAGAGATCCGTTATGATGCGGAAGGCAAACCAGTCGGTATCGCTATTGAAATCAATAAGTTCAGTACCTTTACCATTATCCAGACCCATGGAGCAGGCTCGCTTGCACCTTACTTATCCGGGTACCCGGACGGGACGTTCAAGCCAGCACAAGCAATTACACGTGCGGAGCTGGCAACGATTCTGAATCGTATCGGCGCGGTCAAAGCCAATAGCGCATCCGTATCGGCACAGCCTGCCGGCTATCCGGATGTTGCCAAAGGGCATTGGGCGGAAGAAGCCATTGCGAACATGCAGCGCTCAGGCTTGATGCTTGGCGATGACGCCGGATTCCGTCCGGATGACGCGATTACCCGCGCCGAGATAGCCAGCATTGCTGCAAGGCTGCTTCCAGCGGACGCGGCTGGCGGCTCTGTAGGTGTCGAGTACAGCGACACGCAGAAGCATTGGGCTTTCGAAGCGATCAGGCAAGCCTCGCAAGCAGGCATTTTGCAAGGCTATGCCGACGGCACCTTCCTGCCGGATCATAAGCTGAATCGTGCGGAAGCGGTGACGGTGTTGAACCGGATGTTCAAACGACCGACAGCGGACGTAAAAGTTCCAAGCTGGCCGGATGTACCGCTGGAGCATTGGGCTCTGCGTGAAATTGAATCGGCCTCGGGCACCGTGCAAGTGTTGTCGGATGGCAGCGTGTATGTGGTACCTAATCATTAATGAATAAAAAAAGCCCATGAGCCTTTATAAGCTCATGGGCTTTTCGCATGTCCTCCAGGGGAGATAACCGAATAAATTGTCGATAAAATAACCTATATTGTTCGACGAATATTACATATACTGGATTATTATTTGTTTTTACCAGGCCCATTGGCCTAAAAAACCAGGTGATTGTCCTGGTTTTTACATATTTTTCACATTTCGATCACACTTCTATCATCAATGTCAAATATGGTGAGAGAGAGTATTTGCCCAAATGAAATGAAGCAGACGGAGGTTTCCATCCCATGAGGAAGTACAGTTCACTCAAGAGTACCACAATCATCGCAGTCGTTACCGCGATAACCGTCACCATAGCGGGCTGCAGCACGCCGGCAAGCACCGCTAAACCAGGGGCTAACGGCAGATCGGGAACACGCCAGATGACAGTAGAAACACAAGTTGTTAAATTGTCGGACATCGGTGGCGGGCAAATATTTACGGGCTCGATCACGCCAACATTCACGACGAATCTTTCTTCCAAAGTGAATGGCCGCATTACTTCTCTTGATGTTAACATCGGGGATAAAGTGGAGGTTGGACAAGCTTTAGCGCACATTGATACAACTTCGCTGCAGCAATCCGTCGAGCAGACCAAGAGCGAACTTGCTTTGAGTCAAGTGCAGTACAACAAAGTTGTGAATGATCAAGCGAATAGCTTAGCTATGGCACAGAAAACGCTAGCCGTTCAGCAAGCCGCTTATGAGAAAACGATTAATGACCAGAAGAATGCGGTAGCTCTGGCGCAAACGCAATTAAACAATGCGATTACAGCACAGCAAAACTCCATTGAAACGGCCAAACAAGGGGTCTCTTCTGCGCAGGCAGGCTTCAGCAAGGCACATGCCGATGCGGCTACGGCTGTGACTGTCGCCCAGGCGAACTTGAACTCCCAATTGGACAGCTTATTAACAACACAGAATAATAATATAGATTCTTCACAACTGAGCGTTCAGCAAGCGGTTGCAGCCTATAATACAGCACTTCAATCCGGTAAGGACGTGGACAGTGCATTCGCCAAGCTGCAAACGGCCCAGCTTGCGCTGCAGCAGGCGCAGCAGGCGCAATACAAAGATACGCAGTCGGCGCAGCAGTCGTTGACGAACCTGCAGAATGCGTTGCTGACTGCACAAAGCTCGCAATCCGTGCAAGTGGCTCAGGAGACTCTAAACTCAGCGCTTCTAACACTTGCTAACACGCAGGCGACAGCTGCAGCTCAGCTGGATCTCAGCCGTACCCAACTAGCGCAAACACAATCCGCGCAGGATCTTTCCAAGAACAGTGCGGAGGCTGCGCTTGAGCAATCCAAGCAGTCGCTGAAAGCCGCCCAGTCAACGGATGCCTTGCAAGTCAGCGCAGCCCAGCTTCAGCAAGCTCAAACCAAGTTGGCTATATTAAGCGAACAGCTGCAAGACGGTGTGTTAACGAGCCCGGTTTCAGGGATCGTCAGTGCCATTATGGTGCCTGTCGGACAGAATACGGGACAAGCTGCCGTCATGTCGATTGCTACGGTAGATCCGTTATTGGCAACCGTCAACGTATCTGAAGCCTCCATCGGTAAAATTAAAACCGGTCTGCCCATGTCGGTGAAAATTCCTACTTTGAACAAATCGTTTGACGGAACGGTGTATGCCGTTCATCCCACCATGGATGCAACCTCCAAATCTTTTCTGGTAGACATTAAAATTAAAGATGATAAACATGAAATATTACCCGGCATGTTTGCAGAATCTTCTCTCAAGAGCGAAGGTAAACAATCCATTGTTGTGCCGGCAGATGCCGTTCTCAGTCAACCAAGCGGTAACGCGGTATACATCGTGAAAGACGGGAAAGCGTCGAAGGTGCTTGTGAAAATCGGTGTGATGACCAGTTCGTCCTTTGAAATTACGAGCGGTCTGAAGGTCGGAGACGAGCTTGTGGTGAAAGGGCAAGAGCTGCTCTCCGATAATGTTCCGGTGCAGATTACGCAACCCGGGCAAGGGAATGGTGCAGGCAAAGGACAGGGCCAAGCCGGTCAAGGCCAAGGCCAAGGTCAAGGCAGGAGCGGCGGCCAAGGGCAGGGCGGACCGAATGGCCAGGGCCAAGGTCAGGGCCAGAATGGAGCCCAAGGACCAAGCAGAAGCGGCGGCCAAGGACCAAATGGGCAAGGCACCCAAGGTAAGGGAGCGGACCCGTCAGGGGCCAAGCCAAGCGGCAATGGCGCTGGCGCTGATGCAGCTGCTCCGAAAGCGGGGGCTGGACAGTGAAATTAGCTAATTTCTCCGTTCATCGCCCGGTCACCATTTTGATGATCATGATCTCGCTCGTGATCGTGGGCTCGATTGCGATTCCGCTTTTACCCGTGGATCTATATCCGAATCTGGAAGTGCCGTCGGCAACCGTATCGGTCTCTTGGAGCGGTGCATCGCCAGGCCAGATCGAACAGCAAATTACCAAACCGATTGAGAATGCGATGGCTACCGTTACAGGCGTAACGAGCATATCCTCTAACTCTCGAACAGGCTCGGGTAACGTGACCTTGCAATTTAATTACGGCACGAACATTGATCAGGCAACCCTAACCATGAGGGACAAGTTAGATCGTGTGCGAAGGCAGCTTCCATCGGATGCAGATGCCCCCGTCGTTTCACGCGTAGATCCGAACAGCACACCGATCATGACATTAGCCCTGTATGGCAAGACGGATCTGGTCACCCTGCGTGATATAGCCGACAATATTGTGAGTCCGGATGTTCAGCGTTCGGATGGTGTCGCATCGGTTGGCGTCACCGGCGGGCGCGTCAGACAAATTCAAATCCTTGTAGAGCCGAGCCGACTGCAGCAATACAATATCTCTTTCAGCACCTTGGTGTCAGCGCTCGGGAATGATAACTCTTCAACCGATGCCGGACTTGTCAATAAAGGAAGCCAATTGGTGCCCTTACATATTGACGGGGAATTTAAGTCAACGGCTGATATCGGCAAAGTACAAGTGCAGCTGGGGCGCGGACAAACGATTGCGCTAAGCGAGCTCGGCACAATTATAGATACCTATCAAGATGTTACGCTAGAAGCGCGTAAAGACGGAGAAGCCAGCGTATCCCTCTCTGTACTCAAGCAATCGGACGGTAACACGGTGTCCGTGTCCAGCAACATCCAGAAGTCGCTTCAGGATATTCAAGCCAAGCTTCCTGAAGGCGTACATATCGCCGTATTGAATGACTCCGCCAAGTTCATTCGAGATTCCTTACGTACCGTTGTAGAGCATACTTTGCTCGGTGGCGTTTTCTCGGTCATCATCTTGCTCTTCTTTCTGCGAAGCGTAAGGGCGACGATTATTATCGGCGTCGTGATCCCGATTTCAATCATAAGCACATTCAGTATGATGTACTTCGGTCATCAAACGATTAATACCATCACACTTGGCGGGCTGGCGCTTGGTCTCGGTTCACTCGTAGACTTTGCGGTCGTTGTCTTGGAAAGTATTTTCCGTAAACGGCATGAAGGCTTGTCTCCTGAGGAAGCGGCCAAAGTGGGAACGGCCGAGGTGGGCACGGCGGTGATGGCTTCGGCGTTGGCACAGATAGCGGTTTTTGCGCCGACGGCGTTCATCAGCGGCTTAGTGAAACAATTCTTCTGGCCGATGGCGCTTGTGGTTTGTTTTTCTCATATCGCGGCATGGTTTGCAGCCGTCACTTTGGTGCCGATGCTAGCGGCCAAAATTTTGCGCCGCAAGGTCGATGAAGAGCTGCCGGCCGGCAGAACCTTCAATCCTTTCATTTTGTTCGGCAGAGGGATGCAGTTTATCACCCAAGTGTACAGCAGGCTGCTCCGGTGGTCCTTGCTTCATCGATGGGTCATTATTTCCCTGACTGTGCTTCTCTTCGCTGCCAGCGTGTACTCGGTTCGATTCGTAGGCAGTGAATTAACGCCTAAGACCGATCAAGGACAAGTCAATTTGAATATTAATCTCCCGCAGGGGACGGACTTTGCCGTGACGAATCAAGTGGCTGCTACGCTCGAGACGAGATTGAAGGATGTGCCGGAAATTGACACCGTCTTTACTTCAGTCGGGTCGGCAGGCGGCGGAGCCTTTCAGTCAGCGGCAACGAATACGGGCAGTATTCAAATCAGGTTAAAACCGCTCAGTGAAAGGACGAAGAGCACCGATCAAGTTGCGGAACAAATTCGGACGCTTACAACGGGCTTTGCGGGAGCGCAAATTGGTGTGAGTGTGCCGTCGGGTGTCCGGTTACCGGGTCTCGGCGGTGGCGGCAACTTTGGCGGCGGTGATATTTCCGTTAATTTATCCGGACCGGATTTGGCGGTCTTACAGAAGCTTGGCGATCTCGTCGCACAGGAAATCACTTCCGTAGAAGGCACACGCAATGTGCAAAATACGCTGGACCGTTCGATCCCCCAATTTAACTTAACGATTGATCGTGATGCTGCAGCCCATTACGGCGTTTCCTTAAGAGACGTGATGACGGCTTTGCGAACGGCTTATCAGGGAAGCGTGGCTACACAGTTCAAAACCGCCAGTTCGCAAATTGCTGTTCTGGTGAAATATCCGAATGATTTTACGAACAAGCTCGAGAACTTCAACAATGTGACGATTAATACGGCAAGCGGCACGATTGTGCCTGTCAGCCTTATAGCCAAAGTGGAACCGGGTACAGGTCCGGCGCAAATTCGCCGCCAAGATCAGAACCGTGTGGCAACGGTGCAGGCGTCCATATTCGGCGCTTCTGCCGGTGAGGTATCGGCCTTGGTCAAGGAGAAGATTGATGCGATTCAACCGCCTGACGGCTATCAGGTGACGATGGGCGGCCAGCAGGCTAGCCAGAATGATTCCTTTAAGAGCCTGTACTTGGTTCTTATTCTATCCGTTGCCTTGGTTTATATGGTTATGGCGAGTCAATTTGAATCCTTATATGGCCCGTTCATCATCATGTTCGCTCTGCCGCCGACTTTTATCGGCGCTATATTGGGGCTTCTGGTCACACATCGAACGATTAACATGAATTCCATCATCGGGATGATTATGCTCGTGGGCATTGTCGTGAATAATGCCATCGTGTTAATTGATTATACGAATCAATTGCGTGCCAAAGGAATGCCGCTGTTCGATGCTTTAATAGAAGCGGGGAAAGTGCGCTTGCGGCCTATTCTGATGACTACAGCGACTACCGTCCTTGCGATGCTGCCGCTCGTTATCGGGTTTGGGGAAGGAGCGGAGACACAGGCTTCGATGGCAACCGTTGTAGCCTTTGGTTTGACCTTATCCACACTAATCACCTTAGTCTTGGTTCCTGTTGTATACACTTTGTTGGATAGCTGGAAAAATGGCATCACGCGCAGATTTAAACGCAAATCTGCCGTTATCCAGGAGCTAGGCAGTCCATCTTCTTCATAGCGATTAGAACCCTCAGTACGTGTTAACGAAGATAGCTTTCCTCATGGAAAAGCTTTAAGGAGAAGGAACATGAAAACAGTGCAACGTAACGTTATTTTCTGGCTCCTAGTTTTTTTGCTTTTTAGTTCCTTTACAGCTTTCTCGGTATTTCCCGGGAAAGCTTTCGGGGAAACGAACACGCCGATGGCCGGAACGTCCGGGTTGAAGCCTGCTTCGATACAGGAAATACGGGGCGGCAAAGGTTTCACGGTTATTTTGAAGAAAGACGGTACGGTCTGGACATGGGGAAATAATCTGCGCGGTAAACTGGGATCCGGCCTGAGTAACCGCAATCAAGCGACACCCGTAAGCGGGTTGTCCGGTATTACCGCCATTGCGGTTGGTTCGTCTCACTCCTTAGCGCTCAAATCGGACGGCACCGTCTGGTCCTGGGGGGAGAACACATTCGGCCAGTTGGGCGATGGCTCGACGATCGACCGGTCAACGCCTGTTCAGGTGTCTGGTCTGACCCATGTCACTGCGATTTCTGCAGGCAATTTCCACTCTGTTGCAATTAAAGACGATGGCACCGCTTGGAGTTGGGGAGACAATACGTACGGCCAATTAGGCGACGGTACGAATAATAGCACGAATAAGCCTGTCCAAGTAACGGGAAACATCGTATCGGTTAAAGCGGTGGCGAGCGGTGCTTACCACACCTTGGCGCTTGACCAGGACGGCATTGTATGGGCTTGGGGCGATAATTTCTTCGGCGAGCTTGGCTATGGCTATGACCAGAACCGTTTGAATACGCCCATAATGGCTACGAACTCCAACTGGCATATTACCCAGATCGCCGCCGGATTCGACTTCTCCTTAGCGCTTAAGGACGACGGCACCGTATTAACTTGGGGACTGATCGATTCGGATCCAGCCACTATGTATAGCGCGATTACGACCAATACGCAGGATATTCATAAGTTTCCCGTTCTGATCACCGGGTTGGATCACGTCGCTCAAATAACGGCTGGAAGCTCGCACGCCATTGCTTTAAAGGATGATGGCAGTGTCTATACGTGGGGGAACAATACCTCCGGGCAGCTGGGCGTAGGAACCGGATATGACGGGAAAACGTGGAACCGCGTATTCCCTAGCCATGTCAGTGATCTGCCCGAAATTGCCGGAATCGGGGCAGGCTCTAATTTCACCTTCGCGATCGACCAAGAGGGCATGCTCTGGGCATGGGGGAACAACAGTTACAGCCAACTCGGTGACAAGACGCTGAACAACCAAGCCGCACCGGTGCAAACCCAGGTGAACGAATGGCTGAATCCGCCAGTGGTAAAGCCTGGTGAAGGAACGGTTCTAATGAAAGCTCCCAAAGTACAGAACCTTACGGCGAGTGAAAGTGATACATTTCTTATCCAAAATAACAGGCTGTACGGTTGGGGCAGTAATACGTTCGGCCAATTGGGAGACGGAACTCATACCTCCGCCATCTCTCCGAAAGCCTTAAGTATGGACGGCATTGCGGCGATTGAAAGCGGGGATACGCACATAGTTGCCGTCAAACAGGATGAAACCCTCTGGACGTGGGGACAGAATTTCTTCGGTCAGTTAGGCGACGGAACGACGACACCGGGCGCTTCCCCCGTTCAAGTGAAGGCATTGAATGGTGTTGTAGCCGCAGCAGCAGGCAGTAACCATACGCTTGCTCTGCTGAATAATGGTTCCGTGTGGAGTTTCGGAGACAATACATTTGGGCAATTGGGGCATGACGCCGCAGCTTCTTCCAACCAGGTCATTCAGCTTTCTAATATTATCGCCATCGCGGCTGGAGCCAATTTCAACTTGGCTTTAGAGAATACCGGGAAAATATGGGCCTGGGGAGATAATACGAGCGGACAGCTCGGAGACGGGACGCTTGCCAGTAAGCAGCAGCCTGTGCAAATTTCCGATATCGCCGGCGTTATCGCAATCCGTGCAGGGAAGAACTTCGCCCTTGCCCTGAAGGATGATGGCACCGTATGGGCATGGGGGTATAACGCCTTCGGACAATTAGGCAACGGAACGACGGCCAACCAATTGAAGCCGGTTCAAGTCGCTTCCCTGCCTGCCATGAAATCGATATCCGCAGGCTCTTACCATAGTTTGGCGATCGCCAGGAACGGGAGTGTATGGGCTTGGGGCCAGAACCTTTTCGGTCAATTAGGGGATGGTACTAAGAGCAATTCCAATAAACCGGTACAAGTCAAAGGGATTGCCCAAGCCGATGCCGCTGCCGCAGGCGGTACGCATAGCGTGGTGAAAGGCATGGACGGCGCGATCTGGACGTGGGGCGGCAACTACACGGGCCAGCTGGGGAACAATTCCTTAGCCAATCGCAACCTGCCGGCTGTCGTGACCGGACTGGGCGCTTCGTACAATGATTTGGAAGGGCATTGGGCGAAGGAACAGATTTTGCAAGCAGCGGAAAAAGGGATCGTGAATGGCTATAGCGATGGCAGCTTCCTGCCAGACCGCCAGATTACCAGAGGGGAATTTGTGAAGCTTGCCGCTGCGGCTCTGCATCTGCCTGCTGCTTCAGACAATGCGGTCTGGTATCAACCGTATATCGATGCATTGCAAAAAGCGGGCATTCTCCAAGCGGGGGACCTGCAGCAGGGCTGGGATCTTCCCATTACACGCCAGGAGATTGCCGCTGTTGCCCTTCGTGCGGTGAGCCCGGACTTGCATAAAGCGAACACGGTACTTGATCCGGGCTTTGTGATGAGCGAGGCGGTCGGCAAAGGTATTTTGCAAGGTTTAAGCGATGGAAAGCTGGCGCCGGACGAGGCAACGACGAGAGCGCAAGCGGTAGTTGTTATTGAGCGAATCGGCAGCGTTCTGCAAGGTATGACGCTGCCGGTAGATCCGCTGGCTGTAGAGCAAAGTCAACGGTAAACAAACGGATAGAACAATAGGCTGCCGCGGGCAGCCTATTGTTTATATCCGTTTGTTTGCTAGTATGAGAAAGAACTCTCGGCTAGGTCGCCTCCTCCCGATAGACCAATGCTTTCTTCTCCCAAGCTTTGCTTCTCCAACGCAATAACAGAAGCAGCCCCCTCAATCCTTCGTCCATGATGAACACGCCCCACATCCCGACCAACCCGTACCCCAGATGAACGCCAATCCAATAGGTCAGCGGGACGCTGAGTCCCAATATGGAAGCAGCCCCAATAACGAGAATGAACCGCGCATCGCCGGCTGCCCGGAGCGCTTCGCCGATCACAATGTTCAAGCAGCGTACCGGCTCCAGCAAGAAACCGAATGTCAGCAGAAAAGTGCCTAATGCAATGATTCCTACGTTATCGGTGAACAAACCGATCAACTGCTTGCCGAATATGACGGTCAATGTAACCGCGGTAAGGGAGAGCAGTAAGCTCAGGAGCAGGCTGCGGAACAACTGCCTGTAGGCTTCCTCCTTTTCGCCTGCGCCTACCAGCCGGCCTATGATAATTTGGGTTCCCCGGCCTAAGGAAACAGCCAGTACGATAATGAACGTCATGATATTCTGCGTATAGATGCGGGTCGATAACATTTCAGCGCCCAGCTGAGTGATGAAATAGGTCGTCAGCAGTTGGCTGATGGAATAAACGAGCTGGCTCCCGGCTGTAGGAATACCGATCGTCAATATTTTTTTCATATCGGCGAATCTTGCTTTATAGAAGTCGCTGAAGGATAAGTTCAAACGAACGATCTTTTTTAATAAAAGAACATAGATAATCAATCCGAGCGACTGGCTGCACACGGCCGATATGGCGACACCCGGAATCCCCAGCTTAGGAAAGCCGAAGGGACCGTAAATAAACAAAATGCTGCCGGTTAAATTCAGAAGGTTAACGCCGAGGCTGACCGCCATCGTATATCGGGTGTAACCATGCACTTGCGTTATGGCTGCAATAGTCAAATTCACCGCTTGAATGAATAAGGCGCCGCCAACGATGGATAGGAAGATGCGCGCCTGCTCGAGTGTGTCTGCTTCCAAGCCGAAGGGCTGGAGCAATTGCTTGCTGAAGCACACGATACACAGGCTGATGATGAAACCGAACAGGCAATTCAGCGAGATGGCACCGGCGGCGAACTGCTTGACATCGCGGATTTTATTCGCACCCAAGTATTGCGAGATGACAATGGCCGAACCGGTTGAAATCACTTGCAGCAGCAGGAATAAAAAAATAATGAGTTGATTGCTGACGCCTACCGCTGCAACGGCTTCATCCGATACATGGCTCACGATGAAAGTATCCGATGTTCGCATGAACACTTGCAGGGAAGATTCGATGAATAAAGGCCATGTAATGGCAAACAGACTCAGCTTTTTCGGATTCGTCATGGTCATGGGGGAAGAACTCCTTCTGCATTACCCGCTGCGTAGATTACATACTGATCTCCTCTTTATCTTGGGGCATTGTGAAATCGTTTTCTATGCGAAACTTGGGCAAATGATTGCTTATATTGACTCCAATTTTCGAAGAAACATCGGTAGCGAAGCGAATGGTGAATATGCAAGTTTTACATTGACAAGTTTCGATGCAGAGTGTTATTATACCTAATACCTAGTAAACTTATTGGAATATACATAATTACTTATCTGACCGGAAAACCGGAAGCGTGGATGCTGCATCCATGCTTTTTTTCATCTATTCATTAATGAAGGAGTGAATGAGACATGCTGCAAATTAACATTACTTACAATGAGGCTGCTGTGCCCGTTCATTTGATCGGAACGACGGCCAAGCTGATTCCAGCCCTCTTATCAGCTTTGAAGCTCAACAAAATTACATTGGCCTCTATTCAGCAGCCGCCTCTGTACATTGATCTTTTTAACTCGGAGGCGATTGTATATTCAAGCGAAGGAAATAAATGCCGGATCCCTATTTTCTAATAGGGGCCTCTCAACGGAGCTGAGCTCTTTAAACAAGGAAGGCAGGTACAGGCTGGATGCAGATCAAGCTTTTTCAAGAATACGAGAGATATGAGAATCAGGTTTGGGCGCAGCGATCCTCGCATGGACAACATAATCTGTTTGAGGAGCATGGGCACGACTTTATTGAATTGGTTTATGTCGTACAGGGCGGGGGCAGGCATAGGATCCAAGGGATCGACTATGAATTGCGGACAGGGGATGTCTTTATCATTATGCCGGGGGAAAGTCACGACTTCCCGGATGTCAAGGATTTCAGTCTGGAGATCGTCAATTGTCTGTTTCGCCGTGAAGCCATCGCTTCCTTGCTGCCGACGAATGAGGAGGCCTTGCTCGAGCTGCCATATATTCTTCCCTTCTATAAGGCTAACGAGCGCTTCCCGAAGAAGCTATCCTTATCGTCCATTGACTCTACAGATGTGCTGGATCAACTGGAAACCATTATTCGGGAGCAAAAGAGGAATGAGGCCGGGGCCAACCTGATCGTCTCGCATTTGTTAATCCACCTCATGATTCGTCTGTCGAGAATAGCCAATCGTCCGAACCCGGTCGATATGAACAAGCCTTTCATGATCGGACACGAAATATTGGCCCGCAATGTCAACACCTACCTCGAAAACAATTTCGAACAGAAAATCACAACAGATATGCTGGCCGGCAGGTTTACGATAAGCCCAAGGCATTTGCACCGTATCTTCCGTCAACAAACCGGCAAAAGCATTACGGAAACTCTCCAATTGATCCGCATCGAACGAGCCAAGCAAATGCTAACCGAAACTAGCAGGAGCATCGATTCCATCGCTTCGTTTGTCGGCTTCAGCGATCCCTCTCATTTTAACCGGCTGTTCGTTAGAATAGCAGGCAGTACGCCGAGCGGATACCGTAAGCAAGCGCGGAAAGACGCATATTATCCGAAATCGGGAAGGATATAGTCCTTCCTGTTTTTTTTATTTTTTTGGCATGATTAGCAAGATATCTGTCCTTATTGAACAAAATGGATGCCGGCTTTTAGGATAATATAAACGTATAAATAATACAAAACCTAGCAGAATACTATGTTTTGTTGATGGGAGATGGATAACATGCAATTTAACGGACAGAAGCCACTGAAAATGAGGATTGTTCCGGTCCTTGCGCTAATGGCATTAGCGTTAACGGCTTGCGGAGGCCCCGCGTCTTCAACGGCCGGCAAAGATCAGGCGAAGAGCGCAGCCGGCGGATCGGCACAGTCGGGTCCTGTCGAGGTCAGCATCATGACCATTACGCCAAGCACCCCTCCGGCCGCAGACGATAACGTACTGAAGCGTGAGATTGAAAAATTAACCCATTCCAAGTTGAACATCCAATGGATATCTAACAATGTTTATAATGACAAGTTGAACATTACGCTGGCTTCAGGGCAAATAGCCGATCTGACCTATATTAGCGATCCGTTTAATCCATCCTTTCGAAGCTTGGTCAGACAAGGGGCTATCTGGGATCTTACACCCTATCTGAAGGATTACCCGAACTTGAAGAACGGGGTTCCCGATGTAGCGTGGGAGCTGACCAAGCTAGAGGATGGGAAAAATTACGGCATTCCCAGAGGACGTGACGCTAACGATGTCTCTTTCCTCATTCTGCGCAAGGATTGGCTCGATAAGCTAGAGCTGAAGCCGCCGGCAACGACGGATGAGCTCTATGGGGTGCTGAAAGCATTCGCTGAACAAGACCCTGATGGGAACGGCAAAAAGGACACGTTCGGGCTTTCCACGGATATGGATACTTTGACGGGGACGTTTCAGGGCATCTTCACCGGAGTAACCGGATCGTGGAAGGAAGCCGCAGGCAAGCTGACCTATGCGCCGTTTCTGCCGGAAACGAGAAATTCAATTGAATACTTGGCAAAGCTGTATAAAGAAAAGATTTTGCCGGAGGATCAATTATCTTTGAAAATCACGCAAATACGGGACCTCTACAAGGGGAACAGAGCCGGGGCCGTTATTGACAAGACGGGTACGGGACCCAAAATTTTTGCGCCGGATCTCAAAAAAATAGTTCCTGCGTATAAGGAAGCAGACTTTTACCCGCTGGCATCTATTAACGGTTATGTGCCTAAGGGGACTGGCTTCAATGGAATTCTTGCCATACCGAAGTCGGTGCCGGAAGAGAAGCTGAAGAGCATTCTCAAGCTTGTCGACACCTGGTTAACGACAGAGGTATCATCCGTCCAGCGCTTTGGCATAGAGGGCGTTCATTACCAAGTGAAAGACGGCGTGAAGGTTACGATTCCGGAGAAGCTGCAAGCGGACAATGCTTCGGACTTCAATCAGATCGTGAATTCGATCGATCCTGCATTAAACCCTCCTCCAGCGAATCAGCAGTTGAAGGATTTGGAAGATTTGAGGGCCAAGGTGGATGCCGAACGCGTCAAAGTAAGCGTACCGGATATTGGCGTAGGACTGTATTCGCCGGCAGCTGAGAAGCTGCTCCCTGATTTGGAGAAGCGGATCGCCGACCTCAAAGCCAAAATTATTATTGGTCAGGAGCCTTTATCCTCATGGGACGCTTTGGTTAAAAAGACGGAAAGCGATCCGCAGTTTATTAAAGCGACCGAAGAAATATCAAGCGCGTACCAGAAGCGAAGCGGAAAATAGAGGGAGGCTAGTCGATCATGGAGCAAACGGGACTGCGATACGAAACCCAATACGCACATCGGGCCCGTCCCGGCAAAGCTAACAAGCAATCCTATATCCGGAAATTAATCCGCGATGTTCGCCACAATCCGTATCTTTATTTGCTGGCCTTGCCGGGCATGGTGTTCTTCCTCTTTTTCAAATACGTTCCGATGTGGGGGGTCATCATTGCCTTTCAGGACTATTCACCATTTGCGGGAATTTCGGGAAGTTCATGGGTAGGTCTGGAGCATTTCCGCACATTTTTTGCCACACCGGACTTCGGGACATTGCTCCGGAATACGCTGGCTATTAATTTGCTCAATTTATTGTTCTTTTTCCCGCTCCCGCTCCTCCTGGCAATCATGTTGAACGAGCTGCAAAGCATGATTTATAAACGGCTTGTTCAAACGGTGCTGTATTTACCGCACTTCTTGTCCTGGGTCATCATCGCCAGCTTGACTTTCACGCTGTTCGCCAAGGGAGAAGGCCTTGTCAATCATCTCCTCGAAGCGATGGGGAGAGAGCGAATCGGCTTCTTAACCAATCCGGATTTCTTCTGGGTGATAGTGACCTTGCAGTCGATGTGGAAAGAAGCGGGATGGGGGACGATCGTTTTCCTGGCTGCGATAGCCGGGATCGATCCTCAAATCTACGAAGCGGCACGCATGGACGGAGCCGGAAGGCTCAGACAGATCTGGCACGTAACGCTGCCTGCTCTGCGAGGTGTCGTCGTCATTCTCTTGATTCTCCGGCTGGGCGATATCATGGATGTAGGGTTTGAACAAATCTTCCTGATGTATAACGGTGCGGTTTCGCAGGTTGCGGAAGTATTCGATACGTACGTATACCGAACCGGTATTCAGCGCGGGCAGTTCAGTTACAGTATGGCTGTCGGGTTATTCAAATCATTGATAGGACTTATCCTTGTCCTGATCTCCAACCATATAGCCAAGAGGCTGGGACAGGGTGGAATTTATTAGGAAAGGGGGATATCTGTTCCGTGAGAAGGATTAAAGCTGGATGGGGAGACAGAACGTTACAAATTCTCAATGCCATGGCACTTGGAGCCATGGCGCTGGTCACATGCTTTCCCTTCTATTACGTACTGATCGTATCGTTGTCGGAGCCCTCTGAATTTCTTCAGCGGCGCTGGATGCTTTTTCCGAACCATTGGAGTTTGGACTCCTATTACTATTTGCTGTCGGCCAAGGCTTTCGTTCGCTCGGTCAGCAATAGTGCTTTCTTAGCTGTCGTCGGTACGGCGCTGTCGCTAGTCGTAACCTCCATGCTCGCATACGCTCTATCTCGCCGAAGAATGCGTGGAAGAAGGAAGGTGCTGGTGCTCGTTCTGATTACCATACTGTTCAGTCCAGGCATAATTCCAGCCTATATGCTCGTCCGTCAAATAGGGCTAATTAACAGCATATGGTCGCTGATCATACCGGCGCTGGCTAATGGCTGGAGCGTACTGCTTATGAAGGCATTCTTTGAACAGATACCGGCAGAGCTGGATGAGTCCGCATCGATAGACGGCAGCAACGAGCTCAGAACATGGTTTACGATCATCCTGCCGCTCTCGATGCCGGCACTGGCCGCTTTTGGCTTGTTTTATGCAGTCGTCTATTGGAATCAGTTCTTTTCGGCACTCATCTATTTGAATGACCCCAGCAAGTGGCCGATTCAAGTGCTGCTGCAAAATATGTTGATCAGTGCAAGCAATACCGATCTCGAAGCTTTCGATGTTTCCACGCAGCCGCCGCCTTCGGAAATGTTAAAAATGGCGGCGGTTATGGTGGCGACGGTACCGATTCTGATCGTATACCCTTTCTTGCAAAAGCATTTTGCCAAGGGAGCGATGATCGGTTCTATCAAAGGTTGATGACCTGGAGGAAAGAGGAAATACAATGTCTCATCATAGACCCAATATTATCTTTCTGATGACGGACCAGCAGCGTTGGGACTGCATCGGAAAATTCAACGAGCATATTTACACACCTACACTGGATAAATTAGCGGAGAACGGCATTGTATTCAGCCAGGCGGTTTGCCAAGCGCCGATGTGCGTCCCCAGCCGCAGCTCCATGATGTTCGGCTTGTATCCTTCGCAGCTCGGCGTGCGGACGAATCACGGCGGGCTTTATGACGAAGATCAATTGCCGGCGCTGCCCCTGGCGGAGCTGCTTCGTCGGGAGGGCTATCAGACGGCCGGCTTCGGCAAAACCCATTGGAACCATGGGCTGCGAAACGCCAATCCGCCGACTCGCGGCTTCGAAGTACGGGCGGTGGGCTTGTCACGGGATAGCGGCCATTATGAAGAGGGGGCCGTCATGATGGGAGACGACGATCCCGAAGGGCTTCAGGCTTATTCCGAGGAAACGCGTCACTATGGGAGCGGGGAAGAGAATGCGCTGGGCTATATCGGCTGTACCAGCCAAGTGCCGATGCACCGGCATCGGGACGGTTGGGTTGCGGAGCAGTGCAAAAGCTTCATCGCGAACGGGATCGATTCCTCGAGACCGCTATTCCTGTATCTGTCTTTCCTTAAACCGCATGCAGGATTCAATGTGCCCAAGGAATTCGAGGATTGGTACCGGCTGGAGGATATCCCTGACATAGAACAACCCCCTTGGGAGACGGAACCGGATACCCATGTATCGGAGCCGGATGTTCCTGGCAGCACATACTGGGAGAGGAGGAAAGTATGGGAAGGCATGAGCCGTATGGAGCGGAGAAGAACCACACTGCGTTACTGGGCGAATTGCTCTTGGCTGGACCACTACTTCGGGCAGGTCCTGGAGGGGCTTGAAGCCAAGGGCATTCTGGATAATGCCTTGATTGTTTTCGTTTCCGATCACGGGGAGATGCTGGGTGAACGGCAATTCCGCTTCAGCAAATACTGCTTGTATGAGAGCAGCGTCAGGGTCCCGATGATGCTTGCCGGCAGTTGGGTACCCGAAGCGAAGCGGGGGACGGTCGATGAACGTCCGGCAGAGCTCATCGATCTTGTGCCGACACTGGCGAGGGCGGCGGGTGCGGAGAGCAATCCACTGCTTCCCGGGCTGGACCTGCTCGGCGATCAACAACGGGTGGGAGCCTTCTGCGAGTTCCATCGCAAGACGGAGAGCGGGTTGTTCGCCGCTCCGGCTTTCATGTGGCGCAAGCAGGACTGGAAGCTGATTCTGTATTTGCCGGGAACTCTGCAGGATGCCGTGACCAGGATCGATGAGCTTAAAGGGGAATTATACCACCTGAAGGAGGATCCCCACGAATGGCATAACGGATTCCAGGATGAACGCTGGCACGCAATTCGGGAACGAATGACCGCAGAACTCCTTATGCATCTGATGTGCGCTTGGACACGCGGGCCTTTCTTCTATGATAACCAAGGTGTGAAAGCGTTGGGGCATTGATTTTGACAACCTTATAGTGGACATATAGTGAAACCATCGTTGCAGGAACCGGGCGATGGTTTTTGGCATTCGTTCATGCGTAGCTTAGGGAATGAACGAAATATCGAGAAATGCTCACGTTCGGCAAAGTTAGGAAAACGATTTAGTGTATCGATTTCCTGTTGACAATCGTGAAGTTTGTGTTTTAGAATGAGGGAAGAAATCGATTTACTAAATCGATTAACCTCATGAAACTCACCGCAAATCAACTGTTTGAGGCAACCCGTCTCATCCTCCATCCTCAGAATTCTCACAACGCAGCAAGCTATGAAGATTGATCTAAGCTATTTCAGGAACCAAGCAGGGCAACGGTTAAAGGAATAGTGCGGATACAAGGGTTATCCAAAAAGGAGGGCTTTACATGAAGAAAATGAAAGCGCTTTTATTTATTCCTCTACTTGCTTCTTTCGGGCTGACAGCATGCAGCAGCGGCTCCGCTCCAGCCGGTACGACCTCGTCTGCGGCGCCAGCCCAGACGGCGGCTCCGGCCCAGACGGCAGCGGCAGCCAACAAGAGCGAAGAGAAGGTATCCATCCGCTTCGCGTGGTGGGGGGATGGGAAGCGGCACGAGAAGTATAACGCCATCGCGGACATGTATGAGAAGCAGCATCCGAACGTCAAAATCGTGAGGGAGTTCGGTTCCTTTAATGATTATTGGGATAAAATGGCTACCCAAACGGCGGGCGGGAACATGCCGGATGTCGTGGGCATGCATGCGACTTATGTGGCGGATTACGCACGCCGCAATACGCTGCTTGATTTGGGCTCATTCGTTCAGGACGGCACCATCAATCTGAAGGACTTTCCGGAAGCGGTGCAGGCGGCCGGCAAAGTGAACGGGAAAACGCTAATGGTTGCGCAGGGCGTGACGATGACCGGTTGGGAATACAATACGGCGATGTTTGATAAATTAGGCGTCAAATATCCTGATTACAACTGGACGTGGGACGACTTCACCGCGAAGGTGACGGAGCTTCAACAAGCGATCAAAGAGCCCGGTGTCTGGGCGGCAGGCGACAACAGCAGCGATATCACAGGCCTTCAGGTTTTTGCCCGCCAGAGAGGGAAGGAGCTGTTTACAGGGGAAGGCAAATTGGGGATCAGCCAAGACGATATGGTCGCATGGTTCACGATCTGGGATAAGCTTCGCCGAATCAAAGCGATACCGGATGCGGCTACAACCGAGCAGTATTCAACGGTATCGCTTGACCAAGGCTTATTCGTTAAAGGGAAGCTTGCCCTGACGGTATTCCCGTTCAATCAGATCCCGCTGTACCAGAACTATATCAAAGATGGTGAGGTTCGCGCGCTTCGGAGGCCGTCTGATCCGAAGGGCAAGGAAGGCGAATTCGTCGAAGGCGCTTACTTAGCCGTCTCGGCCAACTCCAAGCAGGCCAAAACAGCCGCAAGCTTCATCGATTTCTTCGTTAACAACGAGGAAGCCGAGAAGGTGTTTAAATTGGAGCAGGGCGCTCTCGGTTCGACCAAGGGGAATGAAACAATCAAGCCGCTGCTGACTCCAGCCGAGCAAAGAACAACGGATGCGATTCAGACGAGCCTTAAGACGGCAGGTCAGCTTCCGCTTCCGCCTGCAGGCCAAGGCGCCGTTCGTTCCCTGCTGCTCGAGACTGCACAGTCGGTTGCGTTCGGCAAAAGCACCGTTGATCAGGGAGCCAAGGATTTTATCGCCAAAGCAACCGCTATATTGAATAAATAAATGATCGCATTCATTCTTGCGGCCGGATGTTAACGGCATACAGGCGCATCCGGCCGCAACCTTGGGAGTGAAGTCATGACGGCTATTAAGACGTTCTTGAGAAACAACTGGATCGGTTATTTATTTTTGACGCCTTGGCTGATCGGATTGATTGGTTTAAGTGCATTCCCTATGGGGTTCTCGCTGTACTTGGCATTTACCAAGTATGATTTGTTCTCACAGCCGCAATGGATAGGCTTCGGCAATTTCAGCGATATGTTTCACGACAAGAAATACATGGAAAGCATTCGAGTGACAACCGGTTACGTCCTCTTGGCCGTGCCGCTTGCTCTGTCATTTGCCCTTTCCGTTGCGCTGCTATTGAACAAAGGGATACGCGGTTTACGCATATACCGGGCCATCTATTATGTCCCGTCATTATTTGGGGGCAGTGTAGCCATTGCTTTGCTATGGCGGCAAATTTTTGGCGGGGAAGGATTGATTAACAAGATTCTGCATGTTTTCGGGATGGAAGGCATGAACTGGATCGCTACCCCGAGCACGGCGCTCTACACGTTGATCGTATTGTCAACCTGGCAATTCGGCTCCGCCATGGTCATTTTCTTAGCCGGCTTAAAGCAAATTCCGGTCGATTTATATGAATCGGCGACAATCGATGGGGCAGGCGGGTTCAGGCAATTCCGGAGTATTACGTTCCCCATGCTGACTCCAATTCTATTTTTCAACCTTGTCATGCAGATCATTCACGCGTTTCAGGCTTTCACGCCTGCTTTTATCGTAAGCGGCGGCACCGGCGGTCCGTTGAATTCCACCTTATTCTATACCTTGTATCTGTACCAGAAAGGGTTTGCCCAATTCGATATGGGCTATGCTGCGGCTATGGCATGGATGCTCCTCGCTACCATTGCGTTTGTCACATCGCTGCTTTTCGTTACATCGAAAAAATGGGTCTATTATCAAGAATAGAGGTGATCCCTTTGGTTAAGCGCAGAACCTCCCGATATGTCCTCCATGCCTGTATTATAGCGGGTTGCGTCATTATGATTTATCCGCTGTTATGGATGCTCGTAAGCTCCTTCAAAGAGAATACGGAGATTTTTACGAATACGTCGCTGATTCCGGATAAAATCACATTGGATAACTATAAACAAGGCTGGACCGGATTATCCGGAGTGACGTTCGGCCATTTTTTTCTCAATACCTTCTTCCTGGTAGCCATGTGCATCATCGGAAATCTGATCTCCAGCTCGATGGCGGCTTACGCTTTCGGCCGGCTGCATTTCTTTCTCAAAAAAGCGCTGTTCGCCATCATGCTGATGACGTTGATGCTGCCTTTTCACGTCACTGTCATCCCGCAGTATATCATGTTTAATAAATTCGGCTGGATCAATACGTATCTGCCGTTAATTTTGCCGAAATTCCTCGGCGTTGAAGCTTTCTTCATCTTCTTAATCGTACAATTCATCCGTTCTCTGCCCCGGGAATTGGATCAGGCGGCTGAGATCGACGGGTGCGGCCCGATCAAGATGTATTGGTATCTAATCATCCCGCTCACGGTTCCAGCCTTAATGACAACTTCGATCTTTACGTTCATCTGGACCTGGAACGATTTCTTCAGCCAGCTGCTGTATATCAGCGATATCCGCTTATTTCCGATTGCTTTGGCGCTTCGAATGTTTACCGATTCCATGGGGGATAACTCATGGGGGGCACTGTTTGCGATGTCCATCCTGTCCCTTGTCCCTGTATTTGCGATGTTCATCTTCTTCCAAAGATATCTGATTGAAGGCATTTCGACAGGCGGATTGAAAGGCTAGAAGCTTGTGTTTAAACAAGCATGGCGACAGATTTTTATTCCTTGAAGATGCTGCTGTACACCATTTTCGAGGATGAAAATATAAATCCAGGCAATGGAGAGTGAGCAAATGAGCAAGGATCAAATGTCCAAAGAGGAAAAGCAGGAATTGTTGGCGCTTTACCAAGATTTACGTGTGGCCGACGTCCGCGATGGCATGGATTGGAACATGATGCATCATTATGGTACCGTACACCACGAAATCCGTCCGCTTTACCGTACAAGAGCGGTTGGTATTGCGCAAACCTCCAGATACATTCCTTATCAGGGGGAAATCCCGAAGATGACGCCGGACGAATATACGGAGTGGGCCAAATGGTACTATGCCAACATTACGAATAATAAAGGGATGAAAGCTTCCGAGCCGGGCGACTTCGTCGTGATTGACCAGAGCGGTGTGGATGTAGGCATTCTGGGCTCCAATAATGCCCTGCAATATTTCTCCCAAGGAGCGGTTGGCTTCATCACGAACGGCGGTGTTCGCGATACGGACGAATTGATTCTTCAGGAGGTTCCGGTTTGGTCCAAGTTCGTCTCTCAGAAAATGAATCAGGGACGCATCCAATTCGATGCGAACGATGTGCCGGTTCAGATCGGCGGCGTCGTTGTGCATCCGGGGGATGTGATCGTGGCCGACGGCGACGGCGTCATCGTCGTACCGAGGAAAATAGCTGTAGAGGTAGCGAAGTACGCGCACCAGGAATTGAAGAACGATAAGGCAGGCAGACGCCGCATCTACGAAGCGATGAATAGGGAACTGGATCATACCGTCATTTGAACATAAAAAACGAGCGAAGGGATGAATGAACATGGATGACAGAGAGAAGATTTTGGAGCTATATCAAGATCTAAGGGTTGCCGATGTCCGCGATGGCATGGATTGGAACATGATGCATCATTATGGGTCCGTCCATTATGAGATTCGTCCGCTGTTCAGAACCCGTGTGGTCGGGATTGCCCGGACAGCCCGATATGTCCCTTATGAAGAAGCCGTGCCTAGCATGACACCTGAAGAATATACGAAGTGGGCGAGTTGGTACTATAAGGAAGTATGCTACGACCCATGGCATAAGAGCATCACGAAGGGCGATTTCATGGTTATTGACCAAAATGGCGTCGACGTGGGCATCCTGGGCTCCAATAATACATTAGGCGGGATGAAAGACGGGATCGTCGGTTATTTGACCAACGGCGGTGTGAGGGATACGGATGAGTGCATCCTGCAGGGAGTGCCCGTGTGGTCCAAATTCATATCGCAGAAAATGGATCAAGGGCGTATCCGCTTCGACGCGCTCGATGTGCCGGTCAATATCGGCGGTGTTGTCGTTCGAACCGGCGACGTTGTCGTAGCGGACGGCGACGGCGTTATCGTTGTTCCTCGCAAGCTTGCCTATGAAGTGGCCAAATATGCGCATCAAGAATTGAAGAACGACAAGGCGGGACGCAAAAGAATCTATGAGGCAATGGGCAAGGCGTTGGATCATACGGTTATTTAAGAACAAAGAGCTGAACCGAAGGTTCTTTGTACCAAGCGGATATTTACCTGCCGATCTGACCATCGGGCAAGAAAATATCCGCCTTTTATTGTACAGAGCAATCTGGTATATTTATTAGATGAAAACGTTGCTATATGCAGCGTATACACGGAATGAAATGAGGAATTTCATTGAAAGTAACCATCGATGATGTGGCTAAAATGGCCGGAGTATCCAAAACAACGGTCTCACGAATCCTCAACGGGAACTATTCGCAAGCGACGGAAGAAACCAAAGAGCGGGTTCTTAAGATCATTCGCGATCTGAACTATCGTCCGAACCCGATGGCACGGGGATTAAAGCAGATGAGGACGAACATTATCGGCATTGTTCTATCCAATTTAAGCAACCCGTTCTGGTCCCGGGTGTTGGAAGGTGTTGAGGATACGTGCCGGCTGTCAGGGTATAGTCTCATGGTCTGCAACTCCAATGAAGATTCCGAACGTGAAGCAGGTTTGATCGAAGGCTTGCAGATGCGCCAGGTGGATGGCATCATTGTCAATCCGACTGTCAACAATAAAGAGTTATATACCGAAATCGTACAGAAGAAGTATCCTCTCCTCGTCATTAACCGCCGCATATCGGACTTGGATGTTGACGACGTTGTCGTAGATAATATGCAGGGCGCCCGGCTGGCCGTCGAACATTTCATCCAGATGGGCAGACGGAGGCCGGTCTGCTTCGTCTACGAGCCGGAAGGCATCAGCACATGGCAGGAGCGCATCCTCGGCTTCCAAGAAGCGATGAGGGACAATGGGCTTGAAGTCACGGAGCAATCGGTTATTCGCGTCGAGAATGCAGCCGGTAGGGCCAAGAAGAGCGCGTTGGATTTCTTTAGGCAAGAGCCGGATGCAGATGCCATTTTTTCCACGAATAATATGATGACGCTCGAAATTCTGGAGGGCTTGAAGGAGCTTGGCATCGAAGTTCCGGGGCGGATCGCCTTAATCGGATACGATGAGACGGTTTGGGCCAAGCATCTCAATCCGCCGTTAACGACGATCGAGCAGCCGGCTTATGAGATGGGCAGGATTGCAGCCAAGAACCTGATCCAGAGAATCGGCTCCAAGACCGTGCGCAAACCGAAGCATGTCGTGTTGAAGCCGAATTTGATCGCTAGAAGCTCGAGCGGTAATCATTCCAGTTCCTAGAACCATGATTAGCGGATAGAACCGGCAGCTTGCATTCCCGCAAGACCGCTATTGCCTGTTACGCATATTCACCACATAGAAGCAGCCTATAAAGACCCGACGGATAGTTTCCGCCGGGTCTTTTTTTTGCCGAAATCGCTTGCCGAATTGAAATAAACATGTTAAATTTTACTTGTAAATCGATTTCCTAAAACGATAAACCTAAGAAGCAACGGAATTGTACTTCCTATTTATCCAAACGAACGAACTCAAACAAATTCTCAAGGAGTGTGCTATGATGCCCAATTTAGGTTTTCGTATTCTGCAGCGGTCCGAGCGCCCGAGCTCATCTTTGCTTCATCAGTTCCAAGATGTCGTTACCCCGCATATCAGTGATAATTTAAATCGCTTACATGCTATATGCTCAGGGCTGCGTCCTTATCACCAGGCAGGCAGCAGGCTCGTGGGCGCCGCTTTGACCGTGAAGACTAGACCCGGTGACAATCTGATGGTACACAAGGCGATCGACTTGGCGGAGCCTGGAGACGTTATCGTCGTTGATGCCGGCGGTGATACGACGAATGCGATCGTTGGTGAAATTATGCTTCGTCTAGCGCAGAAGAAGCAGATCGCCGGCTTCGTCATAGACGGCGCGATTCGTGATACGGCGGCCTTTGGTAACGACACGTTCCCCGTTTACGCAAGAGGGATCACTCACCGTGGACCCTATAAAGACGGTCCTGGAGAAATTAACGTCCCTGTTTCTGTCGGCGGGATGGTTATTGAGCCGGGCGACATTATCGTTGGCGACGAGGACGGTTTGGCCGTCGTTCCGCTGAGAGAAGCGGAAGGCTTGCTGAAGCTCATTCGCGAACAGCAGGTACGCGAGCAGCTTATTTTACAGTCCATCGAGGAGGGTACGGTGAACCGCGATTGGGTGGATCAAACGTTACAACAGAAGGGCTGTGAAGGGCTATGAGCTTGCCGCTTACGTATGATTGGGAGAAATTGCAGTCCTTCTGTAGGGACGTATTCATTCGCGCCGGCGTGCCTGAAGGCCGTGCCTCTATCGTCTCGGAGTCCTTGATTCAAGCGGATCTTCGCGGAGTCGAATCGCATGGCGTCGTGCGAACGGGCATCTATCTGAAGCGTGTGGAAAAAGGGATGATGGATCCTCAGGCTGAGCCGGAGATTGTATCCGAGCATGGCAGCACCGCCCTGATCGACGGGCGTAACAACTTCGGCTCTGTCGTAGGCAGCTACGCTCTGGATATCGCGATGGCGCGAGCTAAGCAATATGGTGCGGCTATCGTGGGGGTGAAGGGCTCCAATCACTTCGGTACGGGAGCTTATTATGCGCAGAAAGCGATTGAACAAGATTTGATTCTGCTCGTGATGTCGAACGCCTCCCAGACGATGCCGCCGACAGGGGGAATTCGCCCGTTCATCGGCACCAATCCGCTATGTATCGGGGTTCCGGCGGGTGAAGAGAATCCCTTCATTCTGGACATGGCCACGAGCGTTGTAGCCCGAGGCAAAATTATCGTGGCGGCACAGAAGGGGGAAGCGATTCCCCTGGGCTGGGCCATCGATAAAGAGGGCCGCCCGACGACGGATGCGGAGGCTGCCTTGGAAGGCTCCGTGCTGCCGGTCGGAGGTCCGAAGGGCTACGCGATTTCGATGTTCATCGATATTTTATCAGGGGTGCTAACGGGAGCCGGCTATGGGCAGTACGTGAACAACATGTATGAGAATTGGGATGAACCGCAGAATGTAGGCCACTTTTTCATAGCTGTAGATATCAGCCGTTTCCTTCCGCTTGAGCTGTTCAAACAAAGGGTGGACCAGTATATCCGCCAAATAAAAAGTGAACCGAAAGCGCCCGGCGTGACGGAGATTATGGTTCCCGGGGATATGGAGCGGAGACAGACGGAAGACCGCAAGCGGGAAGGCATCCTCCTTCCGCCCAAAGTAGCCGCCGAGCTCAATGAAATCGGCATGAAATACGGCTTGCGGCTCGACGAAGCCGCTCTGCTTAACCTTCCGGTCGGCGAAGGCGCCGCCGATTAGCAACTAGCCAAACATAACCCACATAATCCAAACAAGGCCGCCTAACAATCTTGTCCGGTCTCCGCTACAATAAGGATGTAAGCGGTACCGTATACAGAAGAACGAGGGAGGCCGAATCATGAAACGCAAATGGCTAACGTTATCGATGGCAGCATTGCTGCTAGTAACTTCCGCAGGCTGCGGCACTGGAGAGAGCAAGGATGCTGCACAAGGCGGAAGCGCAGCAGGAGAGGCGGCGGGGAAGTCGACATCTCCGATTAAACCGAAGCCGGAGCTGAAGGGGAAAATTCGAATCGGGTATGTCGGCCTGAACGATCAAACCGCGCCGGATCCCCTCACGGGGGAAATGGTCTACGGGGCAGACGAGCTGAAGAAACGGCTCAAGCAGGATTATCCCAACATCGACTTCGAGGTTGTGACTTACCCGTACAAGGACCATCAAGCCAAAGCGAAAGCGCTGGTCGAATCGCGCCAAATCGATGTTTCCATAGAGTCGGACAGTAAATTCATGTGGAACCAGGGGTTGAGCGAGGACCTGACGCCGTTCCTGGAAAAAGATAAGGAATGGAGCAAAGAATTGTATTTATCGCCGACGCTCCTGACCGGTCCATTAGAAGTGGATCAGAATGGGATGACGGTTAATAATGCACTGCCGATCGCCGTAGACGGCTCGGGGATTTATTTTGACAAGACGATATTCGCTGATTACGGCGTTCCGCCTCTATCTGAGAATCCGACCTGGGATGAAGTGCTCGAGAAGGCGAAGAAGCTGACGGGCAAAAATCCCAAAACAGGCGAGCAAACCTTCGGCATATACACCCGGATTCCCGGCGACCAGGCCGGCTACGCAGTCTCTATTATCGCCAATACATTCGGAGCGGACATGGGCAAAATGGGCAACAAGGAATATCTCAACCAAGTCACGCTGAACAGCGAAGGCATGATCAAAGCGGTTGAGTATTACAAATCACTGATGCCTTATACCCCTCCGGGCATGATGCAGGGGCAAGGTGCCGAGAAGTGGTCCACACCGAAGAATAACATTGCCATGTACATTAATCTGCCGGCGATCCAGCTGCAGAAATTTAAATCGCTCAAAATGCTTGATAAGTACGATGTGTCCATGATTCCCAAAGGGCCTCAAGGAACCGGCGGTTTCCTCGGCGGCATTCGCGTACAGATGGTCAAGAACACGCAAGACAAAGACCTTGCTTGGGAAATCGTCAAGTGGATGTCTGTCGGTAACGGCCAGCGCTTCCTCTGGGAAACGAAGAACACGATGCCGGTTTCGACGAAATCGCTTGGACCGGACTATAAGCCGGATGGCAACGACGAGAAGATGTTCAAGATGGTAAGCCAAGCGCAGTACATGTCGCCAATCTGGTTCACGACAGCGAAATTTGCACTGACACGCGGCATGGAGAAGGTGCTGCTGAAAAGTACGCCGGCTAAAGAAGCACTGGATACCGCACAAAAAGAGGTCCTGGATGAATTCGCCAAGAACAAAGCTGCTGATCAGAAGTAACCCGTTCACTTACCGTAAAGCCGTTATAAGGAGGGTTCATCCATGAAACCGACGAGATACGGGAGTGCGGTCACAGATGCGAGGCAGGCTCTTCAGGCTTCCAAGCGGAGCTCTCCGGCCATGGGTCAATTCGTGAAGGAATGTACCTGGTACCTTTATCTGCTTCCGACCGTAGGTGTACTTGCATTGATCAGCTACTACCCGATGGTCAAAACATTACTTCTCAGCTTCTACGTTTCGAATGACGGAAGTCTGGATAATTTCGCCGGGTTGTTTAACTACAGGCACCTTCTGACAGATCCGAACTTCTTCCTGGCTATCTATAACACCTTGTACATGGGATTGTTCGGACTACTGCTTGGGCTGCCGTTGTCGTTCCTGCTGGCTGCTCTGATCAACCGGGCTGTGTACGGGAAAGGACTGCTTAAGGTCATTTACTTCTTGCCGAATGTGACTTCAGCGGTAGCCGTCGTGCTGGTGTTCAAGGTCCTGTTCTTCCCCGACCAGTCAGGTACGGTCAATTATGTACTCTCCTGGTTCGGCATCGAGGCGAAGCCATGGGTGAATGATCCGACGCTGATCAAATGGGTTGTCATTGCATTAGCGCTGTGGCAGTCGGTCGGCTTTAATATCTTGATCTGGATGGCGGGCTTGCAGTCGATTTCCAAAGATTATTACGAAGCGGCAAGGGTGGACGGCGCCTCGCGCTGGGAGGAAATGAAGTATATCACGATACCTGGCGTCAAACCCATTCTGTGGTTCTTATTAATCACAGGCGTGATCGGCGCCTTCCAGCGATTCGATGATGTGTATACGTTCGGCGGGGCTTCCGGCAGTCCGCTCCGCTCACTGCAAACCATCGTTCTCTTCTTCTATGAAGAAACGATGGAGAAGTCCCAGTACGGGTACGGTTCAGCGGCTTCGGTCGCACTGTTCCTCATGATTCTGATCATCACCATCATCAATCTGAAGATCTCCCGGAGATCGGAACGATGAAAGGAGGCAGGTTCGAATGACAAGACGCAATCAAGCGTTGGAAATGGTCCGGCTGCTCGTACTTTCGGCGCTGGCCGTGGTCTTTCTCTATCCGTTCGTGCTTATGATAGGCATCTCGCTGGACGTGAATGCGAATTTCGGGCTCAGCTTCCCGCCCCGCATCGTTCCGGAAGAGTTCGGGTGGAAGAACTTCTCATTGATTTTCAAATCCTTGCCGATTGGCACGTACTATCTCAATTCGCTTATTATAGTTGCCGGTTCCGTGGCAGGTCATATCGCGGGCGCCACGCTAGCAGGGTATGCCCTGGCCAAAGGGGAGTTCAGGGGGAAGAAAATATGGCTCCTCCTTATTCTCACCGCTATGATGGTGCCTGATCAAGTTATCGTATTTACACGATTTCTAGTGTTCAATCAGCTGCATCTGATCAATTCCTTCGTTGGGGTTATTCTTCCGACACTCGCGTATCCGTTCGGCGTCTTCCTCGTGAAGCAGTTTATGGATTCGCTGCCGAATGAGTTGGGGGAAGCCGCCAAAATGGATGGAGCTCATCATTTTAAGATCTTCATGCGCATTTATTTGCCGCTAACGGCACCGATCATCGCGACTTTGTCGATCATTACGGTGATGCATAAGTGGAACGAGCTGCTTTGGCCGCTTCTCATGTTATCGAAGAGCAGCATGTTCACCGTCTCCATCGGCGTGGCGAATTTTACGCTAGGGCCGAACGGAACCTATATCGGGAGCAGCCTTGCCCTTGCAACTTTAACCATTATCCCGATGGTTGTCTTGTTCCTTATCCTGCAGCGTTATGTCATTGAAAGTGTGGCATCGAGCGGTTTGAAGCTTTGATCCGAATCGCTCTTGGATATAGCTTGCCAATGTAACAACCAAATCCATTGTTGAGGTGAATGAAAATGATCGAATTGACCAAAGAAGAAAAGCAAAAATTGATGGAAGTATACCGTAAGCTGCGCGTTGCAGACGTGCGTGACGGCATGGATTGGAACATGATGCATTTCGTGGGCAGTATCTACACAGATACGATCAAGCCTCTCTTCCGCACAAACTTCTGCGGCTTTGCCAAAACGGTTCAATTCGTGCCGACAAACCGCACGATCCCTACGATGGATCCGGAAGCTTATACGAAATTCTCCAATCACTGGTACGGCAACGTTGCCACCTATCATTGGGGTAAGGAAATCGGCGAAGACGATGTGCTTGTGCTTGACGCCAGCGATACGAACGTCGGCATTATCGGCTCCAATAACGGCTTGGAATACAAAAGCCAAGGCTGTCGTGGCATCATCACGAATGGCGGAGCGCGCGATACGGATGAGCTGATCCTGAATCAAGTGCCGGTATTCTCCCGTTATGTGTCACAAACGATGGTGCAAGGGCGCGTTGAGTTCCAGGCCAAAGATATCCCGGTTAACATTAACGGCCAGCTCGTGCGGCCGAACGATATCATCGTAGCGGACGGCGACGGCATCGTAGTTGTGCCTATTGAAAAAGCGTGGGAAGTTGCCAAATATGCCACTCAGGAAATGGAAGCGGATAAGAAGAGCCGCCGCAAGCTGTACGATAAAATGGGCATATCCGTCGATGCGTCCGTTGCCGGCTACTAAGTACGAAAATCCCGGTTACGCCGGGGTTTTTCCTTATTCCATCATTACATTCACATCCAAGGGGGAAATCACGATGAATCCGCTAGATATGCGTCAAATTGCCTTTCTCGGGCTGGGCGCGATGGGTTTGCCGATGGCCAAAAACTTGGCGAGAGCAGGCTTTAAGCTGCATGTAGCCGTTCACCGGGACCCGGCTCCCGCAGATGAGCTCCGCAGGCTCGGGGCCGAGGTGCACGCTTCCCCGGCGGAGGCGATTGCCGCTGCCGGCGCGGTCATTAGCATATTGCCGGAGGACCGGCAAATGCGGCAGGTGCTGCTCGCTAGCGAGGTGCTGGCCGAGGTGCGCGAAGACCAATTGCTGATGGAGATGACATCCGGATCTCCAGGCGCGATGAAGGAGGTTGCGGAGGCTTATGCTGCCAGAGGGGCGTTGGTTTTGGACGCTCCCGTCAGCGGAGGCACGATCGGGGCGGAGAAGGGAACGCTCACGGTGATGGTTGGAGGCAGCGAGGAGGCGTTGGAGCTGGCACAGCCCATCCTTGGCGCGATCGCCCAAACGGTGCACTCCGTCGGTGCGATCGGCGCAGGCAAGGCGGTGAAGGCAATCAACCAGATGCTCGCCGCCGTGCATATGCTGGCTGCCTCCGAGGCAATCGCATTAGCAGAGAAGCTGGATGTGGACTTGGCCGCCTTGCAGAAAGTGATTGGCAGCAGCTCCGGCGGGTCCTGGATGTTCGCGAACAAAGCCCAGGCAATTGCTGAGCGTAATTTCCAGCCGGGCTTTAAGCTTCATCTCATGAAGAAGGACATCGGTATTGCCCTTCAGGAAGCGGCCGGTCAGCCGATGCCGGTGACTTCACATGCATTTCAGCTGTATGAAATGGCTGCCAAGGAAAGCGGTGAGCTGGATTTTGCGGCGGTGAGCCGTATAGCCAGAGGGTGACGGTCAGAAGGTGATCCCAAGGGTCATCCCTGCCCACGCCTTGTTCAGGAAATAGCGGGACGCAGGCAATTCTAAAGGGAAAGGAGCAGCTTCGTTGAATTCTATAGTTAGCAACGCGATCGTCCGAAATCAAGTATCCATTGCAGGAGGGAACAAGAGTATGTTGACAGCATTAATCGTAGATGATGAACCGTTGATGCGGATGGGTATTCAGAAGGCGATAAATTGGAGCAGCTATGGAATCGGCGAAATTCAAACGGCCCCGAACGGAAGAATTGCCCTGCAGATGGTCGAGGAGCGGCAGCCGGACTTGCTGCTGACAGACGTCCGGATGCCGGGATTAGACGGTTTGGAGCTGTCGCGAGCCGTTAAAGAACGATGGCCAGCTATCAAAATCGTCATTATTTCAGGCTATGATGAATTCAGCTATGCCAAGAAGTCCATTGCGATCGGAGTGACGGACTATCTGCTCAAGCCGATTGACAGCAAATCGCTGGGACAAACGATCGACAAAGTGACGCAAGAAATTGTTGACGAACGGGGTAAGCTTCGTGAGCAGGATCAACTGTCACACCTTCTGCAGCAATCGGTCGGCATAGCCAGACAGAAAGTGCTGAAGGAGCTGTTGTTCGGCGAATCCGGTGTGAAAGAGCTTAAGCGTTATGAGCATGTGGTCGGCTTAAATGATTCCATTTGCGGCAGAAATGCCGTTGCCCTGGTGAAAATCAATTCGTTCAAAGAGAAAAGCACCCTGTTCCGGGATGGCGGATTGCTTCATTATGCCGTACAAAATATTCTCGAAGAACTGCTTCGGACAGAGGGGACCGGCGAGCTTGTCGATCTTCGTCCCGGAAGTCTCGTGTTAGTTATAAATCAAGATGAGAGCGATTACAAAAAGATGGAGGAATTTGTAGTCAAGGCGCAAGCGGCAGTGCTGGAATATTTGCGCGTGCCGACCACCTGGGGCTTCGGCAGTATCGCTTCCGGCCTTCAGGGGCTGCGCCGGTCTTATCGCGATGCCGACCGCGCGTTGAAATTACGCTGGCTGTACCCGGCCAAACGGATCTTCGCTTTCGCGGGTGAGGAAGCGGGCAAAGCCTTCTCAGGTAACGATATCATTCAGACGATCATGCAGTCGCTGCAGTTGGGCAGTACGAAGGCGATGCTTGACGAAATGGAGAAATTGAAGGTTCGTTTTGCCAAAGACTGCATGTACGATCCGGAGAGCATCGAAGCTTTTTATTTGAAGCTGGCGGAATCACTGGAACTGCTGCTGAAGGAACGGAGCCGTGAAATCCAGACGGACTTGCATGAGCGGGTGCGTGAAGTCTTGTACTTGTCCGATACGCTGAATGAAGCCGTGATAAGCTTGGAAGCTTTATTTCAGGAATCCGTGCACACCCTACATCAGCATTTGCCCAAACCGTACAGTAAAGTCATTCGCGATGTGATCGAGTTTCTTCATCTGCATTACAAGGATGATATATCGCTTGCTGACGCAGCGAACCGAGTGTTCTTAAACCGCAGCTATCTCAGCTATTTATTCGTTCAAGAAACGGGAAGCAACTTCTCCGATTTTCTGGCTGTACTGCGGCTTGAGAAGGCGAAGGAATTACTTGCCGGAGGCGGCATGAAGAACTATGAGGTTGCGGAAGCGGTAGGCTACAAGGATTTTCGCCACTTCGGGCAGATGTTTAAGAAGCATACGGGGATGACGCCTGGTGAATTCAGGAAGCTTGCGCCATGAAAAAGGTGCGTTTGAATTTATTCACCAAGCTGATGCTATCTTTTCTAAGTCTGGTCGTACTGCCTTTGACGGTCGTCAGTTATTTTGCCTACAGTGTAGCGACGCATATTATCAACAATAACTTGAGCCGTTCGATCCAGCAAACCGTTCATCAGCTTTCCATCAACTCGGAAGTCATTTTGGAGGATGCCGAGAAGGCGGCCAATACGGCTTTCTACGACTCTTTCAACCTGCCTAACCCGATCAAAAAGCAAATTGAAGCGTATCCGTATGCCTCCGATTATGAAAAAAGCCAAATCAGCCGAAGCGTTGAAGATGAGATGAATAAATATACGATTTACCGTAACGATATTAACGGCATGTATTTCATCGATACGAACGGAACCTATTTCTCCTCGGCCAATCAACTAAGAGAGAAGCCGAATTTCACTGATTTTCCATGGTTTCAGGCATTTAGCCAATCCGATTCGGCGGATGCCAAGTGGTCGCCTTCCCACAAAGTAAGCGGGTATACGATTAGCTCGAATGCCAATGTAGTCACTTTCCTGAAGAAAGTTCGCAACTCATACGGCCGGCAAATCGGTATCCTGTGGATGGACGTCAATGAGAGAACCTTAGAGAACATCTATACAACCGGCCGTGTGGCTCCGAACGGATACACGATGATTCTGGATGATGTGAACAACGTAATCTCCATCAGCGACAAATTGCTTGTTACCCAGCAGCTGGAAGCGGCGAAGAGCGCGCTGTTCAAGCCTGTGTTCGCGGAGGATAACGGCTACTATTTCACCGATGAACCCGATGTTCGAAAGCTGGTCGCGTTCGCAACGATCCATACAACTGGATGGAAAATAATTACAGTTGTTCCTGCCAACGAATTGTTCGTCGATGCATCCAGAGTCAAAAATATTATATTGATCTCCGTCTGTATCATGACGGTGATGAGCACCATTATCGCTTACTTGCTAAGCCGGCGCATCACACGGCCCATTTCCAACTTGATCCGGCTCATGGAGAAGGTGGCGGAAGGCAACATGTCAGTCCGCGCCAGAGTGGACAATTCGGATGAAATTGGAAAGCTCAACAAGCATTTCAATATTATGATCGGCGACATTCAGAACTTGATCTCAACGGTATTCGTCTCTAATTTGAAGCAAAAAGAAGCTGAACTGGCGTCGCTGGAAGCGCAAATTAACCCGCACTTTCTGTATAACACGCTGCAGTCCATCAAATGGCTGTCGGACATTCATCAAGCTCCTGATATTGGGGAGATGGCGGTCAGTCTGGCGAAAATTTTCCGTTTTAGTATCAAGGGCGCGCCTATTGTCAGCCTCTATGAGGAGCTACAGCATGTCAAAGATTACATCAGCATCCAGAAGTTCCGGTATGGAGACCGCTTCGAGCTCGAAACCCGTATTCCTGAGGAGACGTTAAATTACCAGATTCCGAAGCTTATCATTCAGCCGCTGGTGGAGAACGCCATCTTTCACGGGATTGAGATGAAGGAAGAGCAAGGAACGATTACGATCTGGGCGGCTGTCGATGAGCAAGCGCTTCATATCGGTGTGGAGGATGACGGAGCGGAGATCAGCGATGAGAAATTGGCGGCTATTCGCAGCGCTTTGCACAAGCATGCCGGACAATATGCCGAGCCGAAGAAGAGTCTTGGCTTGAAGAACATTCACGATCGTTTGCAAATGCTGTACGGAACTGAATACGGTCTCCATATAGACCGGAGGCCGGACCGGGGATTTAGCGTGGTAGCCTCGCTGCCCAAAAATATGGATTGAACATAAAGGAGGAAATAAGATGATCAACCGGATATTCCGATATGAGCTGCCGACGGCCATAGAGTTCGGCCATGGAGCTGCGAAGACATTGCCACGCCATGTTCGTGAGCTTGGCGGAAGCAAGGTGCTTATCGTCAGTGATCCCGGCGTCCTTAAAGCAGGCGGCGTCGACCGGCTAACAGCACCGTTAAGTGAAGAAGAAATTCCATATGTCATCTACTCGGACATTGAACCCGATCCGAATATTGAATCGGTTGCAGCGGCAACGGAGCTGGCCCAATCCGAAGGCTGCGACCTGGTTGTCGGCATTGGCGGCGGAAGCTCGCTCGATACGGCGAAGGCTGTCGGCTTGATGCTAGGCAACGAAGGCAACATTCGCGACTATGTAGGCATCAACAAAGTGCCGCGCAAAGGAGCTCCAGTCATTGCGGTTCCAACGACTGCAGGGACCGGTAGTGAGCTTACGATTTGGTCGGTGCTTTCCGACAAGAAAGCGAAGGTCAAGCTGAGCGTGGGCAGCCCGTATAATTGTCCGTCATTGGCATTATGCGATCCGGAACTGACGGTCTCTTTACCGGTTGCGCTCACGGCTTCCACGGGAATGGACGCTTTGACGCACGCATTGGAATCCTACGTTAATAAAGCAACACAGCCGATATCCGAGGGCATGTCGATCCAGGCGATGAAGATGATTGCCCGCAGTCTGCGGACTGCCGTCGTCCAAGGAGAGAATTTGCAAGCGCGGCACGATATGCTGCTTGCCAGTCTGATCGCGGCCATGGCGTTCAATCCGACGCGTCTCGGGCTTTCGCATGCGCTTGCTATTCCGCTGGGCGCACATTTCAAAATTCCACACGGTGTCGTTAACGCGATCCTGCTGCCTGAAGTTATGGCCTTCAATCTGATTGGAAATTTGGAGAAATTCAAGGAAATTGCCGTCATTTTCGGTGAGAAGACCGACGATCTTTCCTTGCGGGAGGGTGCAGAGCTGTCAGTTGCTGCGATTCGCCGGTTGAAAGCGGATATCGGCATTACACAGACGCTTTCGGATTATGGCGTAACGGAGGAGGCACTGGATATGATTGCCGAAGAAGCGATGCAATCGGGCAACGTGCCGGTTAATCCTGTGAAACCGACCCATGAAGATCTCAAACAGCTATGCCGCGCCGCAATGTCCAAGTCCACTACCGTTACGGTCAGGTAACGAAAGGAGCGAATGTGTGATGTCAGAGCATGAAATGCTTAGTTGGCTGCAGGAAGCGGCCGGTAAAAACTATGGCAACTACATCAACGGCGAGTGGACGCCTGCAGAGGGAGGACGTTCATTCCCTATCTTTCACGCTGCAGAGCGCGAAAGGGTACTCGGGCGCTTCGCCGATTCCGACGCCGCAGACGTGAACAGAGCCGTTGAGGCGGCGGATGCCGCCTCCTCAAGCTGGTCCGCGGTGCCGGGCCCGGAGCGGGGGCAGATGCTGCTGCGGTTCGCAGACCTGCTGGAGCTTGACCGCGACGAGCTGGCTTATCGCTTGTCTGCCGAGCAGGGCAAGACGATCGCCGAATCCCGTGGCGAAGTGGCCCGGGCGGCGAAGGAAGCGCGGTTTGCCGCCGGCGAAGCCTCGCGGATCTTGGGCGAAACAGCTCCAAGCGAACGCCGGAATGTCAGCAATACGGTTGTCCGTTATCCGATTGGCGTCGTTGCGGCCATTGCCCCATGGAATTTCCCGGTAGTTACCCCGGTTCGCAAGATCGCTCCCGCACTGGCCTACGGCTGTACCGTCGTGTTCAAGCCTGCTTCTGCAACGCCTTGGGCGTCGGCAAGGCTCATGGAGCTGTTCACAGAAGCCGGAGTTCCGAGCGGAGTCGTGAACATGGTGACAGGCGGAGGCTCCCGCGTGGGAGATCCGCTTACGAAGCATCGCCGTGTCAAAGGGATCAGCTTCACGGGATCTACGGAGCTCGGCTTGCGCATTCAACAGATAGCTGCCGAGCGTTTGGTGCGCACGCAGCTGGAGCTCGGCGGTAAGAATGCCGCCGTGGTATTGAACTATGCGGACCTTGCGGGCGCAGCGAAGCAGATCGTATCTGCAGCATTTGCTTGCTCCGGTCAGCGGTGCACATCCATCAGCCGGGTAGTGGTACTTAAATCGCAGGCACAGCAACTCACAGCGGCATTGCTGGAGGAAGTGAAGGGGCTGCGCGTAGGCCCGGCCTGGGAACCAGGCATTCATATGGGCCCGCTCGTGAACCAAGATCAGCTGGAATCCGTGCAGCGTTACGTCCGACTGGGCAAGGAAGAGGGAGCGGAGCTGCTGTATGGCGGCGCTGTGCTCAGCGGCGGAACGTACCAAACGGGCGCTTACATGGAGCCGGCATTGTTCGTGAAGGTAACCGAAGACATGACGATTGCCCGCGAGGAAATTTTCGGTCCGGTGCTTTCGGTCATTGAAGCCGATACGAAGGAAGACGCATTGCGGATCGCCAATGGGACCGAGTATGGCCTGGCCGCATCGGTATTCACGGATGAATTGAACGATGCGAATGCGTTCGCCGCACGTCTCGAAGCCGGGATGGTACACATTAATCATGGTACGGCAAGCGAAGCGCATATGCCGTTCGGCGGCGTGAAGCTGTCCGGCTTTGGGGCTTTCTCCATCGGCAGTACCAATCAGCAGTTCTACACGGAAAATAAAGTCATTTATACGCAGTACTGATCAAGAGGTGAAAGCATGCACATCGTAGTGCTTGACGGGTATACGCTCAATCCCGGGGATTTGAGCTGGGCAGAGCTGGAGAGGCTGGGAACGATGACGGTGTACGATCGCACGCCGCCGGAGCTCGTTAAGGAACGCATTCAAGGAGCGGACATCGTGTTAACGAACAAAACGCCGCTTACCAAAGAGGCATTTACCGGTCTAAACCGACTGAAATATATCGGGGTTTTGGCGACTGGTTACAATGTTGTTGATGTCGAAGCGGCTGCCGCCCAAGGCATTTGCGTGACCAACGTGCCGAAATATGGGACGGATTCCGTGGCTCAATTCGTATTTGCTCTGATTCTGGAGCTATGTCACAGGGTAGGCCAACATGGGGAAAGCGTGCGTTCAGGCGGATGGGCGGAATCGCCGGACTTCAGCTATACGCTTGGCAGGCAGATCGCTTTGGCGGGGAAAACAATCGGCATTGTCGGCTATGGGCGAATTGGCAAACAGGTCTCCCGTTTGGCTCAGGCGTTCGGGATGCGCGTCCTGGTTGCCGGCAGAGAAGGCCGATTGCCGGAAGCAGGGGAAGAAGGCGTGGAACGGGTACCGCTGGAGCAGCTGCTCGCCGCTTCGGACTTCGTAAGCCTGCACTGCCCGCTCACCCCCGAGACGGAAGGGCTGCTGAATTCGGTGAGGATCGCCCTGATGAAGCCTTCCGCTTTCCTCATCAATACATCGCGAGGGGGCTTGTTGGCCGAGCGCCATGTGGCTGAAGCGCTGAACGCGGGGGCGATTGCTGGAGCCGCCTTGGATGTACTCACCATAGAACCGCCAGGCAAGGACAATCCGCTCGTGCATGCCAGGAACTGCATCGTAACGCCGCATATGGCATGGGCCACCTTCGAGGCCAGGAGCCGGTTGATGGACATCGCTGTAGGGAATGTGGCCGCTTATTTACAGGGGAATGCCAGGAATGAGGTTAATCCTGCTTAGGACTAAGGCGGTGAAATGGAATCATGACGGATCGATTGAGGAAGTGAGGCCTCATTCGAGTGGACTGCTTGCTCTTACGGCAGATCAAGTGCTGTGCACTTGCCTGCTGCCGGCTCGGTACGTATTTATGCGGACTTTCTTGTACAAGAAGGTCCGCTTTTTTATGCTTTGCGGTATATGATAAACTTAGAGAACAATAACTAAGGAGGGCTAGCGATGGCGCGTGTATTATTTATTAACGCCGGATCAGAGGGGCATATCAATCCTACGATTGGCGTTGTGCAGGAGCTTGTTTCGCGTGGAGAAGAAGTCGTATATTTCGCTATAGAAGCATATCGCGAGCGTTTGGAGAAGGCGGGAGCTTCCGTACGTACATTTGACGAAACTAAATTTATTAAAGCTTTTCTGTCAGGCGGAAGAAACTATGCACTTGAAAGAATCAACGGTCTATTACATACGGCAGACATCGTCATACCTAGCGTTCTTGACCAGATCCAAGATGAACATTTCGATTACATGATCCATGATTCCATGTTCGGTTGCGGACGCATCCTTGCTCAAATCCTTAAGCTTCCTGCTATCAACTCTTGTACATCCTTTGCACAGACGCAAGAAGCATTCGATTCCATGTTAGAGCGATTTAAAGCGGAAGTCCCAGCGGAAATCGTTACACCTATCTATGATCAATTTCAGAGCCTTGCGGGAAGGATTAGCGATCGATACGCTGTGGAGATTCAAACGCCTTACGAGGTGTTCTGTAACCCGGCGCCGCTTACAATCGTCTATACAACAAGGGAGTTCCAGCCTGATGGGCAAGCGTTCGACCAATCTTACACATTTGTCGGCCCCTCTATCGCTCCACGAGTGCATGAAAGCATCGACTTACCTGCAATCCAAGGCAAGAAATGCATTTACATTTCGCTGGGGACCGTCTTTAACCAAGCTGTTGAGTTCTATAAGCTTTGTATGGAGGCTTTCGGAAATACGGAACATTCCATTGTCATGTCGGTTGGGAATAGAACTCCCATTACCGATCTTGGAGAAATTCCACCCAATTTCATCGTCCGAAATTATGTTCCGCAGACAGATGTCCTGCAGAACGCTGCTTTATTTATTACGCATGGCGGAATGAACAGTACCCATGAAGGTCTCTATTATGGGGTTCCTCTCATCGTCATCCCGCAAAGCGCGGACCAGCCGATCATAGCGGGGCGGGTTGCCGGCATCGGTGCAGGCATTCGCTTGCACATGCAGAGCTTGACGGCGAATCAGCTGCGGGAAGCTGCAGAGCGTGTGTTGAATGACGCCTTTTTCAAAGAAGCGGTTTTCATGATGAAGGAAACCTTTCAGAAGTCAGGCGGGTACCGGCAAGCGGTCGATGAGATTTTCCAATTCACAAGTCAGTACCGGATTTAAAATCAGAAGCAGGTCGCAGCCGGGCCTTTTTTGTTATGATAAAAATGCAATCAACTGCTCGTGCGTGAGCTGCAGCTTCTTCGGCCAAGGTTTACGGGTTAGCAGGGAGTTATCATATCTATCGGGAATGACGGAGTGAAAAGTATCCTGCTTCAATACCTCGCATACCGCATCGTGATAACCCCATCGTGTCAACAGTTTCCTCGTGAATTCGGCATGATTCATAGAATCAGCAGTGCCGAGGTGGTAGATGCCCGTCAGCTCATGCTCCATCAAATAGATAAGTTGCAAGGCCAAATGATGGTCCGTGTTTCTGGTGGAATATAAATTGCTATAGAGCTTGATAGGCTCACCGGTCTGGAGCTGTTGTCGCAACTCGTTCGTTCGAGGCGTATCCCGGCCATAAAGTGCCGGAATCCGCGCGATGATTAACTTGTCTGCCAGCAGCTCGGCCAATACTTTTTCACATTCCGCTTTAAATCGTCCATAATCGCTTGCAGCCGAGGGAAGATCCTCTTCATAATGCGGGGAATCGATACTGGCATCAAAGACATTCGAGGTTGAACACAACACCATTCGACCGCCTGCATGTCTCAAGTAGTCAGCAGTTCTCACATGGAACTGAAGCTGCTTCGCATAATCACCGCGCAATGCCATTACGACGAAATCGGGCTTCACTTCATGTAGAAAGGTGTCCAGTAAATCCAGATCAGCGATTGCAAGCTGAATCGAACGATCGGAAGGTAAAAATGATGGTATATTCGAATGATAGCTTCCATAGACATCATGGTGCTTAACGGCAAGATCCTTCGTTAATGCTTTTCCGACGGTTCCGCTTACTCCGAAAATGATTGTTTTCATATTTGGATGAGTCTCCTTTGTGTGGAAATATTTTTACGTAAAAATATTTTATTGCGTGGAGCGGGGATTGTCAACGCGGGTTTTGAAATAAAAATGTTGGATGACAAATTGGTTTTGAAATGACAAATAAAGTTTTGAAATTACAAATGAAGTTTTGAAAAGACAAACAAAGTTTTGAAATAAAAAAGCGTTCACTCATTAACTCTGGGTGAACGTTTTTTTGCTGAGTTAAAGCGTATGATTAACAACAATTTAGTTGCAATGGGGCATTAAGCTAACGGGCAGTTATACGCAACAAAACCTTATCCATATCTGCAGAAAAAGGACTTGACTTTAACGCTAGTGTCATACTTTATGATGAAACTAATCATTACAAAGAAGGGAGTTCATGATTTGAAAATAAGTAAAATCGCTAAACTAACCGGGATCAGTGCCAGATCCGTCCGGTATTATTAGCAGAAAGGATTACTCACGGTTTCTTGTCATGCCAATAATTAACGTGAGTTTGATGATTCTATTGTTGATCTGATAAATACGATTCAACTGTATCTTGATTTAGGTTTAACAACGGATCAGATCAAGGATATTTTATATTGTAAGAATTACAGGATTCCGGAAACGGACTACATGAGGTTCAGCCAACAAAACGCGGATTTCGTACGTTAAGCGGCCCGTAAAATAATTGAATATAGTTTTGTTCCTGCAACCATACTGAGAAGGAGGATTAACATGATTTACGATTGTGCAATCATTGGCGGGGGCCCGGCTGGACTCAATGCAGCATTAGTTCTAGGCAGGGCAAGGAGAAACGTAGCTTTGTTCGATCATAACAAGCCACGAAATGCCGTTACGCATGCTTCACATGGTTTTCTTACACGCGATGGTGTTACACCAGCAGAATTTCGGCGTGTCGCGTACGAGGAGGTGCTGAAGTATCCGTCAGTAGAGCATCATCCCGTTGAAGTTACGGATATTCGCAAGCTTAATGCAGGATTTTTAATATCTACACACGAGGGGGAACAAATTCAAGCTCGCAAGCTATTGTTCGCTTCAGGCCTGCAAGAAACATTGCCAGATATCCCAGGTGTCAGGAATTTATATGGAAAAAGCCTCTTTTACTGTCCATATTGTGACGGCTGGGAACTCAGGGACAAATCGTTATTTGTGTTGTGGGATCATCCCCGCGTGTTCCAACATGCAAAGTTGCTCTATAATTGGAGTCGCGATCTTATCGTCTGTACCAATGGCCCTGGCATTCTGACTAATGAACAAAAGCAAATATTAGCTTCCCGTGACATCGTTGTCTCTGAACAATCTGTATCTGCTTTTCATGGTAGTGATGGCAAGTTGCGGCTAGTGGAGTTCACGGACGGATCTAGAATAGAGAGAACAGGCGGATTCATTGCACCTAAGTGGGTCCCACGGGCTGGTTTTCAACAAGAACTTGGTTATGCGGTAAACGATCTAGGTGGAATCCTAACCGATGGAATGGGAAAAAGCACGGTACCTGGTTTATTTGCAGCTGGGGAAGTGACCACTGGATTCCCCTCACAACTCATCGTGGCTGCTGCGGCTGGCAGTATTGCTGCCGCCAGCATTAATCTGGAATTGACAGAAGAAGCCTTTAGTTCCTGAAGGGCTTGACGGTCTCACCGATGAAAGGAAATAGGAGGAGATATGAATGATTTATTATAATTTTTGGAAAGGCATCCGGGTACAATCCAATATTGTTGGAGTAAGGACGCAGATGGTAATAAACTTCCATTTCAAATAGTGAAATACAGTAATGGCCATCCGTTTTCTGGAACTACGACATATTCAACTTTAGGTTTGAGTAATGACACGTTAAAATCATCTGTTTCAGGAAAACAAATTCGACAAGAATTAGTTTTTGTTTCGGATTCAACGTTTGGAGATAAAAATATTCCCGGAATCATCCAACAAGTTGGTTTAAAGGCGTTAAACAATAAAATGGCGTACTTAAGAGGGGACGTAATTGGCCCATATGGTTCTTTATTTGATAATTCAAGATTAGAAGCATTGTATGTTACACTTCCTATTTATTTTCCAAATTCGTTTCATACATTTTTCGGGAATGACAACTTTCCAATTGTTATGTCATGGTTAGTTCCAATCACATTAGAGGAAGCAAATTTTGCGAAATTAAATGGGTGGGATAAGTTTGAAGATATGCTTGAGGAGGCAAACCCTGATTTGATTGATTTCAATCGCAAGGGCTTACTCTAATTCATTCATATAGATAAGAAGCTTGATTCAAGGAAAAGCATTGAACTAATAGAACGTTAGTTCAAAAGTAGGGAGTAGATTGCCGCGGCCGGCAACTGCTCCCTGTTTTATTGAAGTAACGGGCAGATTAACGTAGCTTCAGATTAAACTTATGATATGGTTCACCGGACATTATCAAAACACCAAACATCATCTAAACACAACAAGATGTTTATAAGATAGCGAATAGGCCACTCCGAATTCTGGAGTGGCTCTTTCATCTGTTAGTTCAACTATTCCGTAGGAAAGGATGTGTACCTTACTTATTCGCTATCCATCTTTTCGTTCTTAACCATTTTAGCTACACGCCCAAATTGTACATAATAAAATGCGACGATCACAACGACCAGAATGGCTAATACCAGGAAAATGTTGCTATATACGAAAGTAGTGCTATTTTGAGGTATCGGATTTAAGCGAACGGTCGATGTGCCGTAATCCAGTACCTTGCCGAGTGCAGCTGTAGATGCAGCCGTAGAAATAAAAGTGATCATGGAGAACAGTCCCATTCCTATTCCTATATGCTCTTTTGATAGCGTTCGTGAAACGGTGTTCGACATTGCAATTTGCATGAACGATTGACCAAGGACACCGAAAATAAGAAAGATCGCAATAAAGACTGGCGACATGCCAACGACTGAAGACAAACAAATGAAACCGATCATAAGAAGTGCTGCTGCTATATACATAAGAAACGGATTTCCCTTTTCATCAGCTAACTTGCCGCCCCGTCGCCCCAAAAGCGCTGCCACTAGGGATGACGGCAACATAACCATTCCGATGAAAACCGGTGACAAATGGTTTACAGAAGAAAGCAGCTGAGGTGTAATGAATGGAATAGCAAAGCTAATCCCGATCATTACGAAAGTAATAATTAGACCGAATGAAAACGGTTTGTTTCGAAATATAGCCGGGTTTATGAACGGCGCTGAAGCATAGCGAATACGTACTAAGAAGAAAATGAAAAAAATAGCACCCGCGACAGCTATAATGTGCACCCCTTAGAATAGACATTGGAAAAACCCCCTGGTTAATCCGATGAATTCTAAGGGGTGTTTTTTATGGGGTTTAAGGGACAAACGTACAATACTTATCCAGAGGAAACGAAGCTTGAGGCGATACGTCTGCATCTAGTGGAAAAATGGACGTACCGACAAATCACGGAGCATCTAGCCATTCAAGATAAAGATCGTGTAAAG